>NZ_RBHX01000001.1:0-306355 GCF_003626735.1 Microbacterium sp. CGR2 | reverse complement strand
GTGACGTCGACATCGCCAAGCGTCTCATCGACGTCGCCGCGCGTGCCGGCGCCGACGCGGTGAAGTTCCAGAAGCGCACCCCGGAGATCTCCACTCCCGAGCACATGCGCGACGTCCCGCGGGAGACCCCCTGGGGCACGATGACGTACCTGGAGTACCGCCGCCGGGTCGAATTCGGTCGCGACGAGTACGTCGAGATCGGCGACCACGCGACGATGCTCGGCCTGGACTGGTTCGCCTCGCCGTGGGATGTGCCCAGCGTCGCGTTCCTCGAAGACCTCAACGTCGTGGCCCACAAGGTGGCCTCGGCGAGCCTCACCGACACCGACCTGCTGGTCGCGCTGCGCGAGACGGGCAAGCCCGTCATCCTGTCCACCGGCATGTCGACGATCGAGCAGATCGACCGCGCGCTCGACACCCTCGGCACCGACCGCGTCGTGCTGATGCACGCGACCTCCACCTACCCGCTGGAGCCGGAAGAGGCGAACCTGCGGGTGATCGCCACGCTGCGCGACCGCTACGCCGGGATCCCCGTCGGCTACTCCGGCCACGAGCGTGGACTGCAGATCTCCCTCGCAGCGGTGGCCATCGGCGCCGTCGCCGTCGAACGCCACATCACGCTCGATCGCACCATGTGGGGCTCCGACCACGCGGCATCCCTCGAGCCGGCCGGACTCGAGCACCTCGTGCGTGACATCCGCGTGATCGAGAGCGCCCTCGGCGACGGCGTCAAGCGCGTGTTCGACAGCGAGCGCGCGCCGATGGCGAAGCTCCGCCGCGTTCCCGCATGACGGATGCCGCCGGCCTCCGCGTCGTCGCGATCGCGGATGCCGATTCCTTCGTGAAGTGGGCCGCCGCGCTGATGGGCTCGGTGCCGGGGCTCCGGCCTCACCTGCTGCTGGTGCGCACACCGTTGACGGCCAGCGTCGAGCAGCAGCGCACGGCGCTCGCCGGCACGGGGGTGCAGCCTGAGGATGTCACCCGCATCGACTTCGCCAGAGCGGCCGGATGGCTCGAAGGGCAGCGACCGGACGTGGTGCTGCTCGCCGGCCGGGGACCGTTCGTGCGGCTGATGGGACGGGTGATCGACTCGTTGACGCATCGTCCCGTGACGGTTTCCGGACTTCCCGGTATGGCCATCCCCGCGCAGCGCGGGGCGCTGGAATACCGCAGGCACACGGACCTGCTGGTGGTGCACTCGCATCGCGAGACCCGCGCCTTCGCCGAACTCGGACGCCGCATCGGCGTGTCGATGCCGACGGCGCTGGCGACCCTTCCCTTCGCCCGGAAGCAGCGGATGCTGCGCCCGGAGCGTGTCCGCGTCGACGCCATGGCCGGCCGCTCGGGTGGCGTGGCCGTGGCCGTGGGTCGAGAGCAGCCGGTCGCCGTGCGGCCTCCGGCCACCGATATCGTCTTCGCGGCGCAGGCGCTCGTCCCGGTCGCCCGGGAAGAGCGTGCAGAGATCGCGGCCACTCTCGTTCGCGCTGCCGAGGCCGACCCCGACCGTCGCGTCGTGGTGAAGCTGCGGTCACGGCCCGGAGAGTCCGAGACCCACCTCGAGCGCGACCCGTACGCGCAGTTCCTGCCGAGCAGGCGCCCGGACAACCTGGTGTTCTCGTACGACTCGATGGCGTCCGCCCTGGAGACGGCCGCCGGGCTGGTGACAGTGAGCTCGACCGCCGCGATCGAGGCCACCGCCGTCGACGTGCCGGTGATCGCGCTCGACTCGTTTGGGGTGAGCAAGAGCCTCCTGAACACGGTGTTCGTGGGAAGCGGGCTGCTCGGCGGGCGGAGCGAAGTGATCGCGGGTCGGTTCCGGCATCCGCACTCCGACTGGCTGCGCGACAACTACTTCCACTCCGAGGCGGAGTCGAACTGGTGGGACCGTGTGCAGGAACTCGTCGCGCTTCGCCGGTCCGGCGCGCTGCCGGCGCGTCGGGTGCCCGCTGCCCGGGGCGGCGCGGCGCATGAGGCCTGGCAGCGTTCCAGTGTGCTCGGATCCGAGGAGCGGTCGGTCGTGGGGGCTGCGGCGCTGGCTCTGGGCGCTCCGGCGACGAAGGCCCTCGCTGCCTTCCGTCGGCGTGGTCAGGCAACCGACCTGGGAACCTGGGCCGACGCCTCGACCGACTACACGCTCGAGCCGAACCCGTTCCACGACTCGATCCGGCGCTGAGGTCGCTCCCGATCCTCGGGTGAGAAACGGAGGCGCGTCGACGGTGCGCCGCTGCATCCGGGTTTTCCCAGCACAACGGCGCACCGGGCCGCCGGATCAGCTGCTGCGGCGGATCGCGCGCACCCCGACGACGAGTCCGACGACCGCCACGGCGAGCGCCGACACCCAGCCCCAGAGCACGGTCACGTCTCCGAGGTCACCGGCGAACAGGGCACGTTCGGCTTGCACGACCCAGTTCACCGGGTTGACCGCCGCGACGGCCCGCATCCACTCCGGGGCGTCGTCGAGCGGCAGCAGCATCCCCGACAGGATGAGCAGCGGGAAGATGAGTGCCTGCTGCACACCCCAGAACAGCCATTCGCGGTCTTTCGTCGCGAGTGCGAGCGAGTACGACAGCGAGCCGAGGCCGACGCCGAAGACGGCGAGCAGCGCCAGTCCGATGAGCAGGCCGGGGATGTCGGCGGCGAAGCCGAACGGCCAGGCGATCAGCACGATCACCAGCGCCTGGATCACGATGGGCGCGATCTCCTTGAGCGCGCGGCCGATCAGCAGCGACGAGCGGGCGAGTGGGGCGACGAGCGTCCGCTCGTGAGATCCGGTCATCATCTCGTACTGCAGGTTCGATCCGGTCGCGCCGGTGCCGAACAGCACGATCATCACCAGCACTCCGGGCACGAACCACGCCAGCGTCTCGCCGGCCGGTTCGCCTGACCCGCCGATCAGGAGCGGAGCGAACAGCCCGAGGAACACCAGCGGCTGCAGCAGGCTGAAGATCAGCGTGAACGGGTCGCGGACCACGGGTTTCAGCTCGCGTGTCAGGACATTCCTGGTGTCGCGTGCGAGGTTCGGGCGCACCAACGTGTTGTCAGCGGTCATGAGAGGGCTCCTGCCTTGCGGGTGTCGGATGCCGCGGTCGCGGCGCTCTGGTCGGCGTCAGCCGTGCTCGCGCCGGGATCGGATGCTTCGCCTGCGGCATCCGTCCCTTCCCCGGCCTCGCGGAGGGTGCGACCGGTCAGTGCGAGGAACACGTCGTCGAGGGTCGGCGGCACGCCCGTCGCGCGGCGGACGAGGATGCCGGCGGCATCGAGCTCACGCACGATCACAGGCAGCAGCGCGTCACCGTCGGGGACTGCGAGCGAGACCGCGTCGCCGTCGAGCGAGACCTCTGCCGTGCTCAGCCGCGCGACGATCGGCTGGGCGCTCGCTGCCGCCGCGGCATCCGCGAAGCCGAAGGTGAGCACGTCGCCCGCCAGGGTCGCTTTGAGGGCGGTGGCGTCGTCGTCCGCGATGATGCGCCCCTTGTCCATGACCATGACGCGTTCGGCGTAGCGGTCGGCTTCCTCCAGGTAGTGGGTGGTGAGGAAGACGGTCGTGCCGTGCTGGGTGCGGAGGTCGAGGATGTGCTCCCACAGGTTGGCCCGACTCTGCGGGTCGAGTCCGGTCGAGGGTTCGTCGAGGAAGATCAGCGGCGGGGCGTGCATGAGTCCGAGGGCGATGTCGAGCCGCCGCTTCTGACCGCCGCTGAGCTGCTGCACGGTGCGCGTCGCGAAGGACGAGACGTCGAGCGACTCGATCAGCTGGTCTGCCCGGCGGACGCTGTCGCGCTTGGACATCCCGTAGAAGGAGCCTTGGCTGAGCAGTTCGTCGCGCACCCGCTGCGAGAAGCTGCCGCTGGTGAGCTGGCCGACATAGCCGATGCGCGCACGCACGCCGGCGGCATCCGTGCGGATGTCGTGGCCGACGACCCTGGCTGATCCGGAGGTGGGCGGGATGAGAGTGGTGAGCATCCGGAGGCTGGTGGACTTGCCGGCACCGTTCGGGCCGAGGAACGCGACGAGCTCTCCGGCTGTCGCGGCGAAGGAGAGGTCGGTGACCGCGTGCACCGGCGTCTTCTTGACGGTGAAGACCTTGGTCAGGCCCTCGGTTTCGATGATGGGTTGGTTCGTCATGGACTGAGAGTACGAAGCCATGCGGACAGATCCTGTCCGCGATGTCTGGCAATCTTGACGCATGTCCGATACGACCACCCGAGCGCTCGCACTCCTGAACCTTCTCCAGACGCACCGCCACTGGCCGGGCACCGAGCTTGCGGCACGGCTCGGCGTGACAGAGCGCACCGTACGCCGCGACGTGGACCGGCTGCGCGAACTCGGCTATCGGGTCGAGTCGTCGCCGGGAGCCGCCGGCGGCTATCGACTCGAGGCCGGGAGTGCCGTACCGCCCCTGCTCCTGACCGACGACGAGGCCGTCACCATGGCGATCGGACTCCGCGTCGCGGCCACCCAGCAGCTTGTCGGCGGCCCGGAGGTCACACTCACCGCCCTGGCGAAGCTCGAGCAGGTGCTGCCGTCGGCGCTTCGCCAGCGAGTGAATGCGCTCGCGGCATCCGTGCAGCCCCCGCGCATCGGTGATGCGCCGGTCGTCTCGCCGGTCGTGCTCGGCGAGATCGCCATGGCCACTCGTGACACCGAGAGATTACGGATGCGGTACGTGGATGCTGCGGGCGAGGAGAGCATCCGCCGTGTCGAGCCGCACGCGTTGGCGCCCTCGGGACGCAAGTGGTTCCTGCTCTGCTGGGACCTCGACCGTGCGGACTGGCGGACCTTCCGCGTCGACCGGATCGCGTCGGTCGAGCACACCCGCGTGCTGTTCCCGCGACGCGACATCACGGAGGCCGAGATCGAGGAGCGCGTGCTCATCGCCTCGTCCTGGTCACCGCAGAAGGTCGAAGGAGATGCCGTCATGGAGCTGTCGCTCGCTGAGATGCACGAGCGTTTCGGCCCATGGTCGCAGGGAGCGACGGCGGAGGGTCCCGACCACACCCGGTGGCCGATCGGCGGCTCGGACTGGCGCGAGGCGATGTACGCCTTCCTCTGGATTCCCGAGGGCGTCGAGTACGCGATGACCTTCCCTGAGCCCGACCGCGCGGAGCTGCGCGAAGCGGTGCAGCGGTTGCTGCGCGCGATCGACGCGCCCGCGCCGCCGCCCCGCAGCGCGCCACCCCGCAGTGGCGCGTAGCGAAAACCGAAACGCCTCGACCCACCCTGTTCGTTGAGCGAGGAGCGAAGCGACGAGACGAAACGCCTCGATCGGGCGCGCGGCCCCTGGAACGCGACGTCATCGTCTGACTCATGGGGTTATCCCAGGCAACGATCCTGGCGCCCTGGGTCGGGGACCGGTAGCGTCATCCTCATCGCGGCGATCCGGGCGGTCCCGGGCCCCGGCTCATATCCGGTGGCGTTGCGGGTTCGACTCCCGCCGTCGCGTCCACTGGCAGCAGAAAGAGCCGCGACCCCGTGTAACCCGGGATCGCGGCTCTGTCGTCCGATCAGGCGGTCAGGCGGTCAGGCGGTCAGTTCAGCGTGAACGTGGTCGTCTGGGTATTGCCGGCGACGTCGTAGACGACCAGCGTGT
Source organism: Microbacterium sp. CGR2 (assembly GCF_003626735.1). Lineage (NCBI taxonomy): Bacteria > Bacillati > Actinomycetota > Actinomycetes > Micrococcales > Microbacteriaceae > Microbacterium > Microbacterium sp. CGR2. The sequence goes on along the minus strand of NZ_RBHX01000001.1, from coordinate 300,768 downwards.
TGGTGCCTTCGACCGCGCCGAAGGTGCCCGGCTTGATGAAGTTGACGTCGGACCAGGCGTTGTTCGTGAGGTCCTTGACCTTGCCGTTGATCGAGACCTTGTCGATCTTGCCGGCATCCGACAGCTTGAAGCTCACGAGGTCGTAGACGCCATCCGCTCCGAGTGTGAACTTCTCTCCGGACTTGACCGTCGCCTTGGGAGCCGTGGCGTCGATGGTGAATGCGAACGAGGTGGTCTTGGAGATCTTGCCCGTCGCGTCCTGCGAGTTGTACTTCACGGTGTAGTCCCCGTCGGGCAGTGTCACCGTCGCCGTGTGCGACGCACTCGTTCCGCTCACCGCGCTCTGGGTGCTCTTGACGAGAGTGCCGTCCTTGTAGATGTTCGCGACGATGCGCGTGAGACCGGTGTCGTCCGTGGCATCCACCTGCACCGACAGCGCCCGGAACGGACCGGCCGTCGTCGGGGAGACCAGCGTCGCCGTCGGCTTGTGCTTGTCGGGAACCGGCTCGAGCGTCACGGTGAACGCCGGGTTCCAGAAGTAGTTCAGCACCTGCGTGGAGGAGAACCAGTAGGCGCCGTCGCGCTCGGTCACCGTGAACGCGTTGACGTCGCCCGCCGTGACCTCGGCCACCTGGAAACCCGCGGGAGGTGTCACGCGCACACCCAGCTCGCCGGGAAGGTGGCGGACGTAGCCCGAAGGCTGGAACGCCTCGTAAGTGCCGGGCTGGAAGCTGTACTCCGTCGCGGGGTACCAGTCGTCTCCGGAGCCGAGCTCCACGGTCGCCAGTCCTGCGGTGGGCGTGCCGTCGGCGTTCACGACGTCGGCGACGAGTCGCAGAGCCGACATGCCGATCAGGCGCTCCTCACCGTCCTCGTCGATGGTGATGTCGAGCACGCCCTGCGGTCCGAAGTACTCGGCCGTCGCGAGGCGCGTGATCTGGGTGGCGTCCGTCGCTCCCGTCGCGTCGAACAGCACCTCGCCGGGAGGGTTGTTGGGGTAGCCGAGGTAGAGCTTCGCCGGGCCGACCGGAACGTCGGTGAATCGGTACAGCCCGTCCTCGTCCGCGCTGAGGTAGTGCCGGGTGCCGTTGACGTCGATGAGCTGCGCCGCGTGCGACGTGTTCAGCCGGTCGACGTCTCCGCCCGGAGCCGTCTTGGTCGTGTCGTAGAGCCCGTCGGCGTAGCGGTCGTCGAACCGCGTGACCGTGAGCGTGCCGGTGGCGGCGTCCGCGTCCTCGGCGAGCGCGGGCAGCGGCGCCGCGATCATCACGGCAGCGAGTCCTGCAGCGGCCCAGCCCGTCGTCTTCCTGATTCCCATGTGTGCATCCCCAGTTTTGAGACAACCCGATCGGGCGGGCGGTCGCCCTACCCATCTTGAACCTAGGAGCGCGCGGGCCGGCGGTGCATGGGTGCACCCAGGTGTTCATCAAGCCTTCAAGCAGGCGGTGTCGGCGTTCACCTGGTGGACAGGGCGCGTCGCAGTACAGATGTCGGGGGAAATCACGGATGCAGGGCGACATGCCGCTCATCGGCCCGGCATCCGTCCGTTCTTCCGACACCTGTGCCGACCATCCCGAGCGATGCCACGAGGGAGCCCGTGGAGGCGCTCCACGAGGGATGATGGAGGCATGCCCGCTTCCCACCGCCCGGGCCTCCGGATCACCTCGGGGGTCACCCTCCCCGAGTCGGAGTTGTCGTGGCGGTTCTCGCGGTCGTCAGGCCCGGGCGGTCAGGGCGTGAACACCGCGGATTCGCGTGTCGAGCTGGTGTGGGACGCCGCTCACTCGGCCGCCCTGTCGTCGGCGCAGCGCGATCGACTCCTCGCTCGGCTCGGCAACCGCTTGGTGGACGGCGTGCTGACGATCGCGGCATCCGAGCACCGCGCGCAGCTCCGCAACCGCGAGGCGGCGCGGGAGCGGCTGGTCATCCTCCTCGCCGAAGCGCTCCAACCGCCGGGGCCATCGCGACGACCGACAAAGCCGAGCCGAGGGTCGAAGGAGCGACGCCTGAAGGCGAAGCAACGGCGCACCGACGTCAAGCAGCTGCGCCGGCCGCCTCGCGACTCCTGAACGCTCGACACGAGACCTCGATCGCTACGGCCACGCCGCCCGCCGAGTGGGCCTCCACGCAGCCAGCCGAGTGGGCCTGCCGAACGGCGGGGCCGCCCTTCCCACGGAGGGCAAGACAGCGTTGGATGGAGACATGAGTCGCTTCGCCCCGGTTCGCCGCCGGTCCGCCGCCGTCTTCGCCGCGGTATCGGTCCTGGCGCTGGCCTCCTGCGCGTCCGCGATGCCGCCCGAGCCGCCGCCCGCCGCCGACACGGTCGCCGAAGACCTGGACGCCCCGTGGTCGATCGCTTTCCACGAGGGCACTCCTCTGATCAGCGAACGGGACAGCGGCCGCATCCTCGAACTCGGCGATGACGGCACGACGCGCGAGGTCGCCCGCATCGAAGGCGTCGCGGCCGGGGGCGAGGGTGGTCTGCTCGGGCTCGCCGTGAGTGACGGACGGCTCTACACGTACTTCACCGCGCAGGACGGCAACCGCCTCGAAAGGCGCGACATCGGCGGAGAAGCCGGGGGGCTGACACTCGGTCGCCCGACGACCGTGATCGACGGCATCCCCTCGGCGGGCAATCACAACGGCGGACGCATCGCCTTCGGCCCCGACGGAATGCTGTACGTCACGACCGGTGATGCCGGAGACCGCGACAGCGCACAGGACCTGGATGCCGTCTCCGGCAAGATCCTGCGCCTCACGTCGGAGGGCGACGTGCCCGCCGACAACCCCTTCGACGACTCGCCCGTCTACAGTTACGGCCACCGCAACCCGCAGGGGCTCGGCTGGGACGCCGAGGGCGTGCTGTACGCGAGCGAGTTCGGGCAGGACACGTGGGACGAGCTCAACGTGATCGAGGCAGGAGGCAACTACGGTTGGCCGATCGTCGAAGGCATCGCGGAGGACGACGACTTCATCGACCCGGTACAGCAGTGGGCGCCCGACGCCGCCAGTCCCAGCGGTATCGCCGTCACGTCCTCCGAGGTCCTGATCGCGAACCTCAGGGGTGAGCGTCTCCGCGTCGTCCCGCTCGACGACCCCACGACGAACACGGAACGACACGTCGGAGACTATGGTCGGCTGCGTGACGTGGTCGTCACGCCCGACGGCGCGGTATGGGTCCTCACGAACAACACCGACGGGCGGGGGAGTCCGTCGGACGGCGACGACCGGATCATCCGCCTCGACGGCGACTGACGTCTGCGTCCGCGGAACCCGCGGGTTCCCTGACGCGCCTACACTGGAAGGGTGGCGAGACTACTGATCATCGGCGGCTTCCTGGCCGCGGTGTTCTGGGTGTTCAGCATCGTCGACTGCGCCGTGCAGCCGCCGACGCGGCATCGTGGCGTCCGCAAAGCCGCGTGGATCGCGATCGTGGTGCTCATCCCCGTGATCGGCGGGGTGCTCTGGTTCACCATCGGCCGCCGCCGCGGGAACGACAAGGGAGCGCGCCGCGAGGTGGCACCCGACGACGACCCCGCCTTCCTGCAGAGCATCAGCAAGACCGAGCAGGATGCCCGCATCCGCCGCCTCGAAGAGGAACTCGCTCGCCTCGACGACGAAACCGACGAACCTCCCACCGCGGATCCGCGCCCGTGACCTCATCTCCGGCGACGGGTGCTGCGGCAACCCTGATCGCCGAACTCGTCGCGCACGGCGTACGCGACATCGTCCTCTCTCCGGGATCACGCTCCCAGGCGCTCGCGCTCGCCGCGGTCCGCTCCGCCGACGCTCAAGTACTGCGCGTGCACGTTCGCATCGATGAACGGGTAGCGGGGTTCACGGCGCTCGGCATCGGCCGCGAGACGGGTGTGCCGGCCGCGGTGATCTGCACTTCGGGAACGGCTGTGGCGAACCTGCTGCCGGCGGTCATGGAGGCCTACCACTCCGGCGTGCCGCTCCTGCTCCTCACAGCGGACCGGCCGCCCGAGCTGCTAGGCGTCGGAGCGAACCAGGCCACCATCCAAGAGGGCATCTTCGATCGATTCGTGCGCGCGCAGATCGATGCACCCGTCCCCGGCGAGGGCAGCTGGGACGGGCTCGGCGCGCTCGCGGTCGCCACGGCCGTGGGGGAGCGGCAGGTCGAGCGGCATCTGCCGGGTGTCGGTGGTCCGGTCCACCTGAACCTGCCGTCCCGGGAGCCGCTCTCCGGCGAGGCACCCGATGTCGCCGTGGTCGCCGGCGACGCGCCCCGTCCGCCCGCCGCGGCACCGTTCCCCCTCGCCCGCGGTCCGCTGACCGTCGTGATCGCCGGCGCCGACGCCGGCCCCGACGCGGAGCAGGTCGCCCACGACGGCGGCTGGCCACTCATCGCGGAGGTCGTCAGCGGCGCGCGGTTCGGGCGGCAGCTCGTCCACGGCTACCGCCGCCTCCTGCGGCGCGACGATCTCGGCGGCCGCATCCAGCGGGCCGTGGTGCTCGGGCATCCGACACTCAGCCGGGAAGTCGCCGCCCTCCTCTCCCGCGCCGAGGTCGAGGTCGTCGCCGTGCATCGAGGCGGCGAGCAACTCGACCTCAACGGCCGCACCCGGGGAGTCCCTGCGGTGACCGTCGAGTCCGGCGCAGCCGACCGGGAGTGGCTCGGAGCGTGGCTCGCGGCATCCGCCGAAGAGGCCGTCGACCTCAGCGAGCACGCTCCCGATCCGGAGGGACTCGCCTCCACGGACTTCGCGGCCCGCCGTGAGGCGGTGAAGGCCGAACTGGACGCGGTGCGCCGGCCGCTCGACCGCGAGCTCCTGGTCGACGCCGTCTGGCGGGCGACCTGGCCGCACGACCGACTGATGTTCGGTTCGTCCCGACTGGTCCGCGTGGCCGACGGCGTGCTCGGCGGCAAGAAGGTGCCGGTGCACGCCAACCGTGGGCTCGCCGGGATCGACGGGACCATCGCCACCGCGACCGGCATCGCTCTCGCCAGTCAGGCCGCTGGGGCCCCCGGCGTCACGCGGGTGCTTCTCGGCGATCTCGCGTTCCTGCACGATGTCGGTGCCTTGCTGCTTCCGCCGGACGAGGCCGCACCGAGGCTGCAGGTCATCGTCGGGAACGACGGCGGCGGGACCATCTTCGATTCGCTCGAGGTCGCAGCATCCGCGAGCCCGACCGATCTCGATCGCGCGTTCTACACACCCCACTCGGTGCAGCTGCAACAACTCGCGCTCGCGTACGGCTGGGATTATCAGCAGATCACGACTCGCACGGCGCTCGACCAGGCGCTGACCGCGCCCCGCGGCGGACGCCAGCTCATCGAGGTCCCGCTGGCGCGGTGACGCTGGCAGGATGAGCGTATGAACGCGCACTCCTGGACGCAGTTGCTGCGGATCGACGACGGGTTCCGCCTCGCTGACCTCGACCCCGACAGCAAGCCCGGCTATGACAAGGGCAAGGCGCACGGTGCAGAAGACCTCGCCGCGGGCCTCGAGAAGCTGAACGAGCTGCAGGAGCGCCTGTACGCCGAGAGTCGGGTGGAGACGGACGCCGATTCCGTGCTGCTGGTACTGCAGGCGATGGATTCCGCGGGCAAGGGCGGAATCGTGCGGCACGTCGTCGGCGCTGTCGATCCGCAGGGGATATCGCTCGCCGCGTTCAAGGCGCCCACCGAGGAGGAGCGAGCCCACGACTTCCTGTGGCGCGTCGAGAAGCGCCTCCCGGAGCCCGGCTTCATCGGCGTCTTCGACCGCTCCCACTATGAAGACGTTCTGATCGGTCGGGTGCGCGAACTCGCGGACCCCTCCGAGATCGAGCGCCGGTACGACGCGATCAACGAGTTCGAAGCCAGAGTGGCGGCATCCGGCACCCGCATCATCAAGGTGATGCTGCACATCTCCGCCGACGAGCAGAAGGAGCGGCTCATGAAGCGGCTCGAACGCCCCGACAAGCACTGGAAGTACAACCCGGGCGACGTCGACGAACGTCTGCTGTGGCCGCGATACATGGACGCCTACCAGGCCGTGTTCGAGCGCACCTCGACCGAGGCTGCGCCCTGGCACGTGGTGCCGGCGAACGCCAAGTGGTACGCGCGCCTCGCCGTGCAGGAACTGCTGCTCGCCGCCCTCGAAGACATCGACCCGCAATGGCCGGTGGCGGACTTCGACGTCGAGGCCGAGAAGAAGCGCCTCGCCGCCAGCTGACTCAGGCCAGCGCGTCCACCAGGGGGCGGAATTTCACGCGCGTCTCGAGCAGTTCGGATTCCGGATCCGAGCCGGCGACGATCCCGGCGCCGGCGTACGCGGTGACGCGGATGTCGTCTTCGGCGGTCGTGAACTGCGCGCACCGCAACGCGATCGCCCATTCGCCGTTGCCGGCGGCATCCACCCATCCGACGGGGCCCGCGTAGCGGCCGCGGTCGAACGGCTCCAGGTCGCGGATCGCGGCGATCGCTGCGGGGGTGGGCGTGCCCGCGACGGCGGCGGTCGGATGCAGAACGCGCACGAGATCGAGCGCCGATTCGCCGTCTGCCAGCTCGCCTTCGACGTCGGTGGCCAGGTGGAACAGATTCGGCAGCTTCAGGAGGAAGGGCTGCTCACTCGCAGCGAGGGCGCGCGTATGCGGCCGGAGCGAGGCGAGCACGCTCTGCACGGCGTACTGGTGCTCGTCGAGGTCTTTGGTGCTCGACGCGAGGTGGGCGGATGCCGCGGTGTCGGCATCCGCGTCGGCGCCTCTGCCGATCGTCCCGGCGAGCACCCGCGCGGTCACCGTGCCGCTGCGAACGGTCACCAGGGTCTCGGGGCTCGCGCCGATCAGGCCGTCGACGGCGAACGCCCAGGTGTCGGGGTAGCCGCTCGAGAGCGCACGCACGAGACGACGGAGGTCGGAACCGGCGGGGATGCTGCCGGTGAGGTCTCTCGCGAGAACAACCTTGCTGACTTCACCGTCGGCGATGCGGGCGAGAGCGTGGCGTACCGAGTCCTGGTAGCCCTGGGGGCTCTGCGCGCCCGGGCCGACCGTCCCGGCCCAGTGCGGTCCGTAGGGCTGCGTGGGGAGCTCCTCAGCGCGTCGGGTGTCGGTGGCGAGGCGGATGCGCGTCCGCCAGAACCGTCCGCCGTGGCGTCCGATGATCTGCGTCGGCAGGATCAGCACGCTGTCGGCGGCCGATTCCTCGTCGAACGTGAATGCTCCGAAGGCGACGAGACCTGTTCCGGGAAGGCCGATCGGGTCATCGATCTCCGCTTCGGCGGCCATGCCTCGCCAGAAGGTCGCCAAGGCGGCAGCGCGCGACACGTCGGCTCCTGCCGGTGGTCGGATCTCCGCGAACGGCTCGCCGACAGACACGATTCCGTCTCCGCGCCGCAGCCACGCGAGAGGACGCGACGGGTCCGCGTAGGCCAGGAGATCCTCGACCGGGTCGATCTCTCGGGTCTCCACGACCAGGTGGGTGTAATGCACGCCTCCAGCCTAGGCCGCGGCGGTGGCGGGGGAGCGGCCGTCTAGGGTGGGCGGATGAGCGATGCACGTCCCGAAACCGGCACCGAGATGATCTTCCAGTGGCGCAAATGGGACGGGTCACCGCACTGGCGCCATGAGAGCGTGTACCTCGGTGCAGATCAGTGGGGTGACTGGATCGGACAGCCCGTCGGGTGGCACAGTGCGCGCCCCGGCGCGGAGTTCATCGCACAGGCGCCGGATGTCACCCTCGTGCCCAGGCAGACCGACTTCGCCCTCACGGTCAACCGCGATCACCCTCGCGGGATGCGCATCTACATCGACCTCGGGTGGGACATCCGGTGGTCGGACGATCCGCTGCTGGCCACCGGCATCGACATGGACCTCGACGTCGTGCGGGTCGAGGGGGACCGTGGCACGTGGGTCGACGACCGCGACGAGTGGGAGGAGCACAGCGCGCTATACGGCTATCCGGCCGATGTCATGACCCGCCTGGAAGCACTCGCCCTCGACCTCGAACAGCGCGTTCGCGCCCGCGTCGCCCCGTTCGACGACGCCACGGCCGACCCCTGGCTCGACCGGCTGGAAGCGCTGGGCCTCGCGCCTAGACTGAACCCGTGACTTCGAACGAGAAGAACCGCGCCGATCTCGGCAAGGACCCTGCGCGCGTCAGCGGCATGTTCGACCAGGTCGCTGCCGGCTATGACCGCACGAACACGGCGATGACCGTCGGGAACGACGCCCTGTGGCGCGCCGCCACGACGCGCGCCGTCGCTCCGAAACCGGGTGAGCGCATCCTCGATCTCGGTGCGGGAACCGCGTCGTCGTCGGCATCCCTCGCGCGGAGCGGCGCTCAGGTCGTCGCCGCCGACTTCTCCCCGGGAATGCTCGCCGAGGGGCAGCGCCGCCACGGAACGATGCGCAATCTCTCGTTCGTCCAAGCGGATGCCACCGACCTGCCGTTCGCCGATGCAGAGTTCGATGCGGTCACGATGTCATACGCCCTGCGCAACGTGAACGAGCCGAAGAAGGCCCTCCGGGAGCTGCTTCGAGTCGCGAAGCCGGGCGGGCGCCTCGTCATCAACGAGTTCTCCACACCTCCGGGCGCGTTCTTCCGCGGGGCATACCGCTTCTACAACTCGCAGGTGCTGCCGCGGGTCGCCCGTGTGGCGGGCACGAACGGCGACGCGTATGACTACCTCAACGAGTCGATCCGCGAATGGCCCGACCAGAAGAGACTGTCCGCCTGGATCCGCGAGGCCGGCTGGACCGACGTCGCGTACCGCAACCTGTCGTTCGGCATCGTCGCCCTGCACAGAGCACGCAAGCCCGAGTGAACATCTCGGGCGCAGATCGCCGCACACGACGAAGGTAGGCTGAGACCGTGACTTCGAGCCCCATCGCGCCGGGTTCGCGACTGGCGAGCCGTCTCGGCTTCAGCGACCGCGTCTTCATCGGCCCCGCCGCCCGCCGTGTGGCCCGAGAAATCGAGAACGGCCTCGAGCGGGTCGAGACGGGTCTCGCGGAGGACGTGCGCGTCGCCGACCCCCTCGCCGACGCAGCCAGCCGGTACCTCTACGAGGCCGGGGGCAAGCGCATCCGACCCGTTCTGACCCTGCTCGCCGCGCAGTTGGGCGACGGCAACACCGACGAGGTCATCGATGTCGCCAAGGCACTCGAGATCACCCACCTCGGCTCGCTCTACCACGACGACGTCATGGACGGCGCCGATCGTCGGCGGGGGGTGCCGGCCGCGCACGCCGTCTGGGGAAACAGCATCGCCATCCTGACCGGCGACATCCTGTTCTCCCGCGCCAGTCAGCTCATGTCGCGGCTCGGCGAGCGTGCCATCCGCCTGCAGGCCGACACCTTCGAGCGCCTCGTGCTCGGTCAGATGCACGAGACGATCGGTGCGCAGCCCGACGACGACCCCATCGATTTCTACATCCAGGTGCTCGCCGACAAGACCGGTTCGCTGATCGCCGCGGCGACGCAGGCCGGTGTCATCTTCTCCAACGCGTCCAGCGAGTATGAAGAGCCGATGCGCGGCTACGGCGAGAAGATCGGTGTCGCGTTCCAGCTGCTCGACGACGTCATCGATCTGTCGGCCAAGCCGGAAGACACCGGGAAGGTGCCGGGCACCGACCTGCGCGCCGGTGTTCCGACCATGCCGTATCTGCTGCTGAAGGCCGAGTCCGACGCGGCTTCCGCCGACCTCGCCGCACGTATCGACGACGGCGTCGCCCGCATCGCCGACGGCGCCGACCCGGCCATCCTCGACGGGCCGCTGACCGAACTGCGAGATCACGCCGTCACCCAGAAGACCCTCGAACTCGCGCACACCTGGACCCGGGATGCGGTCGATGCGCTCGCACCGCTTCCCCGCGGCACCGTGCGCGACGCACTCACCCGATTCGCCGAGACCCTCGCCGACCGCTCCAGCTGATCTGCACGGGCGGCCTGACGGTCGCGCGACGGATGCGACGGCATACGAAAGGACCTCCATGACCAAGCTCAGACTGGCCATCGTCGGCGCAGGCCCCGCCGGCATCTACGCCGCGGACATCCTGCTGAAGGCGGAGCGCAAGTTCGACGTCTCGATCGACCTGTTCGAGCAGCTCCCGGCACCGTACGGCCTGGTCCGCTACGGCGTCGCACCCGACCACCCCCGCATCAAGGGGATCATCGGTGCGCTCCGCGAAGTGCTCGACCGCGGCGACATCCGCCTGTTCGGCAACGTCCGCTTCGGCGAGGACATCACCCTCGAAGACCTCAAGCGCCACTACAACGCCGTGATCTTCGCCACCGGTGCGATCCGCGACACGTCCATGGACATCCCGGGCATGGACGCCGTCGGGTCCTACGGGGCAGCGGACTACGTGAGCTGGTTCGACGGCCACCCCGACGTCCCGCGCGAATGGCCGTTGGATGCGGCATCCGTCGCCGTGATCGGCAACGGCAACGTGGCCCTCGACGTCTCGCGGATGCTGGCGAAGCACGCGGAGGATCTCCTCGTCACCGAGGTCCCGGTGAACGTCTACGAAGGCCTCAAGGCGAGCGCTGTCACCGACGTGCATGTCTTCGGTCGTCGGGGTCCGGCGCAGGTGAAGTTCACACCTCTGGAGCTGCGCGAGCTCGGCGAACTGCGTGATGTCGACATGGTCGTCTACGACGAGGACTTCGATTACGACGAGGCTTCGAAGGATGCCGTCGCCAGTAACAAGCAGGTCATGGTCATCGACCGGATCCTGCAGTCGTGGCGCAAACGCGACTCGGTGAACAACGCGGGCGGCACTGCGTCGCGGCGGCTGCACCTGCACTTCTGGGCGCGTCCGGTCGAGGTTCGCAAGGACGAGAACGGTCGCGTCGCGGCGCTCGTCTACGAGCGCACCCGGCCTGACGGGCAAGGAGGTGCGGTCGGCACCGGCGAGATGCGTGAAGTGCCGATCCAGGCGCTATATCGGGCGATCGGCTATTTCGGGTCCCCGCTCCCGGGTGTGCCGTTCGACAAGAAGCACGGCGTCATCCCGAACCGCGAGGGGCAGGTGCTCGCCAAGGACTCCAACCAGAACGTTGCCGGCATCTACGCGACCGGGTGGATCAAGCGCGGACCGGTCGGACTCATCGGTCACACCAAGTCCGATGCGATGGAGACCGTGCGGCACATCATCAACGACCAGGGTTCGTGGTGGCGTCCGGAAGACCCCTCGGAGGAGTCGATCCCGGCGCTTCTGCAGGAGCGCGGTGTGAAGTGGACCGACGTGGAGGGCTGGCATCGCCTCGACGAGCACGAGGTCGCGCTGGGCGCGCCGGAGGAGCGGGCCAGGGTCAAGGTCGTTCCCCGCGAAGAGATGGTGCGCGTCTCGCGCGGTGAGTGACCAGCTTCACCGGATCGTTGCGGTGCGCTCCCGCTTCTCGGGGAGCGCACTCCTAAGCTGAGGGCATGCGACCGCGTTCTCTCCTCGTCTTCAGTGCGGTGGCGCTGCTCTTGCTGTCGGGCTGTGCGCCGACGCCCGAGCCGGAGCCCACGCCGTCGACATCGGAATCCGCCGATCCGGCGACCACACCGACACCGACACCGGAGCCGATCGTGGAGCCGGAGACGGCGTTCGACGTCACCTGCGATGACGTGGCCGCCGAGATGGCGCCGCTGGTCGGAGAGGTGGCCGGCGAGGTCGAAGCGGCCCTGTCCAGCGTCTCCATGCCCAACTGGTACCCCGGGCCGGCGCGTCACGCTTTCTCGCGGGCAGGCGGCGTGGCGTGCTCCGCGGGGGACGAGGAACGCAGCTGGGAAGTCACCATTCTTCCCGGCGCGCAGGCGGTGACGGAGGGGGCTGCGAATCGCGGCGGCTACTGGGGTGAAGAGGCCCGGTGCGAAGAGAGTGGGATGTGCTTCTTCCAGGTCATCGACGGCGACATCCTGGTCTCCGGCCAAGTGGCCGATCCCGAGCTGACGGCGGACGACGCGGAGCCCATCGCTGCCGCTCTTCGGCGTCTCGGCGCTTCGGCGACGGAGACCGTGAAAGACGTGGAACTGCCGCCGAGCGACATCGTCGGCGCGGATTGTGCCCGGTTCCTCACCACCGATGAGCTCGCCACCGAGCTCGACACGGAGGTGTTCCTCATCGACACCTTCGGCGGCTGGGGCATCCCGTCCGAGGTGTACCAGACCGTCAACGGCGCGCGGATCTGCTACTACGCGTCCGGCGAGAGTGAGTACGAGTCGCAGGGATACCTGATGGTCACGACCCTGCCGGGAGGCGCTTGGGCCTTCGAACGGATCGAGGGTGGGAGCGAGGTGGATGTCGAGGGAGCGGATGCCGCGTTGTCCGGCACCGATGAGTTCGACCGCCCGGTCCTCGACCTTCGGGTGGGTCCTGACTGGATCCGACTCACCACCTACGAAGGCTCGGGGGTCCGCGACCTCACGCCCGTGGCTGAGCTGATTGTGCAGAACTACACGGTGGGCCGTCCGGCTGCGCCGTGAGTCGACCGATCCGCGCAGCGAGACGTTCGGGAGGGACGCATGGACGAATGGGTGCCTGATGTTCTCGGCGACGAGTTCGAGCAGCTCACCCTCGACCTCGGAGCCGACGAGCAGGGCCCGGTCGTCGCGACTCTCGTGCGGGCGTTGCCCGAGGAGCACAGTCGGTGGCAGCGGATGCGCGGTCTCCGGCCGATGCTGGAGGGCGTCGACGTGCTCTACATCCACGGCTGGTCCGACTACTTCTTCCAGAAGCGCCTCGCCCGATTCTGGACTGCGCGAGGGGCGCGCTTCTTCGCGCTCGATCTGCGGAAGTACGGCCGGAGCCTCCGCGAGGGGCAGACCCCGGGCTACGTCGCCGACCTGGCCACGTACGACCAGGACATCGCCGCGGCCCTTGCGACGATGGGGCATTCCGCGGAAGGCACCTCGGGGCGCCGGCTGGTGCTTCTCGGGCATTCGACGGGCGGCTTGACGCTGAGCCTGTGGGCTTCACGGCATCCGAAAGCGGCGGATGCCGTCATCCTGAACAGCCCGTGGCTGGAGTTCCAGGTGGCTCCGGTGCGGGCAGCGATCGCGCCGATGGTCGAGTTCCAGGCGCGGGTCCGACCGCTGGATGTCGCCCCGCAGATAGACCTTGGCTTCTACACGAGGGCGCAGCAGATGGTCGCCGACCCGGATGATCCGATGGACGTGAATCCGGTGTGGCGACCTGCGCAGACGATGGCCGTGTACGCCGGGTGGCTGCACGCGATCCTCTCCGGTCACAAGGCGGTGGCGGACGGGCTGTCCATCCCCGCTCCGGTCTGCGTACTCCTCTCGGCGCGCTTCGTGCCCCCGACGCGTTGGACCGACGAACTGACCGCCGCCGATTCCGTGCTCGTCGTCGACGACATCGCCCGCGCGGCGCTGCGGCTCGGTCCCTCGGTGACGGTGGAGCGGATCGACGGAGCGCTGCACGACGTCTTCCTCTCCCGACGGGCGGCGAGGGAAGACGCGTATCGGAGGCTCGCGCACTGGGTCACCGGCTGGCGCGCGGTGACCTGAACGCTCGTCAGAGGTAGTGCATCTCCCGGGCGAGACGTTCGGCCTCGACGCCGTCGCCGACGAGCACAGCGTCACGGAAGTCGGCGTAGATCTCCCGCATCCGTCGCTCGTCCTCCGGAGGCACCGACCACTCGCGGAGATTCCGGCGGATCGCCAGGGCGGACTCTGCCATCAGGGCACGATGCGGCACGTTGCCGCAGTGCTCTCCGAGGTAGGAGAAGACACTCCAGCGAGCGTCGACGGCCGGCTCGCTGCCGTCGAGCGCGCTGCACATCGGTTGCACGAGGGCCGCGAGGTATTCACGTTGTGGCGCGGTCAGGCGGGGGACGGCCGTCCGGGCGGCGATGCCGGCCTGATATCCGGCGAAGGCCAGCGCCTGCGCGGTGACGTCCTCCGTCACCGCGGTGACTTCGGTGTAGCGACTCGGGTACATGCTCACCATGCCGAGGCGCTCCAGGCGTTGCAGTGCCTCGCGCACCGGGGTGCGCGAAAGGCCGAGGTGCTCGGCGACGTCGAGGTCGCGAATGCGCTGCCCCGCCGGCAAGGCGCCGTCGAGGATCCGAGCACCGATGTAGCGGAACGCTTCGTCGGCGAGTAGCCGCTTGTCGGTACCACTGTTCTTCGTTCGTCTGTTCACAGACTCGCTCCCCGTTGAATGCGTCACGCGGGCGCGCCTGTTGCGCCCGGAAGGGCCCACTTCACCACGAATGCGAAAGGCGGCCGACGAAAGACGGGGGCGCTGGGGGAAGTGCCGTATCCGGAGGAGGTGCTTTGAGTGTTTCTGTGGGGACACTCAGTAGTGATGGAGGTGCGCGTGCGTAGTGCGGCGGGGGAGGGGCCGCGGTCACGGTTCAGCGACGGGTGACCCTCCGAGGCGCGGGTGACGAGGCATGTAGGCCGAAAGGGGGACAGCGCTCGGCTCCCGTCGGTCGATATCTTTGACCCGACGGACCGGAGAAGTCCACGAAAGGTGCTGACATGAAGAAGCGTTCTACCGCCCTCGCAGCTGTCGTCCTCCTGCTCGTCGGGGTCTTCACGGCTCAGCCAGCCAGCGCTGCTCCGACCGGCAACTGGCAGCCCTATCCCGGCGGGTTCAGTGCGCCGTCAAACTGGAACTGCGGCCCGACGAGCAACGGGCCCGCGGTGAGCGCGCAAGCATGCCTTGTGAGGAGCGGGAACTATGTTCAGGCTGCCACGATCGTGCGCAACCGCACTTCCAGCCAGGTCATCACGAGCGTGTATCAGGTTCTATCTTTTGGGGCGACGTCGGGGACCTGTGAGGCGTCGGGGATCGCGGCGAACAGTGTTTCGGTCTGCTTCACCAGCACTATCAACCACGCTTCCACCACTCGAGTATCCGCCGATGTGAGCGGCATATCGGGCTTCATCTACAGCCCCAACGGGTGACGGCGCGGCGCTCGGCGCATCCTGGGTCTTCGGCCCGCCGAGAAGGATCTCCTCGGAAACCCCAGGTCAGCGGGTAGCTTTACCGGTAGTTGATGAATCGCACCGGGATGGATGGTCGACGATGGCTAGCGGTGTGAGGCCCGGATTCTCGCGGATCTGTGGGTGTCTGCTGATGGGAGGAGTCGGTACTGGTGGAGCATTCTGCGGACTTTCTGCGGACTCAGAACCGAGCGGGCTTTCCGATCGTAGCTGCATCAGGATCCGTGACTCGGCCTGCCAGCCATCCATCGACATCGACCGCGTAGAAGACGTTCAAGCGCCCCTGCTTGAATCGCCTCGGTCCATTGCCTGCGGCGAGCAGGTTGCGGAACGTCTGGTAGGCGAGACCCGAGTACTTCGCCGCATCACGTGTGGTTAGTATCGGCGCACGCCGCTCACCGCTATGGATCGGTGGGTGACTGGCAGGTTCCGCTGCCCCCATCTCCTCTACGGCGTCACGCATGATGATCGCGGCCGCCGTGATTCGTTCAGAACGCGTCATGTCCGTTCCCGACTGGGCCGCATCTCGCTCGGCAAGTCGCACCAGTGCGGCCGCTGCGAGATCCCCGAACTCACGCCATGCGGCGTCGGAAGGCTCCGATGCCATCGCGGGAACTTCGCCATCCCCTTGCTTCAGTTCCCCCATAGATCAGACACCGTAGCTTCGTCGTCTTCTTTGCGGGCAGACGCTGTCGCCGCACGCGCGCGCGCCAGGTCTTCCAGGGCGCCGGCGACGGAGGTAAAGCTCTTTTCCTCGTACAGCTCCTGCGGCAAGATCGCCACCTTGATGTCTTTCTCGCCGAACGAGTACCCGTGGGACGCGATCGCCGCCGCGAGAGACCCCGTCTCGCGGAAGAACCGACCGAACAGCGCGGCATGGATGTGGCGCGGGGAGATCTTGTCGAAGGTCGAAGTCTTCGCTGGCCACTCGATCTCATCGATCGCGGCCACAAATTGCTCGCCAAGCTCGGTCGCAGCGTGTGAGACGTCTACTCGAAGTTGCGCGACTCCGTCGCGGCCGAGTGACTTCGTAACGTCCGGCTGCTCCTGAGCCAGCCGCCTTGCGATCGCCTCGGCTCGAGCTGGAAGCTCACCAGCTATCTTCTCGAGGCACTCCCGCTTCAGCTCGTCCGCGTGAGCTTCTGCCGCGCTCTCAGCCGCGATCGCGTCGCGCAGCGCCCTTGCCGTTTCGTCTGTCATGAGAGATATCGTAGGGCTCGCTTCCGACACGAGGCATTGTCGTTGATCTGGTGTACTCTGGCGGTGCCAGCGAAAAGAGGTCCAGGGGTCCTCTTCCCTTTCGGGATAGCTGGCACACTCTTACCCCCAGGGGCGAAACACTGTCCGCAAGGTGGGCTTTACATGTTGGTCGTGCCACTGGCCACCCTTGCCTTGCAGCGCCCGGTGCGTACTCCAGAGCGCATAATCCGCAACCTGCAATCCCCACGAAGTTGCGGCTTCCCAGACGCACAGCTCGATGTCGCGGTTCACTTGGTCGCAGACGTCCGTGAGTGCCGCCCGCGCCTGCGTCTGACGCTTCTTGGTTCCGAAGCTTCCTGCTACTACGACGATCGTGTCGCCGGGGTTTGAGACGCGATGGGCGATCTCCTTGAAGTGGAGGTACCAGGCGAGTTTGTAGAGGTACATATCTCCGCGGGCTCGCACGCTCCCGTATGCGTTGGGCTTGTAGAGGAACGTGGTGTCGAATCGGGGACCGAGCTCGCCGAGCACTTCGAACATCTCGTTCTTCGTAGGAGTGCTGTCGTTCTTCGCGTGGAACCCACGGGGAAGGTCGAGGCCCTTGGCGCTGAGCCCAGCGCGCAGCTGCAGACCGGCCCACAGCTCTGCGCCGTGCCCGTCAGGGAATGTGGCCGTGCCGAATCCAAAGAACCCCGACTCGGACGTGTTGTTGTAGTCGAGGTTGCCGGTTTCGTCGGCGTAGAGATAGATGCGGGCCACGGATCGCACTCTATCGCGGGCAATTGCTGGGCTTGGCGTAGACGCGGCCCCCTGCCAGGAGTGGGACAGGGGGCCGCGCGGTCGGCTGGCTACGGGGGTGAGAAGTCCCCGCACTGCAGGGCCAAGCCGGGCCTGGGTTACGCTCCTGGGTCGTCGAGCTCGACCTCGATGAACGCGGAGGGCTTCGTGGTGGCGAAGCCGTAGCGTCCCTCATGGCGGAACTTGACCTGGTTGCGGTCGAACAGGGGACCGGAGCCGTCGATGTCGAGGTGGTCGTCCTCGCGGATGAGCAGCTCGGTCTGGGTGAAGTCGCCGAGCAGCGCGCGCCCCTGCGGGATCAGCGGGGTGATGATGCGGTCGTACTCGCCGAGGAACTGATCGATCGACGTGCGGCCGGAGCCGAACAGCAGCGCGCCCGTCGCGCCGTCCTCGCGCAGCTGCGTGAGCGCCTGCCAGTCCTTCGAGTTGATGAGCCACGCGTTGGGCGTGACGAACGTGTCCTCGAGGGCGTAGCGGGCGTTCGTTAGCTGCTGCAGGGGTGTGGAGCCGGGTTCCCAGTCCTCGGTGAGGGTGCCGGGGGTGTTGAGAATGCCGAGCACGGGATCCTCGCCCTGTGTGATTACGACGCCGTTCGCGTCGACGACCTCCGGGACGAGCACGCCGGTGCCGAAGAGGATGTCTCGCTCGAGCGACTCCAGGAGGCCCTGGCCGAGCTGCAGCTGCAGGATCGAGATCAGGTTCCGATAGTCGTCGAGGAAGCGCTTCGGCATCGGTTCGGTGAGGTGCGCGTAGACGCGATAGCGGTCCTCGGCGTCATCGAAGGTGATGCCGGAGTTCGGCTTCTTCGCACCGTCGGGGACTGATCCGGCGTTCAGATCGCGGGCGGTCTGCCGGAGGTAGCTGAACGTGTTGCCGTGGTTGCCGTCGGCACCATCTCCTGAGGTCTTCGGCCGCCGCGGGATCAGCTGCAGGAGCGAGGTCGGTCGACCCTGCATCTGTACGACCTCGCGGAGGACGCTCGGGATATCGATCGTGCCGTTGATGAGCGCCTTGGCGCCGCCTGCGAGCTGCGCACGCTGGTGGATTACCCGCTCGATCCGCTCGCCCCAGGACTTGGTTGCGGCCCCTAATGCGCTGCGCGTGTCGGCGCCGGCGTAGCTGCGCTCGGGCGATTCGTCGAGTCCACCGAGAGCGTCCATGCTGACCGAGCGCTTCTGCGCTTCGACGTACTGGAGGTTCTTGAGCTCCTCCTTCAGCGCGTCGATCTGCTTCTCAACGGGTGTGAGAGCAGCGAGCCGCTCCTCGTGAGACTTGAATACCGTGCGGTCCTCGGTGATGGCGAGGGCTTTGATGGATGCGTCGGTGATCTGCTGCTGCAAGTCCTTGATGCGTGCGGACATGGGATGAACTCCTCAAAGGATCGGTGCGCGGAGAGTCGCGCGGATGCGGTGGGATCGCGGCGAGGCGGTCACGCAGCGTGGGTCGCGTGATGTGTCTCTGCCGCTTCGCACTCGGGGCTTCTCGGGGATCCTGGGCGGGGGCCGCCGGGAGATTCGCGACGGGGGCTTGGTAGCGCCGGAAGCGTCTCTCCGGGGGGCGCCGGCTGGATGCCGGATGGTGCCTCGAACGAGTTGCGTTGGCATCAGCTTAACGCGCCATCGTCGGTCCGTGGTGGACTTTCTATCGACACGATTCGGAGGACGCGAAGGCCGATTTTCAGGCGATCTCGCGCCTCGGTTGAGGTCCGGTCTTTCGCGAGCGATTCGATGGCGCCGGCGACGGTCACGCCGGCGCGAGCAACCGTGTCGGCCGGATGATTGCGCGCCGACGCGGCGAGCTGATCTGTCAGCGCGGCGACTGCCGATGGATCAGCGTGCCGAGAGAGTAGCCCGAGCTGCTCGCGGAGGAGAGCGTTCGTGCTCGGTTGGTTGTCCATCATGTCGATCCTTCCTGTCCCACCTTGTGTCCCACCTTGTGTCCCACCTTGTGTCCCACCTTGTGTCCCACCTTGTGTCCCACCTTGTGTCCCACCTTTTCGCCGGACGGCCGACGCACCTGGCACCGCCCGTAAGCGCGCCATGGTGCGGCACGACGCGTCGTCCGCGGCCGCCGGTGCCCTCGTGTTGAGAAGGTGGGACACGTGGGACATGGGACATGGCCACCGGGAGGGGGCTGGATCACTACCGGTGCTCTGCGGGAGGGTGTTGCCATAGAGATTTGCATGGCCCCTACCCCTGCGGAAGGCGTTGGTAGACCGCATAGCCGATCGGAGCTTTCTCGAGGCGTCCGTTCTCGTCGACGAGGAGGACCCATCCGTCGGTCTGACTCTCGGCTGTTGTGAGGTTACCGGCGGGGTGCTCCGCGCTTGGGTTGCCCGGCGCGACTGAGCGGCGCAGTGTGATGACGTAGTCGGGCGCGGTGCCGGGGTCTAGCCGCCAGGTCTTCCAGGGCCCCGTGATGACGCGGAGCGTGGGAGCGAGCGTGGTCGTCTCGACCGAGTCGGCGTCGTCGAAAGCCATGTAGAACTCGTAGCCCTTGTACTCGACCAGGTAGCCCTCCGTGGTCATCAGCTCCTGCTTCCTGCTGCGTCTGCAGCTTCCTTCGGCGGTCGACCGAGTCGGCGGGTCGAGTAGTCGGTGCCGGCCCAGAATCCGGCTTCGGGTTTCGCGGACTTCGCGAATGCGTTGCAGGCGGCGAGGAGGTCGCATCCGAAGCAGACGCGGCGCAGGGCGGTCGTCGTCGCGGGGTCCGGGTTGTCTTCGATGAACCTGCCGTCGTTGGCGCATGCCGGAGTGCTGGTCAGCATCCGCTGAGTCAGCTGCTCCAGCTGCTGTCCGCCTCTCACCGTGTCGCCTCCGGCATCTTCCGCTCGAGAGCTGCGCGCCATGCGGGGGAGCCCTCGGCGATCTTCCCGTCGTCGCGGATGCCGCACCCGCACCAGCCCGACACCGGATCGAACAGGTGGTCCGCACAGATGCCTGGAGGTGGTGAATCGCCACCCCATAGAGCGGGTTGCGCCGAGCGCACCTCACCACGGGGTACGCGACTGTGCGCACCCCTGGGGTCCGTCTGGCGGACGGCAGGGGTGTGCGCACTCTGCAGCCCCCCGCCGAGGTCCGCGTACGCTTCGCTGACGGCGCTCATGCGATGTCCGCCAACGGGTCTCGGTCCTCGCAGAGCATGCAGGTGCCGTCCGGGAATCGACGATGCTTCCCATTTCCGCAGTCGGTGCGTCTCTCGCTCATCGTTCCGCGAGTCTGCGCGAGGGTCTGAGACTCCGCAGCTCGGCGATCGATCGCGCACGCCCGGCACGGTTCGCTGTGCTCCCAGCTGGGATGCCGTCGACAGGTTCGGGCGGGCGCGCTCGCGCGCGTCTCCTCCTCTTTCTCCTCCCTCTTCCTCAGGTCCACGCTCACCGTGGTGTGTTCTGACAGCTCACCGTGGTGTGTTCTGCCGCTGACCGTGGTGTGTTCCGAGTTATTCACAACACGGTCAGCGTGGTCTGTTCGTGCAACGCCCGACGGTGAGCGTGGTGTGTCCGCGGAGAGTGGTGAACCGGTGCCATCGCGGAGGAGATAGCGGGTGTGTCGACCGGGAGCTCCCTTGCTGGCCACCGCGGTGAGTCCGAGCTTCGACAGCGTTGCCATCGCTCGGTCGACAGCGCGGAATCCGCTGGTCGTCGAGGGGGCACCCAGCGACTCTGCGAGAGCGATGCGGCCGCCAAAGTAGCTCGGCTCCGGGTCGGCATCGAGCGCGACGAGAGCCATGAATACGAGGACTCGAGTTGGCGCGTGGTCCGTTCCAGCTCGGGCGGCGGCCACGTACGCCGCCTTGGCGAGGCCTGCGCCCATCATTACTCCTGCTCCTTGATCTTGGTGGCGTTCGTCTTCTCGCACTCTGCGCGCATCCATTGCAGGTCATTCACGAAGCCGAGCAACTGGCTAGGCGAGAAGTCGGACTGATGTACGTCGACGTCGACGTACCATTCCTCTTCGTAGTCCAGCCGGCAGATGGTGATTGAGTACGCTTCTCCTCCGACCGAATCGAGTTCGTGAACTATCTCGGCCTCTCCGTGCCACGGGTGTCGACAGAGCGGTTCGGCGCATACCTCAGCGGGGGCGCTGTAGTCGTGCGAGGTGTAGGGATCGCAGTATGGCCGGGAGGAATCGAAGAGGAAGGTCATCTCGTCGGCCCATTCGGCTTCGGTGCGGCTCCACAGCTCGAGTGCGATCCCGTTGCGCGCATCTCGGACGATGTCGGTCAGGAATTGTGCGTCCTGCGCGTTGGCGCCCTTGAACAGGGTGAGCACGAATGCGCGCTCTCCGCTGCTCTGCTGCCGGATCTGGACCACGCCGCCCTTGCGCCACCACTTGCCGTCTGCGGTTCGCCAGACGAGCGCACGGCGCCCGACGGTCGTACGCCGAACAATCATCGGCAGTCCGACCACGGCATCCGTGATGCGAGCAACTCGACGGGTAGATGTGCTCTGTCGCGGCCGTTGGTGGATCGTCGCCTCGCAGTCCGCGCCGTCGGCGATCGCGACGCGGCGATCAGCGGCGATCGTGCCAGGGGTCGCTGCACCGGCGCGAGCCCGGCGTGTAGCCTTGCCCCAGATCGAATCCTTGGCGGGCTTCTGATCTTCGCCCTCGGCCGCTGTTCCAGCAGCGCCGGGGGCTTCCTTCGTCACCGGTCTCATTTCGCGACCTCGAACGCCTGATCAATGAACGCCTCGACATCGGATGATTTGAAGACGATCCGGCCAGCGATCTTCGCGTGCCTCGGAGCGGTGCCCTGGGCGATCATCCACCGGATCTGATCGGGCGACCTCCGGAGCCGGTCGGCCACCTCGGGGATGAACAGCAGCTTGTCTTCCATGATAATCCTTTCTCGGAATCGATCTGATCCCATCATGGGATAGACCGAGTATTCCCGTCAAGTCTCAATATCATCCCCTTGTGGAATTGCTTGACTCTTCCATACGCTGGGGGACATGACGGAAGAGAACGACGACTACATACGCCTGCTACAGGCGCAGATGGACGAGCTGCGCGATGCTGGCGCTGCATCGGGTCGAGCGTCGATGCTCCATCTCGAACGCGTCATGTGCGATAAGTTCCGCATGCTGCGTGAGGAGCGCGGGTGGTCCCAGAAAGAGCTCGCAGAGAAGGTCCGAGACTACGGGTTCGATTTCCATCAGTCGACGATCGCGAAGCTGGAGTCCGGCGCGCGACCGCTCCGGGTTGCTGAGATGTACGCCCTCTCGCATGTCTTCCGGATGCCTCCGGGTGCCGTCTTCTTCATGGCCTATTCGACGTCGGAAGACGATGGTCTCGATCCATTCGACAGCCTTACCCGGCTCCTCGCCCGAGAGGAGGAGGGGCGCGCTGAGATGCGCACGATGATGCTCGACCAAATGGCTCAGACCGTCGACATCATCGCGGATTACCAGACACGAATGAACTCGATCGTCGACGCGATGAGGAGAGTGGCTGCCACGAACCCGAATCTCGCGGACGTGATCGCAGAGATCAACGCGAAGCATCCGCGCCGGTCAGAGAACCGTCAGCCCACCCCGGATCTTCTCGAAGCCGAAGCCGCGGCTACGAAACTGATAAAGGGGAGATGGCCTGATGGCGAGCGTCAAGCAGAGGACTGACGGGGTCTGGCGCGCTCGGTACCGGGATGACGCCGGTAGGGAGCACGCACGGCATTTCGCACTGAAACGCGATGCGCAGAGGTGGCTCGATGAGGTGACGGCATCCGTCGTAACGGGTCAGTACGTGGATCCCCGAGCCGGCCGCGTCCTCTGGGCGGTCTGGGTGCGCGAATGGATGGACCGGCAGTCCTGGACGCCTGGGACGCGGGAAGCCGCGCAGACGGCCGTGCGGAGCGTCCCGTGGGCGGATGCGCCGATCGGCGGTGTGAAGCCATCAGAGGTGCTGTCGTGGGTCACTGCTGAGCGGAAGCGGGGGCTGGCGCCGTCGACGATCCGGACGCGACTGAACTATGTGCAGATGGCCTTCCGCGCCGCGGTGCGCGACAAGGTGATCCCAGCCAGCCCTGCGGACGGCGTTCGCGGGCCTCGTGCGCGGCGCGCCGACGCAGCGATGAAGGTGCTTGACGCCGATCAGGTGCGTTCGGTGCTCGCTGCAGCCGGAGACTTCCGGCCGTTCGTCGAGGTGTGCCTGTTCGCGGGCCTGCGTCTCGGCGAGGCGGCCGGGCTGCAGCTCGGCGATGTGAACTTCCTCGGGCGGACTATCAACGTCCGTCGCCAGGCGCAGGGCTCAACGAACAAGGCCGCGACGCTCGTCGGCCCGAAGGCCGGCAGTGAGCGCACGATCTTCGTTCCCGACGGTCTGACGAGATCTCTGTCGGCGCACGTTGCGACGATGGTGCTCACAAGCCCGGGGGAGCAGCTGTTCAGGACGTCGCTCGGCCGCCTGTGGCATCGGAACAACGCCGGCGAAGAATGGCGCCGCATCCGCACGTCCGCGGGGCTCCCCGAGGACGTGACGCTGCACGCGCTGCGTCACACGTTCGCGTCAAACCTCATCGCGAACGGGTGCGATGTCGTCACCGTGCAGCGCGCTCTCGGTCATGCTCAGCCGTCGATCACGCTGAACGTGTATTCGCACCTATGGCCGTCCGCGGAGGACCGGACCCGAGCTGCGACCGCCGCGTTCATGGCAGAAATCGAGCCTCCTGCGGACTCCCTGCGGACTGAAACAGGAAAACCCCTGGTCAGGACGTAGCTCTATCGGTAGTTGATGAACTGCAGGTCGACCTCGAGGTCGGACCCTCGCAACAGAGCCATGACCGCCTGAAGGTCGTCGCGACTCTTGGACTGCACGCGCAGCTCGTCGCCCTGGATCTGGCTCTTCACGCCCTTGGGGCCCTCGTCGCGGATGATCTTGCTGATCTTCTTCGCGTTCTCGGAGGAGATGCCGTCCTTGATCGTCGAGACGATGCGGAACTCCTTGCCGCTGGCGAAGGGTTCGCCCGACTCGAGGCTCTTGAGTGAGATGCCGCGCTTGATGAGCTTGGTCTGGAACACGTCGAGCACGGCCTTGGCCCGCTCTTCGGAGTTCGCGATGATCAGGATCGACTCGCCGCTCCAGGCGATCGATGCCCCGGTGCCCTTGAAGTCGTAGCGCTGCTCGATCTCCTTGCGGGCCTGGTTGAGGGCGTTCTCCGCCTCCTGGTGATCCACTTTCGAGACGATGTCAAAGGAACTGTCAGCCATACAGGAAGTGTAGCGAGCCTGCCGTTCTCGCGGACTCGTGGAAGCGTTTTCATGACCTGCCTGCCGCAGCTTCCTGGTCACAGGTTGATATCGACGCTCTCATTCACTGGGGGAGCAGCCGAAATCGAGGCATACTGTAAGCGCTTGCAGTACTTGCAGGACAACAGCATCGAGAGAGGCACACACCAATGAAGGTGAACAAGAGGGGCATCGTCGCCGCAGGCGCCATCGCCATCATTTCGACTCTGTCGCTTGCCGGCTGCTCCACCGGGACCAGCGGTGACGACTCGTCCGGCGCCGAGAGCGGCGGGAAGCTGACCGTCTGGGTGGACGCCGAGCGCGTCGACGCCCTGCAGAGCGCGGCGGATGCGTACAAGGACAAGACCGGCGTCGCGGTCGATCTCGTCGGCAAGTCCGTCGACGACATGAAAGACGACTTCATCCAGCAGGTGCCGACGGGCAAGGGCCCGGACGTCGTCATGGGTGCCCACGACTGGCTCGGCGAGCTTTCCACCAACGGTGTCGTCGCGCCCCTCGAGCTCGGTGACAGCTCCGAGGACTACCTGCCGGTTGCTCTCCAGGCCGCTACCTACGACGGCACGGTCTACATGCTGCCGTACGCCGTCGAGAACATCGCCGTGCTCCGCAACGCCGACCTCGTCCCCGAACCCGCTTCCGGCTTCGACGACATGATCGCCAAGGGCACCTTCGTCGTCGAGCAGGGCGCAGAGGGCAACCCGTACCACCTCTACCCCTTCCAGACCGCCTTCGGTGCTCCGGTCTTCGGCACCGACGATTCGGGCAGCTACGACTCCGCGGACCTGCAGCTGGGCAGCGAGGGCGGCTTCGCCTTCGCCGATTGGCTCGGTGCCCAGGGCACGGCAGGAACGCTCAACACCGACATCGACGGCGAGATCGCCAAGCAGCAGTTCCTCGACGGCACGGCGGCCTTCTGGCTGACCGGCCCCTGGAATGTCGGCGCAGCGACGGAGGCCGGCATCAACGTCGAGATCGACCCGATCCCCAGCCCGACCGCCGAGACCGCCTCGCCGTTCGCCGGCGTGAAGGGCTTCTTCGTCAGCGCCGAGTCGAAGAACAAGGTCGCCGCGAACGACTTCCTCGTCAACTACATCGGCACCGAAGACGTGCAGCTCGACCTGTTCGAGGCCGGCAACATCCTGCCCGCGCTGACCGCAGCTGCCGACACCGCAGCATCCGACCCGATCATCGCCGGCTTCCAGGCCGTCGGTACCGACGCGGTTCCGATGCCGGCCATCCCCGCGATGGGCTCCGTCTGGGAGTTCTGGGGCGTCGCAGAGGCAGCGATCATCAACGGCGAAGACCCGAAGTCGACGTGGCAGAAGCTCGTCGACGACGTGACCGCCGCGATCAAGTAACGATCAAGCACGAACCCTGCCGGGATGGGCGCGCGCCCATCCCGGCAGGACCATGACGGGGACGACATGACAGACACCGCTGAGCCCACAACTCCTCCGACGCCGCGGCAGCGACAGGCGGCGAAGATCGCAGAGGCAGCTTCCGGCCCGATCGGGTGGATGCTGTTGAAGATCCTCCTGCTCGCGATCGTGGACGCGATCGCCGTGTATGCGGCCTTCGTGCTGTTCATGCACAAGGAATGGCTGATCCTCGGCCTCGTCGTCGTGGTCACCGTCCTCGTCAACTATCTGTACTTCTCTCGCAAGCGCATCGCGGCGAAGTACCTCACCCCCGGCATCATCTTCCTCGTGGTGTTCCAGGTGTTCACGCTGCTCTATACCGGATACATCGGGTTCACGAACTACGGCACCGGTCACAACGGCACCAAGGACCAGGCGATCTCCTCACTCCTCGCCTCGGCTCAGGAGCGCGTGGAGGACTCGCCCACCTACCCCGTGACAGTCGTCGAGCAGTTCGGTGAATACGGCCTTCTCGTCACCGACCCCGACAGCGGTGACGCGCTCCTCGGCACGGCCGACCAGCCTCTGCAGGAGGTCGACGCGGACTTCGAGGGTGGAAAGGCGGTCTCGGTCGACGGGTGGACCACCCTCCCGCTCGCCACCGTGTTCACGCTCTCCGAAGAGCTCGAGACGCTGTCGGTCCCGTTCAGCGATGATCCCAACGACGGCAGCCTCCGCGCACCCGACGGGCAGAGCGGATATCTGTACGTCTCCACGCTCGAGGTCGATGCGGATGCCGATGCGATCACCGACACCCGCACCGGAACCGTCTACTCCGACATCGGCACGGGCGCCTTCACCTCAGACGGCGGCGAAGAGCTGCTGCCCGGCTGGCAGACGACGGTCGGCTTCGACAACTTCGTGCGCGCCGTCAGCGACCCCACCATCCGCGGCCCGCTGATCTCGGTGACCGTGTGGACGTTCGCGTTCGCCCTCATCTCGGTCGCCTCGACCTTCTTCCTCGGGCTGCTGCTGGCACTGGTGTTCAACAACACCCGGATGCGGTTCCGCAACGGCTACCGGATCATCCTGATCCTCCCGTATGCCTTCCCGGCGTTCCTGTCGGCACTCGTGTGGGCCGGCATGATGAACGAGAGCTTCGGATTCATCAACCAGGTGATCTTCGGCGGGGCATCCATTCCCTGGCTCACCGACCCCACGCTCGCCAAGGTCTCGGTGCTGCTGGTGAACCTGTGGCTCGGCTTCCCGTACATGTTCCTCGTCTGCATGGGGGCACTGCAGGGAATTCCCGATGACGTGAACGAAGCGGCCGTCATGGACGGCGCGAACCCCTGGCAGGTCTTCCGCCGCATCAAGCTGCCCTTGCTGCTGGTGACCGTCGCGCCGCTGCTGATCTCGTCGTTCGCGTTCAACTTCAACAACTTCAACCTGATCTACATGCTCACCAAGGGCGGGCCGCGCTTCAGCGACGTGTCCATACCGGTCGGACACACCGACATTCTGATCTCGATGGTCTACAAGGTCGCGTTCACCGGTCAGTCCCGCGACTACGGGCTGGCGTCCGCTTTCACGATCCTGATCTTCATCGTGGTCGCGACGATCTCCATCGTGAGCTTCCGCAAGACCAAGGCCCTCGAGGAGCTGAACTGATGAGCACCGACACCCTCGCCCCCGCAGCGAAGAGCCGTGCCCCGCGCCGCCGCAGTGCCGGCGCATGGTTCGCCGACACCGGATGGCGCCACGTGGTGGCGATCATCGTGAGCGCCTTCGCCCTCTTCCCGCTGCTGTACGTGGTCTCCGCCTCGCTCAATCCGCAGGGAACCCTGACCGGCTCGAATCGACTCTTCTCGGCCGTCGGCATCGACAGCTACGTGCGCATCCTCAGCGACCCGCAGAATCCGTACGGGCTCTGGTTCCTGAACACCCTGGTCGTGGCGGTCATCACCGGTGCGGTGACGGTGTTCATCGGCGCCTGCGCCGCGTACGCGTTCTCTCGGATGCGCTTCGCCGGACGTCGAGTGGGCCTCGTCACGATCGTGGTCGTGCAGATGTTCCCGCAGCTGCTCGCCGTCGTCGCGATCTTCCTGCTCATGTCGACGCTGGGGGATTGGTTCCCGGACATCGGACTGAACACGCACACGGGGCTCATCCTCGTGTACCTCGGCGGCGCGCTCGGAGTGAACACGTACCTCATGTACGGGTTCTTCAACACCATCCCGAAGGAGATCGACGAGGCGGCGCGCATCGATGGCGCCGGCCACGCACGGATCTTCTTCACGATCATCCTGCGCCTCGTCGCGCCGATCCTCGCCGTCGTCGGCCTGTTGTCGTTCATCGGAACGGTCAACGAGTACGTGATCGCGAGCGTCATCCTCGTCGATGTCGAGCAGCAGACGCTGGTCGTGGGTCTCACCAAGCTCGTCGCGAACCCCCGCTACGCCGACTGGTCGGCGTTCTCGGCCGGCGCGGTCATGGCCGCCATCCCGGTCATGATCCTCTTCCTGTTCCTGCAGAAATACATCGTCGGAGGCCTCACAGCCGGAGCGACGAAGGGCTGATCGGCGTTGCGGACGGGAAGTCGTCCGCCGCGGTCGTACGGTGAGGGGCATGGCACGCGTGGCGGAGCGGAACCTCGCACTGAGTTGGTTCGTCGGAGTGCTCTGCGCCGGCATCGTGGGAGCTCTCCTGTGGCTGTCGCTTCCCCTGGTGCCCTTCCTCGCGGAGTTCGCCGGCGACGCGCTGCGCAGCGCCCTTCCCTGAATCCGGATGCCCGGAGGGCCGGGAATCCGGGCCGAATGACGACACGTCGGCACGCCTCCGGGAGCGGTCGTGCGCGCGGCGGTAGCCTCGCAGTGCACATATCGACGAGAGGCGCACCCCATGAGTGACCCCGAGGGTACCAAGCCCGAAAAGCCGACAGACGTCGACGAGGTCGTCGGCAACGCCAACGCCGGTCTCGATGCCGCCGCCGCAGCGGGTGCAGACGTCCCCGGCGGCACGACCGAAGCTCCGGCGAACAAGCCGGTCGACCCCGATCTCGCCGCGTTCGAAGCGGCCGAGCGGGAACACCCCGGCCTGTTCTCATCGCCGTCCCCTGTGGACTCCTCGGCTCCGTCCAGCGAGACCCGTGCCTCCGGCGAGTCCGACGCGAGCCCGATCTTCGTCGCACCGGTCGCCGGCGGCGCCGTCTCCCGAGACGACTCGGACCGCGACAACACCGACCGCGACAACACCGATCGCGACAGCACTGCCCGCGTCGACACGGTCCGCGACCACAGCGATCGCGACAGCACGGACCGCGATTATGCGAATGGCGCCTACGTCCCGCCCACCGCGCGGCATCACGAGGACTCGGGCATTGCGGATGCCGCCTACGCATCGTCTGCCGATGACACCGAGACACGGGTCGTCCCGTCGGAGCCCACCTGGGCGCCGGCCTCGCAGACGCCCCAGCCCATTTTCGTGCAGGCCCCGGAGCCGCCGCGCGACCGCGGCAACCGCGGCACCGCCGGTGCGATCGGACTCCTCGCCACCCTGGCCTTCGCCATCCTCTACCTCGCAGCCACCCTGGGCCTCGGCGCACTGGCCGGCGACGTCACGGGAGAGAACATCGGCGAGGCGCTCGTCGCCCCGCTCATGACCTGGGGCTACTGGACGCCCGTCGTGGTGTTCTTCCTCGGCTTCTGGCTGCTCGGCGCGATCATCAACAGGGGCCGCTGGGGCCTCTGGGTCGTCTTCGGCATCATCGTCGGCATCATCGCCTACGCCGGCCACATCCTCGGTCAGCTGTTCGAGGCGCCGTTCTGGGAGCTGACTCCCACCGAGGGGCTCGACCTGGTCGGCGAGCAGCTGCTCGCACCACTGGCGATCGCGGCCTTCGTGTTCGCACGCGAGCTGACGATCTGGTTCGGCGCCTGGGTGGCGCGCAGCGGTGCCCGCAAGACCGAACTGAACGACGAGGCGCAGCGTGAGTATGAGCGCACCCTCGAAGCCGGCCCGACCTTGGCGCGGTAATCACGAACTCCACCACGCCGAACCCCCGCGGGCCCGAGTCCGCGGGGGTTTCGGCTGTCCTGGCGCTGATCTTGGCGACCATCGGCTTCTTCGCGCTCGCGGTGTTCGGGCTCGGCGCGGTCAGTCTCCTGACGGATGCCGATCTGATCGCGATGCCAGGACTCGGGCCTGCGCCGGGGGTCATCGGGATGCTGTCGGGCATCGTGGCGTTCGCCGCGATGTCGTGGTCGACCCTGCGCACGCCGCATCCGTCCTTCACGTCCGCGTTCGCCATCGCACTCGTCACAGGACTGGTGCATCTCGTGGGCATCTGGCTGGCCGTGATGATCGGGTCGGGGAACGCCGTCATCGCCACGGCCGTCGCGGGGGACTTCGTGCGCGGCGGTGCCAGCGTCGCTCTCCTGCTCGCGGCGGCGATCGCCGCATGGGGCGGGATCGCTCTGCGGCGCACCAAGGCCGCGCAGCCGCGATGGCCGTGGGAACGCGACGAGGAGGAATGACGCCCCGCCGTCCCGAAGGAAATCGCCGCGGCGGAAGCCGACGCGCCGTACGCTGAACCTGTGGAGCGCTCGCTGGAGACGCAGGTGGACCAGGCCGTGGAGTCCTGGTTGCGTTGGGTGCCGCGCTGGGAGCCGGCCACCCACCGGGGACGTGTCGCGCCGTGCCGCCGATGCCTGGGCTCGCCGATCCTCTCCGCCGCCGGCATCGGGGCGAACACCCCGCACGGCGTGCAGCACGGACTCTCGACGCGGATCAAGACCATCGTCGACCACGCCGTCGCGGACTACACGGCCCGAAACCTTCCGGTGCTTCAGCGTGAGTTGGATCACCAGGCGGCACGCAATCGGGCGCGCAGCTACCGGCCGGCGGAGAACTTGGATCCGGAGTTCGACGGGCTGCCGCTCGACCCGGAGCCTGTGCCCGGAGCGCCCTTCCTGTTCACGATCGCCGAGCTCGCCGACGACGCCGCGGCGCAACTGCCGCCCCTCCCGCCGCTGACCGAGGAGGCGAAGGCCGCCCTCCGCCAGGAGGTAGCGCTCGCGGACGAGTACGCCAACATGGTCGGCCGCGAGATCTGCGCCATCCTGCTGCGCCACCGGTTGCACATCCAGGCGGCGATCTCACAGCATGTGGAGCCGCAGATCGAAGCGCTGCTGGCCGAACTGACCCAGTCGCTGGATTCGCCCTTCGACCCCGACGCGCTCTAGCGCGCTTCGCCGCTCGCGCGGTCGCGCGAGGCCGCCGATCATTTGACCCCCAGGTTACGCACCATTACACTTGGTCAGGTGTGTGCACGTCTCGACGTGCGCGCTGGGCGTCGGCACCTTGCCGGTCCGCCCCCACGGCATACCCACCACACCAAAGGCACGTCGATTCCGGCCTGCCGGTGGGGCATGATGTGAAACCCATCACGCTGTCACCGTGCAGCACTATGAGGAGAGAACGTGCCAACCATTCAGCAGTTGGTTCGCAAGGGTCGCTCGCCGAAGGTCACCAAGACCAAGACGCCTGCCCTGAAGTCGAACCCGCAGCAGGCCGGGGTCTGCACCCGCGTCTACACCACCACCCCCAAGAAGCCGAACTCGGCGATGCGCAAGGTCGCTCGTGTGAAGCTCCGCAACGGGGCCGAGGTCACGGCGTACATCCCCGGTGAGGGCCACAACCTGCAGGAGCACTCCCTGGTGCTCGTCCGTGGCGGTCGTGTCAAGGACCTCCCCGGTGTGCGTTACAAGATCGTCCGTGGCGCCCTGGACACCCAGGCAGTCAAGAACCGTAAGCAGGCTCGTAGCCGCTACGGTGCGAAGAAGGGTTGAGTTAGATGCCTCGTAAGGGTCCCGCCCCTAAGCGCCCCGTCGTCAACGACCCGGTATACGGCGCTCCGATCGTCACCTCGCTGGTGAACAAGATCCTCGTCGACGGCAAGAAGTCGCTGGCCGAGTCGATCGTCTACGGCGCCCTCCGCGGCGTCGAGGCGAAGAACGGCGGCCAGGATGCTGTCGCCACCCTCAAGAAGGCGCTCGACAACGTGCGCCCCACCCTCGAGGTCCGCAGCCGCCGCGTCGGTGGCTCGACCTACCAGGTTCCGATCGAAGTCAAGCCGCACCGCGCGAACACCCTCGCGCTGCGCTGGCTCGTGAGCTACGCCAAGGGTCGTCGTGAGAAGACGATGACCGAGCGTCTCCAGAACGAGATCCTGGACGCGTCGAACGGCCTGGGTGCCGCGGTCAAGCGCCGTGAAGACACTCACAAGATGGCCGAGTCGAACCGCGCGTTCGCTCACTACCGCTGGTAAAACCTTCGACGGGCTCAGGAGCCATCCGGTTCCTGAGCCTGTCACCCCCCTCCGCGCAGCACCACTGCACGAAAAGATAAGGACACTCCTGTGGCACAAGACGTGCTCACCGACCTGAGCAAGGTCCGCAACATCGGCATCATGGCCCACATCGATGCCGGCAAGACCACGACGACCGAGCGCATCCTGTTCTACACGGGCGTCAACCACAAGCTCGGCGAGACGCACGATGGCGCCTCGACCACCGACTGGATGGAACAGGAGAAGGAGCGCGGCATCACGATCACGTCTGCCGCCGTGACCTGCTACTGGAACAAGAACCAGATCAACATCATCGACACCCCCGGTCACGTGGACTTCACCGTCGAGGTGGAGCGTTCGCTCCGTGTCCTCGACGGCGCTGTCGCCGTGTTCGACGGCAAGGAGGGCGTCGAGCCCCAGTCCGAGACCGTGTGGCGTCAGGCCGACAAGTACAACGTTCCCCGTATCTGCTTCGTCAACAAGATGGACAAGCTCGGCGCGGACTTCTACTTCACCGTCGACACGATCATCAACCGCCTCGGTGCGAAGCCGCTGGTCATCCAGCTGCCCATCGGCTCGGAGAACGACTTCATCGGCGTCATCGACCTCGTCGAGATGCGCGCACTGGTCTGGGCGGGTGACTCCAAGGGTGACGTCACCATGGGAGCCTCCTACGAGATCCAGGAGATCCCGGCCGACCTCAAGGACAAGGCAGACGAGTACCGTCAGCAGCTCCTCGAGACCGTCGCCGAGACCGACGACGCGCTGCTCGAGAAGTTCTTCGGTGGCGAAGAGCTCACCGTCGCCGAGATCAAGGGCGCGATCCGCAAGCTGACGGTCGCCTCCGAGATCTACCCGGTGCTCTGCGGATCCGCGTTCAAGAACCGCGGCGTCCAGCCGATGCTCGACGCGGTCGTCGACTACCTGCCGAACCCGCTCGACGTCGGTTCGATCGAAGCGCACGACCCCAAGGACTACGACACGATCATCGAGCGTCACCCCGACGCGAAGGACCCGTTCGCGGCCCTCGCGTTCAAGGTCGCGGTGCACCCGTTCTTCGGTCGTCTGACCTACGTGCGTGTGTACTCCGGTCAGCTCGACTCCGGCTCCGCGGTCATCAACTCGACCAAGGGCAAGAAGGAGCGCATCGGGAAGATCTTCCAGATGCACGCCAACAAGGAGATCCCGGTTCCCTCGGTGACCGCCGGAAACATCTACGCTGTCATCGGCCTGAAGGACACCACCACCGGTGACACCCTGACCGACCCGGCGTCGCCCGTCGTTCTCGAGTCGATGACCTTCCCGGAGCCCGTCATCGAGGTCGCCATCGAGCCGAAGACCAAGGCCGACCAGGAGAAGCTGGGTGTCGCCATCCAGAAGCTCGCTGAAGAGGACCCGACCTTCCGCACGGAACTCAACCCCGAGACCGGTCAGACGACCATCAAGGGCATGGGCGAGCTGCACCTCGACATCCTCGTCGATCGCATGAAGCGCGAGTTCAACGTCGAGGCGAACGTCGGCAAGCCCCAGGTGGCCTACCGCGAGACCATTCGCAAGGCCGTCGAGAAGCACGACTACACCCACAAGAAGCAGACGGGTGGATCGGGTCAGTTCGCCAAGATCCAGTTCAACATCGAGCCGCTCGACCTCGACGACGAAAAGACGTACGAGTTCGTGAACGCTGTCACGGGTGGTCGCATCCCCCGTGAGTACATCGGCTCGATCGACGCCGGTTTCCAGGACGCGATGAACGTCGGTGTCCTCGCGGGCTACCCGATCGTCGGCGTCAAGGCGACCATCGTCGATGGTGCGGCGCACGACGTCGACTCCTCGGAGATGGCGTTCAAGATCGCCGGTTCCATGGGCTTCAAGGAGGCTCTCCGTCGTGCCAGCCCGGCGCTGCTCGAGCCGCTGATGGCCGTCGAGGTCCGTACGCCTGAGGAGTACATGGGCGACGTCATCGGCGACCTGAACTCCCGTCGTGGTCAGATCCAGTCGATGGAAGACGCCGCAGGCGTCAAGGTCGTCCGTGCACACGTGCCGCTGTCCGAGATGTTCGGCTACATCGGCGACCTGCGCTCGAAGACCTCGGGTCGCGCCGTCTACTCGATGGAGTTCAACAGCTACGCTGAGGTTCCCCGGGCCGTGGCGGACGAGATCGTCCAGAAGCACCAGGGCGGCGAGTAATCACTTCCTGGGAGTCGGGCTCCGGTCCGGCTCCCAGGTCCCCTACAACTTCACATTCCCTCTCTACTAAACTGAGATTCACACCCGTAGAGAACCGGTCGCAAACCAGTGCCCGGTCACCTCTACACGACGTCCTGAGGAGGACCCAGTGGCTAAGGCCAAGTTCGAGCGGACCAAGCCGCACGTCAACATCGGAACCATCGGTCACGTTGACCACGGCAAGACCACGCTCTCCGCAGCGATCTCGAAGGTGCTTGCTGACAAGTTCCCGTCTGACACCAACGTGCAGCGCGACTTCGCTTCCATCGACTCGGCGCCGGAAGAGCGCCAGCGTGGTATCACCATCAACATCTCGCACATCGAGTACGAGACCCCCAAGCGCCACTACGCGCACGTTGACGCTCCCGGCCACGCCGACTACGTCAAGAACATGATCACCGGTGCAGCTCAGATGGACGGCGCGATCCTCGTGGTCGCCGCCACTGACGGCCCGATGGCTCAGACGCGTGAGCACGTTCTGCTCGCCAAGCAGGTCGGCGTGCCGTACCTGCTCGTCGCGCTGAACAAGGCCGACATGGTCGACGACGAGGAGATCCTGGAGCTCGTCGAGCTCGAGGTCTCCGAGCTCCTCGCCTCGCAGGGCTTCGCCGAGGACGCTCCTGTCGTCCGCGTCTCCGCTCTCAAGGCCCTCGAGGGCGACGAGAAGTGGGTCCAGTCGATCCTCGACCTCATGGAGGCCGTCGACAACAACGTTCCCGACCCCGTGCGTGACAAGGACAAGCCGTTCCTCATGCCTGTCGAGGACGTCTTCACGATCACCGGTCGTGGAACCGTCGTCACCGGCCGCGCCGAGCGTGGCACCCTCGCGATCAACTCCGAGGTCGAGATCGTCGGACTCCGTCCGACCGTCAAGACCACGGTCACGGGTATCGAGATGTTCCACAAGCAGCTCGACGAGGCATGGGCCGGCGAGAACTGTGGTCTCCTGCTCCGTGGCACGAAGCGTGAAGATGTCGAGCGCGGCCAGGTCATCGTGAAGCCGGGTTCGGTCACGCCGCACACCGACTTCGCGGGTACCGCGTACATCCTGTCCAAGGACGAGGGTGGCCGTCACAACCCCTTCTACACGAACTACCGCCCGCAGTTCTACTTCCGCACCACGGACGTCACCGGCGTCATCACGCTGCCTGAGGGCACCGAGATGGTCATGCCCGGCGACACCACCGACGTGACGGTCGAGCTGATCCAGCCGATCGCCATGGAAGAGGGCCTCGGCTTCGCCATCCGTGAGGGTGGACGCACCGTCGGCGCCGGTACGGTCACGAAGATCATCAAGTAAGCATCTGCTTCCTCGCAAAGGGGTCGGACCTTCGGGTCCGGCCCCTTTGTCGTTGCCGGGTTCCGTTTTCCCAGACCGCCCGTGCACAATGATTGTGGCCGACGCTCTTCCGTCGGCACCACACCTCAGAGGGGATCAGCATGGGTATCGACGACGCTGTCAACAAGGGCAAGGACGTCTACGAGCAGAACAAGGACAAGATCGCCGAGGCCGTCAAGAGCGAGCAGGCGGAGGACATCAGCGACAAGGTCCTCGATGGCGTCGCCGACTTCGCCAAGAAGCTCGCCCCGGGCGCGGCGGAGAAGATCGATGAGATCCGCGACGCCGCGGACAAGTCGGTCGGCAACCAGTAACCCGACGCGAACGAAAGCGGCGGTCCCCAGTCGGCGGACCGCCGCTTTCGTGTGAGTGGCGGAATCTTCGTGCCGGAGTCGCGCGAGACGAACCGGACCACGTAGGATGATCGAGACCGCCTGGGGATCTTGCGGTCGGGGTATGCCGAAGGGGTTCGGCGCCCGAAACACGCGGCTTCCGCGTACAAACTGGGGATAAGCGATCTTGGGGATCATCGTGCGACGCGCGCACTCTGTGCGCCTGAGCGTCACCCTGCCTGCGCGGCGGGTCTTCCGCCGCGCCCACGGTCGAGGATGGCGGCGTCCCTTCACGTCGGCATCCTCGCGTTCAGTGTGCCCCCTCGCACTGGACGCCTTCCCCGGGCGGGGTGAGGCATGGGGATGCCTCACCCCGTTCTCCCGGGCGATCTGACCTGTCAGGACGCGCTTTCAGAGGCTTCGGCCGTGGCGCGACACGCCCGGGTTTGCAGAAGTGAAATCAGCCGTGGCAGAATAGACAGGTTCGATATTCCGTCTGCGCTGTGCGCGTGATGGATCACTGCCAGGGCAGTGCATAGACGGCGCCTCCTTCGGGACGGTGCAGGGTTCTAGGCCGCGGGTAGCAGAGCAAATCCCCGGACACCTTCTTCCGAGGAGGTTCGCCGTGCGCGGCGAAGGTCGGAATCCGCGCGCCGCGAGGTGCGCGGCTGACACAAGAACAGTGGTGCAGCAGATCGACTCGCAAGAGCCGTTCTCGTGCCGAGGCGCGAACAGCGCCGACGTGCGTCCAATGCCCCAGGGTCACCCGGCCCAGGACGGTAAGACGCTTAAAGAGAGAGAGCAGACAATGGCGGGACAGAAGATCCGCATTCGCCTGAAGTCGTATGACCATGAGGTCATCGACACGTCCGCACGCAAGATCGTCGACACCGTGACCCGTGCGGGTGCGACCGTCGTCGGACCCGTGCCCCTTCCGACCGAGAAGAACGTCGTGTGCGTCATCCGGTCGCCGCACAAGTACAAGGACAGCCGCGAGCACTTCGAGATGCGCACCCACAAGCGTCTGATCGACATCGTCGACCCGACGCCGAAGGCTGTCGACTCGCTGATGCGTCTCGACCTCCCGGCCGACGTCAACATCGAGATCAAGCTCTGAGGTTCGACATGGCTGACATCAACTCCAAGGTTTCCAAGGGAATGCTGGGCACGAAGCTCGGCATGACCCAGGTCTGGAACGAGAGCGGCAAGCTCGTTCCCGTCACCGTCATCGAACTGGCACCGAACGTGGTCACCCAGGTCCGCACCCCCGAGAAGGACGGCTACAACGCCGTGCAGATCGCGTACGGCCAGATCGACCCGCGCAAGGTGAACCAGCCCCTCACGGCTCACTTCGAAGCAGCCGGCGTCACGCCGCGCCGCCACGTCACCGAGATCCGCACCGCGGATGCTGCCGAGTACACGCTCGGTCAGGAACTCACGGTGGATGGCACCTTCGAAGCCGGCCAGCTCGTCGACGTCGTCGGCACGAGCAAGGGCAAGGGCACCGCGGGTGTCATGAAGCGCCACAACTTCAAGGGCGTCTCGGCATCCCACGGTTCGCACCGCAACCACCGCAAGCCCGGCTCGATCGGCGCATCGTCGACCCCGAGCCGCGTCTTCAAGGGCATGCGCATGGCCGGCCGTATGGGTGGCGAGCGCGTGACCGTCCTCAACCTCACGGTGCACGCCGTCGACATCGAGAAGGGTCTGCTGCTCGTCAAGGGCGCCGTCCCCGGTGCTCGTGGCCGCATCGTCTACGTCCGCAACGCAGTGAAGGGTGCCTGATCATGGCTGACTCCACTCTCGCGCTCGACGTCCTCAAGGCAGACGGCACCAAGGCAGGCTCCATCGAGCTTCCCGCCGCTCTGTTCGACGTCAAGACGAACATTCCGCTCATCCACCAGGTCGTGGTCGCGCAGCTCGCTGCCGCTCGCCAGGGTACTCACTCGACCAAGCGTCGTGGTGAGGTCTCCGGTGCCGGCCGCAAGCCCTTCAAGCAGAAGGGCACGGGTAACGCCCGTCAGGGCTCGATCCGCGCGCCGCACATGACCGGCGGTGGCATCGTCCACGGCCCGAAGCCGCGTGACTACTCGCAGCGCACACCCAAGAAGATGATCGCCGCCGCCCTGCTGGGCGCGCTCAGCGACCGCTTCCGTGGTGACCGCCTGCACGCGATCGACTCCTTCGGCACCGACGGTGCGCCTTCGACCAAGGCCGCCGTCAGCTTCCTCTCGCAGGTCGCCACGTCGAAGAACGTCCTCGTGGTCATCGTGCGCGATGACGAGCTGGCGCTGAAGAGCATGCGCAACCTCAGCAACGTCCACATCCTGACGTTCGACCAGCTCAACGCCTACGACGTGCTCGTCTCCGACGACATCGTCTTCACCCAGGCCGCTCTCGAGGGCTTCATTTCGATGAAGGTCAATGCAGGCATCGTGAGCAAGGCTGACAACCAGGAGGTCTCCGCATGAGCGAGCAGGCATCTGTTCTCCAGACGGCTCTGAACAAGGACCCGCGCGACATCATCCTGAAGCCGGTCGTCTCTGAGAAGAGCTACGGTCTGATCGACGAGGGCAAGTACACGTTCCTCGTGGACCCGCGCGCTTCGAAGTCCGAGATCAAGCTCGCCATCGAGAAGATCTTCGGCGTCAAGGTCGCTGGGGTCAACACCCTCAACCGCGTCGGCAAGGCTCGCCGCACCCGCTTCGGCACCGGCAAGCGCAAGGACACCAAGCGCGCCATCGTCACCCTGAAGTCGGGCACCATCGACATCTTCACGGCAATCGGCTGATCCGGGGGATAAGGACAATAATGGCTATTCGCAAGTACAAGCCCACGACCCCGGGCCGTCGCGGCTCGTCGGTGGCTGACTTCGCCGAGATCACTCGATCGACGCCGGAGAAGTCGCTGCTGCGCCCGATCTCGAAGACCGGTGGTCGTAACAACCAGGGCCGCATCACGACCCGTCACATCGGTGGCGGACACAAGCGTCAGTACCGTGTCATCGACTTCCGTCGCAACGACAAGGACGGCGTCAACGCACGGGTCGCTCACATCGAGTACGACCCCAACCGCACGGCACGCATCGCGCTGCTGCACTACTTCGACGGCGAGAAGCGCTACATCCTCGCGCCGGCGAAGCTGAAGCAGGGTGACGTCATCGAGTCGGGTGCCGGCGCGGACATCAAGCCGGGCAACAACCTGCCGCTGAAGAACATCCCGACGGGTACCGTCATCCACGCGATCGAGCTCCGCCCCGGCGGCGGCGCGAAGATGGCGCGTTCGGCCGGAGCATCCGTCCGTCTCGTCGCCAAGGACGGCCCTTACGCCCAGCTGCGTCTGCCCTCGGGCGAGATCCGCAACGTCGATGCGCGCTGCCGCGCGACCATCGGCGAGGTGGGCAACGCCGAGCAGTCGAACATCAACTGGGGCAAGGCCGGCCGTATGCGCTGGAAGGGCGTCCGCCCGACTGTCCGTGGTGTCGCGATGAACCCGGTCGATCACCCGCACGGTGGTGGTGAGGGTAAGACGTCCGGTGGTCGTCACCCCGTCACTCCTTGGGGCCAGGCTGAGGGTCGTACCCGTCACGCCAACAAGGAAAGCGACAAGTACATCGTGCGTCGTCGTAACGCCGGCAAGAAGCGTAAGTAGGAGTAAGAGAAGATGCCTCGCAGTCTTAAGAAGGGCCCCTTCGTCGACGAGCACCTGCTTCGCAAGGTGGTCGTGCAGAACGAAGCCGGCACGAAGAACGTCATCAAGACCTGGTCCCGTCGGTCCATGATCATCCCGGCAATGCTGGGTCACACGATCGCGGTCCACGACGGACGCAAGCACATTCCTGTGTTCGTGTCCGAGACCATGGTCGGTCACAAACTGGGCGAGTTTGCGCCCACCCGCACCTTCCGCGGCCATGAGAAGGACGACAAGAAGGGCCGCCGCCGCTGACGCGGTGGCGATAGAGGAGAGAGAAATGGTGGAGTCCATCGCACGCGTGCGACACATCCGCGTGACCCCTCAGAAGGCTCGTCGTGTCGTCGCGCTCATCAAGGGCAAGCAGGCCCAGGAGGCTCTGGCGATCTTGAAGTTCGCACAGCAGAGCGCCAGTGAGCCGATCTACAAGCTTGTCGCGTCGGCCATGGCCAACGCGCAGGTCAAGGCGGATCGTGACGGCGAGTACCTCGACGAGCAGGACCTGTACGTGGCTAACGCGTACGTGGACGAGGGATCGACGCTCAAGCGTTTCCGTCCCCGTGCACAGGGTCGCGCTTTCCAGATCAAGAAGCGCACGAGCCACATCACGGTCGTGCTCTCGACGCCTCCGGCGGCTCCGGCCGTTGCGGGCGACAGCAACAAGAAGGCGAGCAAGTAATGGGACAGAAGGTAAACCCGTACGGCTTCCGCCTCGGCATCACGACGGACCACGTCTCGCGTTGGTTCTCTGACTCGACGAAGCCGGGTCAGCGGTACGCCGACTACGTGGCCGAGGACATCAAGATCCGCAACCTGCTCAAGACGCAGCTCGACCGCGCCGGTGTCTCGAACATCGAGATCGAGCGCACCCGTGACCGCGTCCGCGTCGACATCCACACCGCCCGTCCGGGCATCGTGATCGGTCGTCGTGGAGCCGAGGCCGAGCGCATCCGCGGCGACCTCGAGAAGCTCTCGGGCAAGCAGATCCAGCTGAACATCCTCGAGGTCAAGAACCCCGAGGCCGACGCTCAGCTCGTCGCACAGGGTGTCGCCGAGCAGCTCTCTGCTCGTGTGGCGTTCCGTCGTGCGATGCGCAAGGGCATGCAGGGCGCTCAGCGCGCTGGTGCCAAGGGCATCCGCATCCAGGTCGCCGGCCGTCTCGGCGGCGCCGAGATGAGCCGGTCGGAGTTCTACCGCGAAGGTCGTGTGCCGCTGCACACGCTCCGCGCGAACATCGACTACGGCTTCTACGAGGCCAAGACCACCTTCGGCCGCATCGGTGTGAAGGTCTGGATCTACAAGGGCGATCTCACCAACAAGGAGCTCGCACGCGAGCAGGCCAACGCGCCGAAGTCCCGTGGTCGTGACGACCGCGGTGGCGACCGTCGCCGCGGACCTCGCAACGAGGCCCCCGTCGCAGAAGGAGCGTCTGCCTGATGCTTATTCCCCGCAAGGTCAAGTACCGCAAGCAGCATCACCCCAAGCGTGATGGCCAGGCCACCGGTGGCACGAAGGTCTCCTTCGGCGACTACGGCATCCAGGCGCTCACGCCTGCTTACGTGACCAACCGTCAGATCGAGTCCGCTCGTATCGCGATGACCCGTCACATCAAGCGTGGCGGAAAGGTGTGGATCAACATCTACCCTGACCGTCCGCTCACGAAGAAGCCTGCCGAAACCCGCATGGGTTCCGGTAAGGGTTCTCCCGAGTGGTGGGTCGCCAACGTCAAGCCGGGTCGCGTCCTCTTCGAGGTCGCCGGTGTGAGCGAGGAACTCGCTCGTGAGGCACTGACCCGAGCAATTCACAAGCTGCCGCTCAAGGCACGCATCATCAAGCGCGAGGAGGGCGACGCGTAATGGCGATCGGCACCAAGGAGCTCGCTCCGGCAGAGCTCGACACGTTCGAAGACCAGCGCCTCGTCGAGGAGCTGCGTAAGGCCAAGGAGGAGCTTTTCAACCTCCGTTTCCAGTCGGCCACCGGCCAGCTGGAGAGCCACGGCCGCATCCGCGCTGTGAAGCGCGACATCGCGCGTCTCTACACCGTGATCCGCGAACGCGAGCTGGGCATCCGTGCGACGCCCGCTCCGGTCGAGGCTCCGGCGAAGAAGGCGACCAAGTCGAAGGCGAAGAAAGCGGATGCCGCTGACGACGCCGTGAAGGAAGAGGCTGAGTGATGGCCACCAAGAAGGAAGCCGCCGTCGAGGCT
Source organism: Microbacterium sp. CGR2 (assembly GCF_003626735.1). NCBI lineage: Bacteria > Bacillati > Actinomycetota > Actinomycetes > Micrococcales > Microbacteriaceae > Microbacterium > Microbacterium sp. CGR2. The sequence goes on along the minus strand of NZ_RBHX01000001.1, from coordinate 259,117 downwards.
GAGCACGCAGCACATGACGTGCGCGATGCGGGTGCCCGTGGGTACCGCAAGTCGCGTCGTGGCTACGTCGTCAGCGACAAGATGGACAAGACCGTCGTGGTCGAGGTCGAGGACCGCGTGAAGCACCCGCTTTACGGCAAGGTCATCCGCCGCACCTCGAAGGTCAAGGCGCACGATGAGGCGAACTCCGCCGGCATCGGCGACCTGGTCCTGATCAACGAGACCCGCCCGCTGAGCGCCACGAAGCGCTGGCGTCTGGTGGAGATTCTGGAGAAGGCCAAGTGATCCAGCAGGAATCCCGTCTCAAGGTCGCCGACAACACCGGCGCCAAGGAACTGCTCACCATCCGCGTTCTCGGTGGCTCGCGCCGCCGCTACGCGGGTCTCGGTGACACCATCGTGGCCACCGTCAAGGACGCGATCCCGGGCGGCAACGTCAAGAAGGGCGACGTCGTCAAGGCGGTCATCGTCCGCACCAAGAAGGAGACGCGCCGTCCCGACGGTTCGTACATCAAGTTCGACGAGAACGCCGCCGTCATCCTGAAGAACGACGGGGAGCCCCGCGGCACCCGTATCTTCGGACCGGTCGGTCGTGAGCTTCGCGACAAGAAGTTCATGAAGATCGTCTCGCTCGCGCCGGAGGTTATTTAAGTCATGGCGAAGATCAAGAAGGGTGACCTGGTTCAGGTCATCACCGGTGCGACGCAGGAGCGTGGCGGCGATCGCGGCAAGCAGGGCAAGGTCCTCGAGATCCTGGCCGACAAGAACCGCGTCATCGTCGAGGGCGTGAACTACGTCACCAAGCACACTCGCGTCGGTCAGACGCAGCGTGGCACCAAGACCGGTGGCCTCGAGACCGTCGAGGCCTCCATCCACATCTCGAACGTCGCACTCGTCGACCCCTCGACCAAGAACCCGACCAAGGTCGGACACCGGGTCGAGGAGCAGACCAAGGACGGCGTCAAGCGCACCGTCCGCGTGCGTTACGCGAAGAAGTCAGGTAAGGACCTCTGATGGCAACCACCGACGCCGCGGTGGCTGGCAAGATCCAGCCCCGCCTGAAGGCGAAGTACAACGCCGAGATCAAGAAGGCGATGCAGGAAGAGTTCGGTTACTCGAACGTCATGCAGATCCCCGGACTGGTCAAGGTCGTCGTGAACACCGGTGTCGGCGAGGCAGCTCGCGACAGCAAGGTGATCGATGGTGCGGTCGACGACCTCACCAAGATCACCGGCCAGAAGCCGATCGTCACGAAGGCCCGCAAGTCCATCGCACAGTTCAAGCTGCGCGAGGGCCAGGCCATCGGCGCGCACGTCACCCTCCGTGGTGACCGCGCGTGGGAGTTCATCGATCGTCTCGTCTCGCTCGCTCTGCCCCGTATCCGCGACTTCCGCGGCCTCTCGGGCAAGCAGTTCGACGGCAACGGCAACTACACCTTCGGTCTCCAGGAGCAGAGCGTGTTCCACGAGATCGATCAGGACAAGATCGACCGGGTTCGTGGTTTCGACATCACTGTCGTCACCACCGCGAAGACGGATGACGAGGGTCGGGCACTGCTCCGCCACCTCGGCTTCCCGTTCGCTTCGGAAGACGCGAAGGCGTAACACTTCTCTCCGGCCGTTGGGCGAGCATCCGCTCGCTCAACGGCCGGATTCCGCGGGTTCCCCGCGGTAAGGCATAATAGAAGATTGCGTGTCATCGCAGGCCGTCTGTCGTGTAACGGCAGCCGGAACCTCATGAACAAAGGAAAACAACAATGACAATGACAGACCCGGTCGCAGATATGCTGACCCGTCTGCGCAACGCGAACTCGGCGCACCACGACTCCGTGACGCTGCCGTCGAGCAAGCTCAAGACGCACATCGCTGAGATCCTCCAGCAGGAGGGCTACATCGCCGGCTGGGAGACTTCTGACGCTCGCGTCGGAACGAACCTGACCCTGTCGCTGAAGTACGGTCCCAACCGTGAGCGCTCCATCGCCGGCATCAAGCGTGTCTCGAAGCCCGGCCTTCGCGTCTACGCGAAGTCGACGGAGCTCCCCAAGGTCCTCGGCGGCCTCGGCGTGGCCATCCTGTCCACCTCCTCCGGTCTTCTCACCGACCGTCAGGCAGAGCAGAAGGGCGTGGGCGGAGAAGTTCTCGCCTACGTGTGGTAATCGAACATGTCGCGTATTGGACGACTTCCCATCGACGTGCCTGCCGGCGTGACCGTTTCGGTCGACGGCCGTCAGGTCAAGGTCTCCGGACCCAAGGGTGAGCTCAACCTCACCGTGTCCGCACCCATCGAGGTCGCGATCGAGGAGAACCAGGTTCTGGTCTCCCGTCCCGACGACGAGCGCGAGTCCCGGTCGCTTCACGGCCTGACCCGCACGCTCATCAGCAACAACATCATCGGCGTGACCCAGGGCTACACCAAGGGTCTCGAGGTCGTCGGCACCGGTTACCGCGTGGCTCAGAAGGGCAGCTCGGTCGAGTTCGCCCTCGGCTTCTCGCACCCGGTCCTGATCGACCCGCCCGCCGGGATCACGCTCACGGTCGAGGGCACCAACAAGCTCACCGTCAGCGGAATCGACAAGCAGGCTGTCGGCGAGGCAGCTGCCAACATCCGCAAGATCCGCAAGCCCGAGCCGTACAAGGGCAAGGGTGTGCGCTACGCCGGCGAGAACGTGCGTCGCAAGGCCGGAAAGAGTGGTAAGTAACCATGGCTCTCAAGTCAAAGTCTGACGCCCGCGCGCGTCGTCACGCCCGCCTTCGCAAGAAGGTCGTCGGCACCGAGGCGCGTCCGCGTCTCGTCGTCAACCGTTCGGCTCGCCACGTCTTCGTGCAGCTCGTCGACGACAGCAAGGGTTTCACCGTTGCGTCGGCTTCGACGCTCGAGACCGACCTGCGCTCGCTCGACGGTGACAAGACCGCCAAGGCTCGCAAGGTCGGCGAGATCCTCGCCGAGCGTGCGAAGGCCGCAGGCGTTTCCGAGGCTGTGTTCGACCGTGGCGGCAACCGCTACGCAGGTCGTGTCGCCGCCATCGCCGACGGCGCCCGCGAAGGGGGTCTGGCACTGTGAGTGACAACAAGGAGAATGAAGTGACCGAAACGGCTGCTGCCGCTCCCGAGACGGCCCCGGTCGTCTCCGAGACGGCCGCCGGTACGACCCAGGGTGAGCCTGCTCGCGAGGGCCGCCGCGGCGGCGGGCGCGATCGCAACCAGGGTGGCGGCCGCGACCGCAACTCGCGCGACCGTGGAGACAACCAGTTCCTGGAGCGCGTGGTCACCATCAACCGCGTCTCGAAGGTCGTGAAGGGTGGTCGTCGCTTCAGCTTCACCGCTCTCGTGGTCGTCGGTGACGGCAACGGTCTGGTGGGCGTCGGCTACGGCAAGGCCCGCGAGGTGCCCCTGGCGATCTCGAAGGGTGTCGAAGAGGCCAAGCGCAACTTCTTCCGCGTTCCGCGCGTCGGCAGCACGATCCCGCACCCCGTGCAGGGTGAGGCAGCCGCCGGTGTGGTGCTGCTTCGTCCGGCCGCAGGCGGTACCGGTGTTATCGCCGGTGGTCCCGTCCGCGCCGTGCTCGAGTGCGCCGGCATCCACGACGTGCTGTCGAAGTCGCTCGGCTCGTCGAACACGATCAACATCGTGCACGCGACCGTCGCCGCCCTGAAGCAGCTCGAGGAGCCCCGTGCGGTCGCCGCACGTCGTGGCCTCGAGTTCGACCAGGTCGCACCGGCGCGTCTCGTCCGTGCGGAGGCTGACGCCATCGCCGCACAGAAGGTAGGTGCCTGATGGCTTCGCGCCTCAAGGTCACGCAGGTCAAGTCCAAGGTGAGCGAGAAGCAGAACCAGCGTGACACGCTGCGCAGCCTCGGTCTGAAGCGCATCGGTGACAGCACCGTTCGCCCCGACGACGCGCAGACGCGCGGCTACGTCAAGACCGTCGCCCACCTCGTCAAGGTTGAGGAGATCGACTAATGGCTGAGAAGAACGAGGCCGAGAAGGCCCCGAAGAAGGCTGCGGCTCCCAAGGCTGCCGCTGAGAAGAAGTCGGCTGACAAGCCGGCAGCGAAGAAGGCAGCGGCTCCCAAGGCCGCCGCCGAGAAGAAGCCCGCTGCGAAGAAGGCGTCGGCCACGTCCGCCGCTTCCGACGCGAAGGCCGACTCCGCTGCCAAGAAGCCGGCAGCCAAGAAGGCTGCGCCGAAGAAGGATGCTCCGGCATCCCGCCCCGGCGTGCTCAAGGTGCACCACCTGCGTCCGGTCCCCGGATCCAACACCGCGAAGACCCGTGTCGGTCGCGGTGAGGGCTCCAAGGGTAAGACCGCCGGTCGCGGCACGAAGGGCACCAAGGCTCGCAACACCGTTCGCGTCGGGTTCGAGGGTGGGCAGATGCCTCTGCACATGCGCACCCCGAAGCTGCGCGGGTTCAAGAACCCGTTCCGCGTCGAGTACCAGGTCGTGAACCTGGAGAAGCTCGCGGAGCTGTACCCCAAGGGTGGCGATGTCACCATCGGCGATCTCGTCGCCAAGGGTGCCGTTCGCAAGAACGAGAAGGTCAAGGTTCTCGGAAACGGCGACATCGCCGTGAAGCTCACCGTTTCGGTCGACAAGGTCTCGGGTTCTGCCGAGGAAAAGATCGTGGCAGCGGGCGGTTCCGTCAAGTAACCACCACACAAGAGGGGCCGGAGATTCTCCGGCCCCTCTTGTGGTTACACGGCCCGGGGTCTCGGTTTGAGTTACCCTGGTCTTTCAGCCGTCCTTCGGGAACCGGCAACCTTTCAGGAGGAACGTTCTTGTTTAGCGCCATCGCGCGGATCTTCCGCACGCCCGACCTGCGTCGGAAGATCGGTTTCACACTCGCCATCATCGCGATCTACCGACTCGGTTCCAACGTCCCTGCGCCGTTCGTGAATTTCCCGAACGTCGAGGAGTGTCTCGCTGCGAACGCGGGCACCGAGGGTCTGCTGGGCCTCGTCAACCTGTTCTCGGGTGGCGCACTGCTGCAGCTGTCGATCTTCGCGCTCGGGGTGATGCCATACATCACCGCGACGATCATCACCCAGCTCCTCCGCGTGGTGATTCCGCACTTCGAGGCGCTGCACAAGGAAGGCCAGGCCGGCCAGGCCAAGCTGACGCAGTACACGCGTTACCTCACCATCGCTCTCGCGCTGCTCCAGTCGACGACTCTCGTCACGGTGGCGCGCAGCGGTCAACTCTTCGGGTCGACCGACCTGGCCGCGTGCCAGCAGCTGCTGACCAACGACGTCTGGTGGGCGCAGCTGCTCATCATCATGACGATGACAGCGGGTACCGGGCTCATCATGTGGTTCGCCGAGCTCGTCACCGAGCGCGGCATCGGCAACGGCATGTCGCTCCTCATCTTCACCTCGATCGCCGCGACGTTCCCCGGCGCCATGGGTCTCATCTGGCAGACCAAGGGCTTCGAGGTCTTCCTCCTCGTCCTGGCCATGGGCATCGTGGTCATGGGGCTGGTCGTCTTCGTCGAACAGTCGCAGCGCCGCATCCCCGTGCAGTATGCCAAGCGCATGGTCGGTCGTCGCACCTACGGCGGCACCAACACGTACATCCCCATCAAGGTGAACATGGCGGGTGTGATCCCCGTGATCTTCGCGTCCTCGCTGCTGTACATCCCGGCACTGATCGCGCAGTTCAACACCCCGCAGGACGGCTCCGTGCCCGCAGCGTGGGTCACCTGGGTGAGCGCCAACTTCACGACGGGCAACAGCCCGATCTACATGCTGGTGTACTTCCTTCTCATCATCGGCTTCACCTACTTCTACGTCGCGATCACGTTCAACCCGGTCGAGGTCGCCGACAACATGAAGAAGTACGGCGGCTTCATCCCCGGCATCCGTGCGGGTCGTCCGACCGCCGAGTACCTCGACTACGTCCTGACGCGTATCACGCTTCCCGGCTCGCTGTACCTGGGTCTGATCGCGCTCATCCCGCTGATCGCTCTGGCCACTGTGGGCGCCAACCAGAACTTCCCGTTCGGTGGCGCCTCGATCCTCATCATCGTCGGCGTCGGCCTCGAGACGGTGAAGCAGATCGATGCACAGCTGCAGCAGCGTCACTACGAAGGGCTTCTCCGATGACAGCATCCGCTCGTCTTCTCATCGTCGGACCGCAGGGCTCCGGCAAGGGCACGCAGGGCGTGCGCATCGCCGAGTCCTACGGCATCCCCGTCGTCTCGACGGGCGACATCTTCCGCGCGAACATCAAGGAGGGGACGCCGCTCGGCCAGCAGGTCACGGCGATCCTCGACAAGGGCGATCTGGTGCCGGATGAGCTCACCAGCGAGATCGTGCGCGATCGCCTGGCCCAGGATGATGCCGCCAACGGCTTCCTGCTGGACGGGTACCCGCGCAACACCGCACAGGTGAAGCACCTGGAGGATTTCCTGAACAGCCGCGGTGAGGCGCTCGACGCCGTCATCCTGCTGGATGTTCCTCGCGAAGAGAGCCTGACCCGCCTGGGCCTGCGCGCTGCCGAGCAGGGACGCTCCGATGACACCGACGCGGCGATCGCGCATCGTCTGGACATCTACGAGCACGAGACCGCGCCGATCATCGAGGTCTACAGCGAGAAGGGCATCGTCGACCGCATCAACGGCGTCGGCTCGCTCGATGAGATCACCGAGCGCATCTCGGCAGCACTGGCCGCTCGCGGTCTGCGTCTCGCGGCCTGAGAGGACCCGGATGTTCCGCCGGTCGATCTACAAGACCCCGGCTCAGATACGAGCCATGGTCGAGCCCGGCCTCATCACGGCGGCGGCACTCGATGCTGTTCGCCCACTGATCAGGGCCGGAGTCACCACGCTCGAGCTCGACGCCGCAGCGAACCGCGCCATCGTCGAGCGAGGGGCCGAGTCGAACTTCCAGCTCGTCCGCGGCTATCACCACACCATCTGCGTGTCGGTGAACGAGCAGGTCGTGCACGGCATCCCGGGGGATCGCGTGCTGCAGCCCGGCGACATCGTGTCCGTGGATTGCGGTGCGCAGTTCCAGGGATGGAATGGCGACAGCGCCATCACGGTCGTCGTACCGGATCCGGAGCGACCGCAGCTGGTCGCTCAGCGCGAGGAGCTGTCCCGCGTCACAGAGGGCTCGCTCTGGGCCGGAATCGCCGCCATGGCATCGGCTTCCCACCTCGGTGACATCGGGGCCGCCATCCAGGGCTACATCGAGGCCCAGGGTCCCTCAGCGGTGTCGGGGGACACCTACGGCATCCTGCGCGAGTACGTCGGGCACGGAATCGGCCGCAAGATGCACGAGGCGCCCAGTGTGTTCAACTACCGGACTCCCGACCCGGGCGCAGAGGTCAAGCCAGGGCTCGTCGTGGCGATCGAGCCGATGGTGACAGCGGGCGGTGAGGCCACGTACGTCGAGGAAGACGACTGGACCGTCACCACCGTGGACGGGACAGACGGCTCACATTGGGAACATAGCGTGGCCCTGCATGATGGGGGCATCTGGGTGCTGACTGCGCCCGATGGCGGAAAAGCCGGACTCGCCCCGTTCGGGGTCGAGCCTCGAGAGATCGGAAAGTAATGGCAGCGGCGAAGAGCAACACCAACTGGTTCGCGATCGGCATCTCGATCGCCGTCGTCGTGGTGTTGGTCGTACTCGGTGGTCTCGTGGTGTTCCTCAACAACCAGGCCACCGCACCCGGCGCCGCTCCGAAGAGCGACATCATCAACGAGGAAACGGGTGCTATCTCGTTCGGCGACGCTGAGGACGAGGTCGACACGTACGTGGACTTCATGTGCCCCATCTGCGGCGACTTCGAGCAGCAGTACGGCGAGGCTCTGCAGAATGCGGCGGCGGACGGCAAGATCACGCTGAACATCCACCCCGTCTCGATCCTCGACCGCTTCTCACAGAACACGGACTTCTCGACGCGCGCGGCAGGCAGTGTGTACTGCGTGGCGGAGAACGCGCCTGAGGCGACGCTCGACTACTTCAACCTCCTCTTCGCGAACCAGCCGGCGGAGAACACTCCGGGTCTCAGCGATGACGAGCTCGCCGCGTTCGCCGAGCAGGCGGGCGCAGGTGCCGCGGCCGACTGCATCGCCGACGGTACCTACATGGACTTCGTCGGAGACCAGACCCAGCAGAACGAGATCGCCGGCACTCCCACCGTCGAGGTCAACGGAAAGCGTCTCGACCTCCAGGCGGGCGAGATCACCGAGCTGGAGAAGCTGCTCGGCTGAACCTGAGCCCTGTGGCCCAAGTTGCCGGATACCCGGCGGTCGGATACCATAGATCTTTGGTGCCTTGCGCCCTGATTCGGCGTGTCCGATAAGCGCGGCACCAACACACCACCCACCCACCGCAGATCGACCGGTCTGCAGAAGCGTCAGCGAGGCTATGGCTAAGAAAGACGGTGTCATCGAGATCGAGGGCGTCATATCCGAGGCTCTGCCCAACGCGATGTTCCGCGTTGAGCTCAGCAACGGACATAAGGTCCTTGCAACGATCTCCGGAAAGATGCGGCAGAACTACATCCGCATCATCCCTGAAGACCGCGTGGTCGTGGAGCTCAGCCCCTACGACCTGACCCGCGGCCGTATCGTCTACCGCTACCGCTGATCGGTCGAGAAGTAACGGCTGTCTGGGTCCGCAGGCTCGCCCAGGGATCCACACAGTACGAAGACAGCGAACAGGAAAAATCATGAAGGTCAACCCCAGCGTCAAGCCCATCTGCGATCACTGCAAGGTGATCCGCCGCCACGGCAACGTCATGGTTATCTGCAAGAGCAACCCGCGCCACAAGCAGCGCCAGGGCTGATCACTCTTCAGAAAAACACAACTCAATACGAAGCGGCAGGATCAGATCCCGTGAGAACGGGGGACACCTCGGGTCGGAGGCCCGAGCACCGATCCTGCTCCACACCTCCACCAAACTCAGGAGAACCGCATGGCACGTCTTGCCGGCGTTGACATCCCGCGCGACAAGCGCGTGGTGATCGCCCTTACCTACATCTACGGCGTCGGCCGTACCCGCTCGGTCGAGATCCTCAAGGCGACCGAGATCGACGAGAGCATCCGCGTGAAGGACCTCAGCGACGAGCAGCTGATCACCCTCCGCGACCACATCGAAGGCAACTACAAGGTGGAGGGTGACCTGCGCCGCGAGGTCGCCGCAGACATCCGCCGCAAGGTCGAGATCGGCTCCTACGAGGGCATCCGCCACCGTCGTGGTCTCCCGGTCCGTGGTCAGCGCACCAAGACCAACGCCCGTACCCGCAAGGGCCCGAAGCGCACCGTCGCAGGCAAGAAGAAGGCCCGCTAAGCGCGGCCCCCAGGGACTAGGAGAACACTTTCATGGCTGCACCCAAGGCCGCCGCGCGCAAGCCGCGCCGCAAGGAAAAGAAGAACATCGCGCTGGGCCAGGCCCACATCAAGTCGACGTTCAACAACACGATCGTCTCGATCACCGACCCGTCCGGCGCTGTCATCAGCTGGGCATCGTCGGGTGGCGTGGGCTTCAAGGGCTCCCGCAAGTCGACCCCCTACGCCGCTGGGCTGGCCGCCGAGTCGGCTGCCCGTCAGGCGCAGGAGCACGGCGTCAAGAAGGTCGACGTCTTCGTGAAGGGTCCGGGCTCGGGCCGCGAGACCGCGATCCGCTCGCTGACCGCTGCCGGCCTCGAGGTCGGTTCGATCCAGGACGTGACGCCGCAGGCACACAACGGCTGCCGTCCGCCGAAGCGCCGCCGCGTCTGACACGGCTTGTCGAGCCGCCCGCACCTCACGGTCCGGGCGGCTCGACGCCCGCCTTTGACGCGCTCAGGGGTCGGGCATCGAACTTCACAATTCAAGACCTCATTACCCACATGTCATATAGCGGTCATGTGATCGAAAGGAACACAGAGTGCTCATTGCACAGCGTCCCACACTCACCGAGGAAAAGATCGTCGAGAACCGGAGCCGGTTCATCATCGAGCCCCTGGAGCCCGGCTTCGGATACACGATCGGCAACGCGCTTCGTCGCAGCCTGCTGTCGTCGATTCCCGGCGCCGCTGTCACCAGCGTTCGTCTCGACGGTGTGCTGCACGAGTTCAGCACCATCCCCGGCGTGAAGGAGGATGTCACCGAGATCATCCTCAACATCAAGCAGCTCGTCGTCTCGTCCGAGCGTGACGAGCCGATCACGGCATACCTGCGCAAGACCGGTTCGGGCGAAGTGACCGCCGCTGACATCTCGGCTCCGGCCGGTGTCGAGGTCCAGAACCCCGAGCTCGTCATCGCGACTCTCAACGAGACCGCGAAGTTCGAGCTCGAGCTCACGATCGAGCGTGGCCGTGGCTACGTCTCGGCGACGCAGAACCGCAACGAGTACGCCGAGGCCGGTCAGATTCCGATCGACTCGATCTACTCGCCGGTCCTCAAGGTCAGCTACCGTGTCGAGGCCACCCGTGCGGGTGAGCGCACCGACTTCGACAAGCTCGTCCTCGATGTCGAGACCAAGTCGTCGATCAGCCCGCGCGACGCCGTCGCTTCGGCCGCCAAGACGCTCACCGAGCTGTTCGGTCTCGCTCGCGAGCTGAACGTCGAGGCTGAGGGCATCGAGATCGGCCCGGCGCCGGTCGAGGCCGTCAACTCCAGTGAGTTGTCGATGCCGATCGAAGACCTCGACCTGTCGGTCCGGTCGTACAACTGCCTCAAGCGTGAGGGCATCAACACTGTTTCGGAGCTCGTCGCCCTGTCGGAGACGCAGCTCATGAACATCCGCAATTTCGGCCAGAAGTCGGTCGACGAGGTGCGCGACAAGCTCATCTCGCTCGGTCTGTCGCTCAAGGATTCGGTGCCCGGTTTCGACGGCGCCCACTTCTACGGCGGCAGCGAAGACGAGTCCTTCTGATACCCGATTCTCTGACCAGGAGCTAGACGATTATGCCCAAGCCCACTAAGGGACCCCGCCTCGGAGGCGGCCCCGCCCACGAACGCCTGCTGCTCGCCAACCTCGCGGCGGCTCTGTTCACTCACAAGTCGATCAAGACGACCGAGACCAAGGCCAAGCGCCTGCGTCCGCTCGCCGAGCGTCTGATCACCTTCGCCAAGCGTGGCGACCTGCATGCGCGTCGTCGTGTGCTGTCCGTCATCGGTGACAAGAGTGTCGTGCACACCCTCTTCACCGAGATCGCACCGCTGGTCGCCGAGCGTGAGGGCGGCTACACCCGCATCACGAAGGTCGGCAACCGCAAGGGCGACAACGCTCCGATGGCCGTGATCGAGCTCGTTCTCGAGCCCGTCACCCCGAAGGCGAAGTCGACGAAGAAGGCAGCATCCGCCCCCAAGGCGGAGAAGCCGGCTGAGGAGACCCCCGCCGAGGAAGCTCCCGCCGAGGAAGCATCCGTCGAGGAAGCGCCGGCCGCTGACGCCGGCGCCGAGTCGCAGGCCGAGGGCGAAGCAGCCGAGGCTGCCGCCGAAGACGCCGTGGAGAAGAAGTCCGAGTAAGGATCTCTTCCACGAAAGCCCGCTGCCCCTTCGGGGGGTGGCGGGCTTTTTCGTGCATCAGTGCGACGACGCGTGCCGATCAGACATCGTTCGCCCGGTAACGGGTGCTGGGTCGGCCCTTCGTCGAGTAGTCCAGCGCGCGCGTGGCCCGGCCGGAAGCGGCCAGGTGCTCGAGGTACCGGCGGGCGCTCACGCGCGAGATGTCCAGGTCTTCGCCGATCTCGGTCGCTGAGGCAGCCGGGCGCGCAGCAAGCGCGGTCGACACGCGGTCGAGTGTCTCGGCGCTGAGTCCCTTGGGGAGGCCGAGTCGCTGCCGGAACGCGATGATCGCGTCCGCTGCCTCGACGCGGCGGACGACGTCGTGCAGCTCGGTGTGATCGCGAAGAAGCAGAGTCGCCCCGATGTCGCCGCTGCTGCCTTCGGTGCCGGTGCTGCGGGCGACCAGCACGTGCGGGCCGACGATCACGGGCCGCCCGGCCGACTCGCCCTCTCGGAGCACTCTGGTCAGCTCATCGCCCAACACCTCGGCGGCTGCTGCGCCGTCGAGTTCCGCAGCGTCGCGGCCGAGGAAGCGTGCTGCCGCGTCGTTGGCGAGCGTGATCCGCCCGGACCCGTCGACGGTGATCACGCCTTCGCTCAGCCCATGAAGCGTGGTCTCCTGGTTCTTCACGAGCGCGGCGATCTGGTGAGGTTCCAGACGGTAGATACGGCGGCGGATGATCGAGGTGACCCAGGCGGAACCGAACACTCCGAGCACCGCAGCGGCCAGCATCGCCGAGATCAGCCAGGCCAGGTTGGCGGTGAATTCCTCATTCAGCTCAGACTCGAGGATCCCGACGGACGCGGTCCCGATCACTTCGCCCTGGCCGTCACGGATGGGGACCTTGACTCGCCAGGAAGTGCCCAGCGTTCCGGTCTGTGTGCCGACATACACCTCCCCGGCGAGCGGGATCGAGGGATCGGTGGAGACCTTCTCACCGATGCGATCGGGATTCGGGTGCGAATAGCGGATGCCGTCTTCGTTGGCCACGACGACATAGGCGAGATCGGAGGCCTCGCGGATCACCTCGGCGATGGGCTGGATGGTGGTCGCCGGTTGCTCATCATCGAAGGCGGACAGCACGACCGGCAACGCGGCGATCGACTGGGCGACGGCCTGCATCCGGTCCTTGTACGCCTCGCGGAGAGCCTGCTCCTGGAACGCCCCGGCGACGATCCCGGTCGCGAGGGTCACCAGGAACACGATCAGCGCTTGCAGCACGAGCAACTGCACGCGCAGCGTCATCTTCGAGGCCACCTGTTCATTGTCGTCCCTCACCGAGCGCGGCGCGAGCGAGGAAGGACACGGGTTGCGACCAATAGTTCCGAAACTCCGACCAATGGTTTCCGAAGGTTGAACGGCGCCTCCCGACCTTCCAGGGTGGAGCAACAGCACCACGAACGCTCAAGGAGGAGCGCACATGAAGAACACACGCATCGGAGTCCTCACCGCCCTGGCGGCGGTGGCCGCACTCACCCTGACCTCGTGCGCCGACGGCAGCGCATCCACCGACGATGGAGGCGATGCGGAAGCGGCGACCGTGACCGACGTCTCCCTCATCGTCCCCGCGGACCCCGGCGGAGGCTGGGATCAGACGGGCCGCGCCATGTCGCAGGTGCTGACCGAGGACGACATCGTGAAGTCCGCGCCCGTGACGAACGTGGGCGGCGCCGGCGGAACCGTCGGCCTGGCGCAGCTCGCCAACGAGAAGGATCCGAACACGCTCATGGTGATGGGGCTCGTCATGGTCGGCGCGGTCGAGACCAACGCCTCCGCGGTGCGGATCGAGGACACCACGCCGATCGCCCGCCTCACGGACGAGCCACTGGTCGTGGTCGTCCCGGACGACTCGAAGTACGACACGCTCGAGGATCTCGTGGAGGACGTCGTGGACAACGGCCAGTCCGTCACGATCACCGGTGGATCCGCCGGCGGCGCCGACCATATCCTCGCCGGGCTGATGCTCGAGGAGGCGGGTCTCGACGGCGCTCAGATCGCGGAGAAGCTGAACTACACCCCGAACTCCGGCGGTGGCGAGGCCGTCCCGCTTCTCCTCGGCGGCAAGGTCGCCGCGGGCATCTCGGGCGTGGGCGAGTTCGCCCAGCACATCGAGAGCGGCGCTCTGCGCGCACTGGCGGTGTCGAGCGAGGAGCCCGTTTCCCAGCTGCCGGACGTCCCCACCATCACGGAGGAGGGCTATGACGTGGTTCTCACCAACTGGCGCGGCGTGATCGCGCCCGGCGACATCTCCGACGGTGAGAAGGACGAGCTCGTACGCGTCGTCACCGAACTGCACGAGTCCGACGCGTGGACGGAGCAGCTGGAGACCAAGGGCTGGACCGATGCGTTCCTCGTCGGGGCGGAATTCGATGAGTTCCTCACGGGCGACATCGAGGAAGTCACCGCGACGCTGAAGAACATCGGTCTGGTGCAGTGACATGACGGTCCCCGCATCGCCGGGGGCCGAGAAGCGGGGTGTGCGGGCCGACCATCACGGCCGGCCCGTACACCGCGCTCGTTCCGCCCCCATCGGCGAGCTGGTGTTCGCCGCAATCATGGTCGCGCTCGGCGTCTTCGCCGTCGTCGGCATCTTCCTGATCCATGTCCCGGTCGGCATGAAGGCCGGTCCGACAGTGTTCCCGATCTTCGTCGCCGCCCTTCTGCTGGCATCCGCGGTCGCCGTGCTCGTCGGTGTGCTGCGCGGTGACCGAGGGGGTCCGGAAGAGGCGGAGGACATCGACGAGAGCCTGCCGACCGACTGGACCACTCTCGCCAAGCTGGCGGGCTTGGTGGTCGCGCACCTCTTTCTGATCGAACCGCTCGGCTGGGCTCCGGCCGCCGCCCTGCTCTTCGGCGGCGTCGCGTGGTCGCTCTCCGCCAAGCGGTGGTGGGTGGCGTTCCTGGTCGGCATCGTCGTCGCACTCGTGATCCAGATCGTGTTCGGCGGCCTGCTCGGTCTGTCGTTGCCGTGGGGGCCTGCGCTCGGCTGGCTCGGAAGGATGTTCTGATGGACAGCTGGACTCTGCTCATGGAGGGCTTCGCCACCGCGCTTCAGCCCCAGTACCTCGCGTTCGCGTTCCTCGGCGTCTTCGTCGGCACCGCGGTCGGTGTGCTCCCCGGCATCGGCCCCGCCATGACGGTCGCGCTGCTGCTTCCCCTCACCTACACCCTGGACCCCACTGCGGCGCTCATCACCTTCGCCGGCATCTACTACGGCGGCATGTACGGCGGTTCGACCACCAGCATCCTGCTCAACACACCGGGGGAGTCGGCCTCGATCGTCACGGCGATCGAAGGCAACAAGATGGCCAGGATGGGGCGTGGGGCCGCCGCGCTCGCGACCGCGGCCATCGGATCCTTCATCGCCGGAACCCTGGCGACGCTCGGCCTGACGCTGCTGGCTCCGCTGCTCGCGCAGTTCGCGGTGAACCTGGGCCCGGCGGACTACGTCGCCCTCATCGTGATCGCCTTCATCACCGTCGGCGCCCTGATCGGCAGTTCGATCTCTCGGGGCATGCTCTCGCTCGGTGTCGGGCTCTTCCTCGGCCTCGTCGGCACCGACTGGCTCTCGGGGCAGCAGCGTTACACCCTCGGCCTGCCGGCACTGTCGGACGGTGTGGACATCGTCCTCGTCGCCGTCGGCCTGTTCGCCGTCGGGGAGACCTTCTACATCGCCGCCCGGCTGAGGCACGGAACGGTCGACGTCATCCCCGTCACCCGCGGGTGGCGGTCGTGGATGACCAGGTCCGACTGGCGGAGGTCGTGGAAGCCCTGGCTGCGCGGAGCCGCGATCGGCTTCCCGATCGGCACGATCCCCGCCGGTGGCGCGGATGTCGCGACTTTCCTGTCGTACGCGACCGAGCGCAAGCTGTCGAAGCACCGCGACGAGTTCGGTCGGGGTGCGATCGAGGGAGTCGCCGGCCCGGAGTCGGCCAACAATGCGGCAGCCGCCGGCGTCCTGGTACCACTGCTCACGCTGGGACTGCCGACCACGGCGACCGCTGCGATCATCCTCACCGCCTTCCAGTCCTACGGCATCCAACCGGGGCCGCTGCTGTTCGAGAGCCAGTCAGGCCTCGTCTGGGCGCTGGTCGCAAGCCTCTACATCGGCAACCTCATCCTCATCGTGCTGAACCTGCCCCTCGTCGGCATGTGGGTGAAGCTGCTGCAGATCCCTCGTCCGTACCTCTACGCCGGCATCCTTCTGTTCGCCGTCTTCGGTGCGTACGCGCTGCACAGCTCGCCGTCGGACATCGTGATCCTGTTGATCGTCGGCATCCTCGGTTACTTCATGCGGCGGTACGGCTATCCGGTGGCGCCTCTGGTGGTCGGGATGATCCTCGGACCCATGGCTGAAGAGCAGCTGCGCAAGGCACTGCAACTGAGTCAGGGCGACCTGAGCACCTTGGTCATGCAGCCGTTCGCCGCCGTCGCCTACGGCGTGCTGGCTGTTCTGATCATCGGCGGGCTGTGGCTGCGCCGGAAGCAGCGACGGTACGAGCAGGCCCTGACCGAGTCGATCTCGGTGCCGATCAAAGCGGACTCGGAGGTCTGAGTTCGGGAGGGGAGGAGGCCGCGAGTAGGCTGATCCGGTGAGTGACGCACAGGCCCTGAGCCGAGGGCCCAGAGCCTATGCCGCCTTCATCGGGATCGGACTGATCGCGGGCCTCCTCTCCGGACTCTTCGGGGTCGGCGGCGGCACCGTGATCGTCCCGCTGCTGGTGCTGCTTCTTCAGTTCGACCAGCGCCTCGCAGCGGGCACCTCTCTGGCAGCCATCATCCCGACGGCGAGCGTCGGTGTCATCTCCTACGCTGCGTCGGGCTCCGTCGCCTGGATCCCGGCGCTCGTTCTCGCAGCCGGCGCGGTCGTCGGAGCGCAGATCGGTACGCGTCTTTTGCCACGTATCTCGCAGACAGCCCTGCGGTGGGGCTTTGTCGGGTTCCTCGTGGTGGTGATCGTCAGCCTGTTGCTCGTCATTCCTTCCCGGGATGCCGTGTTCGAGCTCACCTGGCTCACCGGCATCGCCCTGGTGGCCGTGGGGGTGGGGACCGGCATCCTCGCGGGACTCATCGGCGTGGGCGGGGGAGTGATCGTCGTGCCGGTGCTGATGCTGGCGTTCGGTACGAGCGACCTGATCGCCAAAGGCACATCGCTTCTGATGATGATCCCGACGGCGATCTCCGGCACCGTCGGAAACATCCGGCATCGCAACGTCGACCTGGCCGCGGCCGCGATCATCGGTGTGTCCGCATGCACGACGACGGCTCTGGGAGCCTGGCTGGCGACGATCGTCGATCCCGCGGCAGGGAACATGCTCTTCGCGGCATACCTCGCGGTCATCGCCGTGCAGATGACCATGAAAGCGATCAGAGGGCGCCGGAAGGATTGACCACGCGCCCGTGTCGACGAGCGCGACGTGGTTGGATCCGATCACTGTGCGTTCTGCTTGAGCGAGCTTTTCTGGAGACCCAAAAGCCGGTGATGCGGGGCCTTTCCTTGCTTCGTCAATGCCGCCGACGCGAGGCCAACAGCCACGAAGGCGATCACTCCGACGAGCCAACCGCGCGTGCCCCCTGGCCACGAACGGCCGTAGAGCACGCTTCCGGTCAGCTGCGCAACCAGCGACGACGGGACAACGACTCCGACGAGATACCCTGCCGCCGCAGGGGCTGACCCCGTCAACGGCGAGCCCGTGCTCTCCCGCGAGAGACTCATGACCGTTGTATGAAGCAATCTTCATCCAGGGCTCATCCGGGCATCATGCGCGACCGCCATCATGGTGTCATGAGCAACGCACGACGCATCCTGATCCCGGGCGCACTGATCGCCATCCCGGTGATCTTCGCGGTGGGCGGCATCGCCCTGGCACAGATGCCGTCGTCGCCGCAGATTCCGTCGAAGCCGCTCGTGGTGCAGCTCGCCCCGGCCGAGCCGACGGCGACACCCACCCCGGCACCGGCTCCCGCCCCGGCTCCCGCTCCGGCACCGGCTCCCGCTCCGGCACCGGCCCCCGCTCCGGCTCCCGCACCGGCTCCGCAACCCGACGACGATGACGATGATGATGATGACGGCGGCGACGATGACTGACGCGCCGACCCTGCCGATCGAGGTCGTCCCGACGGAACAGCCGAAGCGCGCGGAGAAGGACTCGTCGGCCGCGGCGCGCACCGGGGCACCATTGCGCACCCTGCGCCCTCGCACGCTCCCCGCCCGCTGGAGGATCACCCTGTGGATCATCTTGAGTACGGTGATCACCCTCATCGCCGTGGGGCTCATGGGCCGCAGCATCTTCCTCGCCGGCGTCGAGGAGACCGCCAACACGCAGATCGAGCAGGAGGCCGCCGAGTTCGCCCGGTTCGCCGAGGATGCCGCGGCAAGCGGTTACGCGACCCCGGAGGCGATGCTCACCGAATATGTCGTGCGCCAGTCGGTACATGAGGACGAGGTCGTGGTCGCCAGCGTCGACGGTGAAGTGGTCTCCGTCGCCGACGGGCGAGTCGAAGCGACCGAGCCGACGGATCTGTCGTCCGTGCCGGGCGGTGCCGCACTGATCAGCCGGCTGCTGGGCACCAGCGCCTCGTCCGGCGCTCTGGAGACCTCCGAGACCGGGCCGCTGCGGTGGGGGCGACTGGAGTTCACCGCCGGGGATCGGGAGGGCGCTCTCGTCATCGTGAACTACACGCAGAACGCGCGTTCGCAGGTCGACGCCAGTTTCACCACGATCGCCTGGGTCGCGCTGCTCGGGATCCTCCTGAGCTCCGGGGTCGCCTGGCTCGTCGCCGGTCAGATCCTCGCCCCGGTGCGAGAGGTCTATCGGGTGGCGCGGGATATCGGCGAGCACGACCTGACCGCCCGCGTTCCCGTGGAGGGGACCGACGACATCGCCGCGGTCGCCACGACGTTCAACCAGATGCTCGACCGGCTCGAAACCCTGCACACGACGCAGCAGCGCTTCGTCGACGATGCGGGCCACGAGCTGCGTACTCCGATCACGATCGTGCGCGGACAGCTCGAGCTGCTGAGCGAGGATCCCCAGGAACGGGCAGAGACCCTGCGCCTGGTCAGCGGTGAGCTCGATCGGATGAGCCGTATCGTCACCGACCTGCTGGTGCTCGCTCGTGCAGAGCAGTCCGACTTCGTGCGCATCGCGAACTGCGAGGTCGCGACCCTCACCCTCGACATCGAGGCGAAGGCGCAAGCGCTGGGCGACCGTCGCTGGCAGCTGATGGAGATCGCCGAGGGGAGCGCGGCCCTCGACCCGCAACGCGTCACGCAGGCAGTGCTGCAACTGACGGCGAACGCCGTGCAGGTGACAGAACCAGGGGACCGGATCGACATCGGTTCGCGCTTCGAGGGGGAAGGCGCGGAGCGGCGACTTCGACTGTGGGTGCGTGACACCGGTCCTGGCGTCGCGGCCGCCGATGCCGAGCGCATCTTCGAGCGCTTCGCTCGCGGGGACAGCACCGGTGTGCGTCGCGGATCCGGCCTGGGCCTCGCCATCGTGCGCGCGATCGCCGACGGGCACGGCGGTTCGGCCTGGGTCGACAGCGTCCTCGGGGAGGGCGCGACGTTCGGCATCGACATCCCCGCGCCCGCCGGCGTGAGCAACGGCCCCAAAACGGAGAGGAACGAGTGAGATGCGCAGCATCCTGATCGCTGAAGACGATCCCCACATCACATCCTTCGTCCGTCGCGGTCTGCGTGCGGCGGGATACGACACGTCGGAAGCCGCCGACGGCCATACCGCCCTGTTGATGGCCCGCGGCGGGATGTTCGACCTCGTGCTGCTCGACATCGGTCTGGGTGGGATGGACGGTTTCGATGTACTCGCCAATCTCCGCGGCGAGGGCGTCGCGACTCCGGTGATCATCCTGACCGCGCGGGACTCCGTCATCGACACGGTACGAGGCTTGGAGAGCGGCGCGAACGACTACGTCACCAAGCCTTTCCAGTTCGCCGAACTCGCCGCGCGAGTGCGACTGCGCATCGGTGACGGCGAAGGCCGGTCGGCCGGTCCGGTGCTGGAACACGAGGATGTTCGCGTCGATGTGCGTGCGCGCACCGTGACCGTGGCCGGCGACATGCGTGAGCTCACTTCTCGCGAGTTCGCCCTCCTCGAGGTGTTCCTGCAGAACGCAGGGCAGGTGCTGTCGCGCGACCAGCTGATCGGGCACGTGTGGGGAATGGACTTCGATCCCGCCTCCAACGTCGTCGACGTGTACGTGCGCGCTCTGCGCGGCAAGATCGGCGCAGACCGCATCGAGACGGTCCGCGGGGCGGGATACCGATTCCGATGAGCACCCACACGGACAGCATCCGAGCGGGCGGTGCCGAACGAGCCCGATTCGCCACCGTGCCGCCTCAGCGTTCGATGCCCTCCCTGGCGCCGCGCACCACCGCACCGCGCCGGGCCCTCCTTGCACCGAACCCCGGCCTCGTCATCCGCCTCGCCATCATCGCGGCGATCCTGATCGGCTTCGTCGTGATGGCCGCCCAGGCGCAGCCGGCATCCGGCGACCCGGGAGGGATGACCCTCCCGATCGCCGTGACCGTCACTGTCTTCCTCCTCGCGGTCTGGGCGTGGAGCGCGACCCGGCTGGATGACACCCTCGTCGCCTTCCTCGCGGCCATCGCTCTCATCGTCACCGGTGTGCTGCCGGCGAGCACGTTCTTCGCCTCCCTCGGCGATGAGACGATCTGGTTGCTCATCGGAGCTTTCGTGATCGCCACCGGGGTCGCCTCATCGGGGCTTGCCCTTCGGGGAGCCTCGCATCTGCTGCGCTTCGCGCGAGGACCGCGGAGCCTTTTCCACTTGACGACCGTCGCCCTCATGCTGACCGCGTTCGCCGTACCAGCCACATCGGGTCGCGCAGCGCTGGCCGTGCCGGTGTTCACGGCGGTCTCGGGGGTGCTTCCCGGCCGAGCGCGTGTGATCAGGGCGCTCTCGCTGCTGATGCCGACGGTCGTGCTCCTGTCTGCCGTCGGGTCTCTCCTCGGCGCCGGTGCGCACATCATCACCGACCAGCTGCTGCGGGCCTCCGGCGAAGCAGGCTTCACATTCCTGGGGTGGCTCTGGCTCGGACTGCCGCTGGCAATCGTCTCGTCGCACGTCGCGTGCGAGATCATCCTCTGGCGGTTCACGGATCGCGCAGATCGTCGATCCCCCCTGCGCGTCGATCCGGTCGACATCGAGCGGTCCGCTTCGGCGACGGTCACCGGTGCCTTGAGTGCGGACGAGCGGCGCGCGGCGATCCTGCTCATCGGAGTCATCGCGCTCTGGAGCACCGAGCCGTTGCACCACCTTCCGCCGGCTCTCGTCGCCCTCCTCGGGGCGGTCGCCGCCGTGACGCCCGGTATCGGCTGCACCACCTTCCCCGTGGCGATCAAACGCGTGCCCTGGTCTCTGCTGCTGTTCCTCGCCGCGACGCTGGCACTGGCGTCTGCTCTCACCCGCACCGGCGCGGCCACCTGGCTGAGCACGTCCGCCCTTGCGCCGATCCAGGGCTTGGGCGCATCGGGTGCCGTGACGTTCGTGCTCGCCGTCATCGCGATCTCGACGGCCGCGCACCTGCTGATCCCCTCGCGATCGGCCCGTTCGGCGGCGATCATCCCCGTTGTGATCGCCCTCGCACCCACCCTCGGCGTCGACCCGATGGCGGCGGCGTTGGCTTCGACCGCAGCAGCCGGCTTCTGCCACACCCTCCCCAGCTCGGCCAAGCCGGTGGCCATGTTCGCCGACCCGGATGTGATCTCCGGCGGGTTCTCGCGACGCGATCTGCGTCGGCTCTCCGTGCTGCTGGCGCCGGCGATGTTCCTGATGGTCGCCGCCTTCGCGCTGTGGATCTGGCCGTTGATGGGGCTGCCGCTGCTGCGCTGACGCGCTCCCGTCTCACCGCAATCCGTACTCTCTCCGCGTGCACCGCCGGTGCACCGGTGCTCGTCGTGCCCTTTCGGGCCTCGTCGCCCCGAGGGCGCAGAAGGAGGAACCATGTCCATCCACATCCCCCAGCGAATCCTGGTCGCACCGAGCGGATTCAAGGAGAGTCTGAGCGCCCAGGCGGTCGCTCAGGCCATCGCCGCAGGCGTCCGCCGCGTCATCCCCGGTGTGCGGGTCGACGAGTTCCCCGTCCCCGATGGTGGAGAGGGCACCGCCGCCGCGCTCGCGGAGGCGACCGGTGGCGAGCTCGTTCCGGTCGCTGTCACGGGGCCGGTCGGCGCGACGGTCGATGCGCACTGGGCTCGGCTCGGTGGACATGCGACCGGAACCGCCGTCGTCGAGATGGCATCGGCGGCCGGGCTGCGCCTGGTGCCGCGCGATCAGCGCGACCCGGGCGAGACCACCACGCGCGGCGTCGGCGAGCTGATCGTCGCCGCTCTCGACAGTGGGGCGCAGCGGATCGTGGTCGGATGCGGCGACTCCGGCACCAGCGACGGCGGCGCAGGAGCGCTGGTAGCCCTCGGAGCGCGGATCCTCGATCGGGAGGGCCGTCCGATCGCACCGGGCGGGCGCCACCTCGGAGATGCGGTCCGTCTCGACCTCGCGGGCCTCCATCCGCGTATCGGTGAGGTCGAGATCGTACTCGCGTGCAATATCCACAACGTGCTGTGCGGACCTCGGGGAGTCGCCCGGGTGTTCGGGCCGCAGAAAGGCGCCACCCCGGAACAGGTCGAACAGCTCGCGTCCGCCCTGGACAGCTGGGCTGCTCTTCTGGAAGACGAGAGTCCATTCGGGGCCGCGTTGGACGTGCGCACAGGAGGAGGAACCGGCGCGTCCGGTGGACTCGGCGCCGGTCTGGCAGCGGTCCTGGGCGCCCGCCTCGCGCCGCGCTTCGAGGTGCTGCTCGACAGCGGCCTGCTTCCGCACGCGCTCGATGAATTGATGGGCCTTGCGGACCTGGTGATCACCGCCGAAGGGGCGATCGACTTTCAGACCCCACGCGGAAAGGTTCCGGCGGAGATCGCGATGCGCGCGCGCGTCGCCGGCGTTCCGGTGCTCGGCATCGCCGGTTCGCTCGGCCAGGGCGCCCCGGACGTGCACGATATCGGGATCGACGCGATCGCCTCGATCATCACGGTGCCGATGCCCTTGGCGCAGGCGGTGGAACAGGGGGAAGCGCTGCTGCGCGATGCTGCGGAGCGGAGCATGCGGATGGTGCTGCTGGGCTCGGCGATGTCGGCCAGGGCGGCCTGAGCGGGCGGTTCACTGCCACCCCTCGGTAGGATCGAGGGGTGGCAGTGAACCAAGATCTTGTCGGCCGGGAGTTCCCGCCGACGGCCCCCTACCTGGTCGGACGCGAGAAAGTGCGCGAGTTCGCACGAGCCGTCTTCGCCGAGGCCCCCCAGCACACCGATGTCGAAGCGGCCCGCGCGGCCGGTTTCACGGATGTGGTCGCTCCACCGACGTTCGCGATGGTGGTGCAGGATCACACGCTGCAGCAGCTCCTCGCCGAACCCGACTCGGGGATCGAGCTCGCCCGCACGATCCACGCCGAGCAGCGCTTCCGGTACTCGCAGCAGATCGTGGCGGGCGACGAGCTCACCGGTCGGCTGCGGGTCACCGGCATCCGGATGATGGCGGGGAACGCGATGATCACCAGCGAAGCCGAGATCACCGATGCCGACGGCGCCCATGTGGTCACGGCCACCAGTGTCCTGCTGGTCGGGGCCGACGAAGGAGAGGCCGCCTGATGGGCTACACCGTCGGAGAAGTGGTTGCCGAACGCACCGTTCACCTCACTCGCGAGTCCCTGGTGCGGTACGCCGGAGCATCCGGAGACTTCAACCCGATCCACTATCGCGATGATGTCGCCGCGTCCGTGGGCCTGCCGGGCGTGCTCGCGCACGGCATGCTCACGATGGGAATCGCCTCCTCCGCGGTCGTCAGCGCCCTCGACCCTGCTGCCGTGATCCTCGACTACGGCGTGCGCTTCACGAAGCCGGTCGTCGTCGACGCGACGGACGGGGCCGACGTGCACGTCATCGCCACAGTCGGCGCCGTCGACGAAAACTCCGCTCGTATCGACCTCAAAGTCACCACGGGCGACACGACCGTCCTCGTCAAGGCGCAGCTGCGCGTCGCCGTCTGATGGCGGTGACCGAGGTGCGGACGATCGAGCCGGTCCGGCTGTCGGCGCTGACGACGCTGCGCACCGGTGCCGCGCCCGAGCGGATGCTGGAGGCGACCACGACCGCTGAGCTCGTCGACGCGCTGCGCGACGTCTGGGCGCGGCGCGACGCGTGGTTCGTGCTGGGCGGCGGGTCGAACCTCTTCGTCGGCGACGAAACCTTCGAGGGAACGGTCATCCGGGTCCGGACGCAGGGCATCGACGAGGTTCCCTCGCCGCACGCCGGGCGCATCCGGCTGCGCGTGCAAGCGGGCCACGGGTGGGACGACCTCGTCGCCTACGCCGTCGAACGCGGTTACGCCGGCCTCGAGGCGATGAGCGGCATCCCGGGCACCGTCGGTGCGGCGCCCGTGCAGAACATCGGCGCGTACGGGCAGGAGATCCAGGAGACTCTGGTCGAGGTCGACCTGATCGATGAGACGACCGGCGAGATCTCCACCGTCCCGGCATCCGACCTCGGTCTGGGATTCCGCACCTCCGTGCTCAAGCACCATTACGGAAGCGAACCGCAGCGCCGGGCCGTCATCCTCTCGGTCACCTTCGATCTGCTCGTCGCCGACCAGCGCGTCGTGCGGGGAGAGCAGCTGCGACGCGCTCTCGGGCTGTCCGACGACGCCCCCGTGCCACTCGGCTGGGTGCGCGAGCGAATCCTCGCCACCCGCGCGTCCAAAGGGATGCTGCTGGATGCCGACGATCCCGACACCCACGGCGTGGGGTCGTTCTTCCAGAACGCGATCGTCTCGGAGAGCGTGGCGCGCGCACTGCCTCCCGAGTGCCCCCGCTGGCCGGTGGCGCCCGATCTCGACGCGATGACCGTGATCCCTCTGGCCTCCTACGACGGGCTCGTGCCGCAGACCAAGATCGAGGCGCCGGACGTCAAGGTGAGCGCGGCCTGGCTCATCGAGCAGGCCGGCATCCGCAAGGGCTTCAAGCTCCCGCGGTCTCGGGCATCGGTGTCGACCAAGCACGCTCTCGCTCTGACGAACCGCGGCGGTGCGACGGCAGGAGAAGTCGCCGAGCTGGCGCGCTTCATCCAGAGCAGGGTGCACGCCGAATTCGGCCTCGTGCTGCAACCGGAGCCGGTGCTGGTCGGCGTCGAACTCTAGGCGACGTCGGACTCTGGTCGACGTCGGAGCCGACGGTTACACTCGCGGCATGAGCGCCCCGACCCCGTACCTGCTTTTCCCCGGCAACGCCGCTGAGGCTCTGCATCACTACCAGTCCGTGTTCGGCGGTGATCTCGAGATCCTCGACTATGCCCACGCCGGTCGCCATGACGGACCCGGCGATGCGGTCGCCCACGGGGAATTGAAAGGGGCCGTCGCGCTCAGCGGCGCGGATGCCGGGGCCGACGGCGATGCGGTGCAGATGAGCGGCATGTTCCTCGCACTTCTGGGAACGGCCGACGCCGCGACTCTCACGCGCTGGTTCGACGCGCTCGCCGAGGGCGGGCGCGTGATCGATGCGCTGCAGCAGCGACCCTGGGGTGACTTCGATGGCACGGTGACCGATCGCTACGGCATCCGCTGGCTCATCGGGTACCACCCGGAAAGCTGAGGGGGATGCCGTCGCACAGGGCGAGCGAGAACTCTCAGGAGAAGAGGCGCTGCAGTCTCTGCACACCCTCGAGCAGGGCGTCGTCGCCGAGGGCGTACGACAGGCGGAGGTAGCCGGAGGGGCCGAAGGCTTCACCGGGAACGACGGCGACCTCTGCCTGGTCGAGGATGAGGTCGGCCAGTTCGAGCGAGGTCGTCGGGGTGACTCCACCCCACGTGCGGCCGAGCAGGCCCTGCACATCGGGGTACACGTAGAAAGCGCCGAGCGGGTTCGGCACGACCAGCCCCTCGATCTTCGAGAGCTCGGCAACGATGAGTCGCCGCCGGCGGTCGAAGGCCTCGCGCATCTGCTGAGCCTCGGACTGCGGGCCGTTGAGTGCGGCGACGGCGGCCTTCTGCGCGACGTTGTTCACGTTGCTCGAGAGATGCGACTGAAGGTTGCCGGCGATCTTGATGGCGTCGGCGGGGCCGACCATCCAGCCGACCCGCCACCCGGTCATCGCGTAAGTCTTCGCGACACCGTTGACGAGGATCGTCTGGCCCGCGACCTCGGGAACCGCCTGCACGATCGAGGTCGCGGTGACGCCTTCGTAAGTCAGGTTCTGGTAGATCTCATCGCTGACGATCCAGATGCCGTGCTCGAGCGCCCATTCGCCGATCGCCTTCGTCTCGTCGGCGGTGTACACCGAGCCGGTGGGGTTCGAGGGAGAGACGAAGACGAGCACGGTCGTCCGCTCGGTGCGCGCGGCCTCGAGCTGCTCGACGGTGACTTTGTAGTCCTGATCGGCCCCGGCGAAGACCTCGACGGGCGTGCCGTCGGCAAGGCGGATCGCCTCGGGGTAGGTGGTCCAGTACGGAGCCGGGAGCAGCACCTCGTCGCCGGGGTTCACCACCGCCTGGAAGGCCTGATAGACCGACTGCTTGCCGCCGTTGGTGACGATGACCTGGCTGGGCGAGACCTCGAGGCCCGAGTCGCGGAGCGTCTTCGCGGCGATGGCTTCGCGCAGCGCCGGGAGGCCGGGCGCCGGGGTGTACCGGTAGCTCGCCGGGTCGGCGAGCGCCTCGGCAGCGGCATCGACGATGAACTGCGGCGTGGAGAAGTCGGGCTCGCCGGCCGCGTAGGAGATGACGTCCTTGCCCTCGGCTTTGAGGGCCTTGGCCTTGGCGTCGACCTTGAGGGTCGCGGACTCGGCGATGGCGGACAGCTTGCGGGAGAGAGGAGCGCGTTCGGTCACCCTGCAAATGCTACTCGGCGCCGGCCGGGATCGCGTCGACGGTGACGACGGCGTGCTTGAACTCCGGCATCGAGCTGAGCGGGTCCGTCGCGGAACTGGTGAGCAGGTTGGCGCTCTCGGCGCCGGCGTAATGGAACGGCAGGAAGACGGTGTCCGGACGGATGTCGTCGCTGAGTTCGACATCTGCCTCGACCGCCCCGCGCCCGTTCGCCACTCGCACGCGCGTTCCGGCGGCGACACCGCGATCGCGGGCGGTCAGCGGATGCAGTTGCGCGACCAGCCGGGGGTGAGGCCCGTTGAGTTCGGTCACACGCCGGGTCTGGGTTCCGGATTGATAGTGGGTCAGGATGCGCCCGGTGATCAGGCTGAGTTCCGCGCCCCGCGGCGACTCCGGGGCTCGGGCCCGCACGGAGACGAGTCGGGCGCGGCCGTCGTCGTGCGCGAACCGCTCCTCGAAGAGCCGCGGCGTGCCCGTGGAACCTGAGGGATACGGCCAATGCGCGGCGATCCCGGTGTCGAGGAGAGCATGCGAGAGACCGGAGTAGTCGGCGAGTCCGCCCTCGGATGCGCGGGCGAGCTCGTCGAAGACCTCGGCGGGATCGGTCGACCAGACACCGGGAGCGTCGAGGCGTGCGGCGAGCTCGCGCATGATCCACAGTTCGCTGCGGGCGCCGGGGGGAGGGAGGAGGGCGCGGCGCCGGCGAAGGACCCGCCCTTCGAGGTTGGTCATCGTTCCTTCCTCTTCCGCCCACTGCAGCACCGGCAGCACGATGTCGGCCAGCTGCGCCGTCTCGGAGAGGAAGAAGTCGCTGACGATGAGCAGGTCGAGGCGACCGAGCGCCGCGCGCACCTGGGAGACATCGGGCGCCGAGACGACGACGTTCGACCCGTGTACCAGCAGCATCCGCACACCCTCGTCGACACCGCATCTCGCGAGCAGCTCCACGGCCGGGAGGCCGGGGCCGGGGATGGTGTCCGCGGGCACGCCCCACACCGCTGCGACGTGCGCCCGTGCCGCCGGGTCGGTGATCTTGCGATACCCGGGAAGCTGATCGGACTTCTGGCCGTGCTCCCGCCCGCCTTGGCCGTTGCCCTGTCCGGTGAGCGTCCCGTATCCCGATCCGGGTCGTCCGACCAGCCCGAGCAGCAGTGCCAGGTTGATCGCGGCGGTGGCGGTGTCGGTGCCGTCGACGTGCTGTTCGACGCCGCGTCCGGTGAGGATGTATGCGGATGAGGATCCGGCCAGGCGCCGGGCGAGGTCACGGACGGTGTCGGCCGGGACGCCGGTGACGGACTCCGTGCGCGCCGGCCACCACGAGGAGACGGAGCGACGGAGCGCCTCGAAGCCGGTGGTGCGGGTGTCCACATAGGAGCGGTCGTAGAGTTCCTCGACGATCACGACGTGCGTCATCCCCAGCAGCAGGGCGAGATCGGTCCCGGGCACCGGCTGCACGTGTGTGCCGGCGCCGTCGGCCGTGAGCCGGGCTGTCGTGGACCGCCGTGGATCGACCACGATCAATCCACCGCTCGCCCTCGCACCCTGCATGTGCTGCACGAACGGGGGCATCGTGTCGCCCATGTTGGAGCCCAGCACGAACAGAGTGTCGGCGGTGTCGAGGTCTGCGAGCGGGAACGGCAGGCCCCTGTCCACCCCGAACGCGCGGTTGGCGGCCGCCGCCGCCGACGACATGCAGAACCGCCCGTTGTAGTCGATCAGGCGGGTTCGCAGGGCGATGCGGGCGAACTTGCCCAATTGGTAAGCCTTCTCGTTCGTGAGGCCACCGCCGCCGAACACTCCGATCGCGTCCGTCCCGCTCTCGGCCGTGAACCGACGCACGCCGGCAGCGATCCTATCGAGGGCCTCCTCCCAGGAGGTCTCGGCGAAGGAGCCGTCGTCCTGCTTGAGCAGCGGAGCGGTGATCCGGTCGCTTCGCGCGAGGAGTTCGGCGGCCGTCCACCCCTTCTTGCAGAGACCGCCGCGGTTGGTGGGGAACTCACGACCGGAGACCTCCACGGGAACACGATCGGCGGGGGTGGGGGTGAGCGTCATGGCGCACTGCAGCGCGCAGTACGGACAGTGCGTCGATGTCGGGAGCGCGGTCATGAGGGGGCGACCTCGAGCCGAGTGAGCATCTCGGCGATGCGGGCGCGGCATCCGCCGCATCCGGTGCCCGCGCGCGTGCAGGCGCCGACGTCCTCGACCGTGAGGCAGGAGTGCTCGGCGACGGCATCCTCGATCTGCCCGACGGTGACCGCGTTGCACATGCAGACGGTCGCATCGCGTCCTTGCGGCACGGGCAGCGACGCCTCGGCGGAGTCCATGCGCAGCAGCAGAGACCGGTCACTGGGGAGTTCCCCGCGGCGCTGGTAGAGCACGGCGAGTTCCGCGGCGGCCCTCGGCATCCCGACGGCGACGAACCCGTCGAGCACGCCCGCCGTCGTCGTCATCTTCACGTAGGTGCCGTGTCGGGGGTCGGCCCAGAGCGCCACCTCGCGGGGCTCTTCGCCGAGCGGTGTCGGCGCGAAGGGATCGAGCTGGACCTCGCCGGCGGAGACCAGGTCGACCTGACTCGCCTTCATCAGCACGACGCCGGGGATGTCCTCAGTGAACGGCTGCGGCTCGTCGCCTGCGAGTTCGGTGACGATCGCCGTGGCCAACCAGTCGGCCTGACGCCAGCCGGGACCGATGAGACCGGACGGCCCGCCCGGCACTTCCCGGTCGTGGGCGTACTTCTCGGGATCGGCGAGATGCGCCACGTCGCCGATCGCATGGATCCGCGCATCCGTCCACGACCGCAGATGGTCATCGACCAGGATGCCGCGGCCGACGCGCAGGCCGCTTTCCGCCGCGAGCTCGCTGCGCGCCTGGACGCCGCACGACAGCACGAGGAGGTCGCCCTCGATTCGTCGGCCGTCGCTGGAGATCAGGGCGCGGAACGAACGGATGCCGTCGACCTCGTGCGTCGCGATCGCTTCGGCTCGCATGTTCGGCACCACGGTGACGCCCGCCCGATCCAGGGCGCCGGTGAGGACGTGTGCGGCACCGCGATCGAGCTGGCGCGGCATCGGGATCGGTCCGAAATGTGCCAGATGCGGGGCGGCGCCGCCTTCCGCGAGCAGCAGAGCGAACTCGATGCCAAGAACACCGGCGCCGAGCACCACCACGCGGCCGCCCGCAGCGACGACGCGGCGCACGCGCTCGGCATCCTCCAGGGAGCGGACGACGCACACGCCGGCCGTGAGGGCATCATCGACGCTGCGATCGTCGGAGTCGATTCTCTCCAGGCCGTCCAGCAGCGGGACGTTCGAGCGGGCACCTGTCGCGATGACGAGCCGGTCGTAGGCGACCCGCTCGTCGGCATCGAGGACGACGGTGGAGGATGCCCGGTCGATCCGGACGACCCGCCGCCCCCGGACCACCCGCGCTCCGGCCGTGACGAAATCGGCGGTGTCGGCGGTGGTGAGGGCCTCGCGTCCGATCTCGCCCGCTGCATACTCGGCGATCATGATCCGGTTGTAGGGGTCGTGCGTCTCCGCGCCGATGATCGTCAGATCGACACGGCCCTGCATCACTGCCGGCAGCATCTCCTCGGCGAACCGCGCGCCGACCGGGCCGAAGCCGATCAGCACGACGCGATGCGCGAGAGTGTCTTGCATCCGGTCCTCGCCTCAGACGATGCGTCGGTCGAGAGAGGCGCGGGGGATCAGGTAGATCACGGCCGTGAGCGTGGCCATCACCGAATACATCCCCACGAACCCCCAGAAGGCTGCCGCGTACCCGCCCGTGATCGTCTGCGAGGCATTCAGGACCTGGGGAATGAGGAAGCCGCCGTACGCGCCGATCGCAGAGATGATGCCGAGGGATGCCGCACCCTGACGTTGCGTGGAGACCGCGTGCTCGGAGCTGGCCAGCGCGGCTCCGCGGGCGGCGAAGATCGAGGGGATCATTCGATAGGTGGACCCGTTCCCGATGCCGGTCGCGAGGAAGAGCACCAGGAACAGGCCGAGGTACAGCCAGAAGTTGCCGACCGGCATGGTGATGATCAGCGCGATCGTCGCCACGATCATCAACCCGAACGCGGCGATCGTCATCCGTGCTCCACCGAGGCGATCGGCGAGCCGGCCACCGTACGGGCGGGCGAGCGAGGCGGTGAGCGCTCCGAGGAAGGCGAGCGACACACTGGCCGTGCCGATCGACAGAGTGGAGAACTCCGGGAACTGGTCGGCGATCAACTTGGGGAAGACGCCGGCGAAACCGATGAAGGAGCCGAACGTGCCGATGTAGAGGAACGCCATGATCCACAGGTGCGGCTCGCGCAGGGCCGCCGCCACCCCGGCGAAGTCGGTCTTCGCGGTGGACAGGTTGTTCATGTACTTCCACGCGCCCCACATCGCCACGAGGATGAGCGGGACCCACAGCCACCCGGCGAGAGGGAGATTGAGGGTTCCGACCGCGCCGAGCGTCACCACGATCGGCACCGTGAACTGGGCCACCGCAGCGCCAAGGTTGCCTCCGGCGGCGTTGAGGCCGAGAGCCCAGCCCTTCTCCTTCTGCGGGAAGAAGTAGGTGATGTTCGCCATGGAGCTGGCGAAGTTGCCGCCTCCGATGCCGCCGAGCGCGGCGACCAGCAGAAGCACTCCGAACGGGGTGCCCGGATTCTGCACGACGATGCCGAGGAGGATGGCGGGGATCAGGAGCAGTCCCGCGGAGACGATGGTCCAGTTGCGGCCACCGAATCGGGCGACCGCGAAGGTGTACGGGATGCGCAGCGTGGCGCCCACGAGCGTCGGCACCGAGATGAGCCAGAACTGCTCGCCGCTGGTGAGGGAGAACCCGGCCGCGGGCAACATGACGACGACCACGCTCCACAGCTGCCAGATGACGAAACCGAGGAACTCGGCGAAGATCGACCAGCCGAGGTTGCGCTTCGCGATCGCCCGGCCCCGCGACTCCCACTGCTCGGCGTCTTCCGCGTTCCAGCCGTCGAGCCACCGCCCGGGTCGGGTGACCAGCGCATCGGCCGGGGAACTCGTGACGCTCATGCTGTCGGTGGGCGTTGCCATGGCTGACCTCCAGGCGTATCTCGATCTGCACGCGAGCTCGCGTATCGGTAACGCTAAGGGGGCGGTGTTCCGGTCGTGCGGCGGGGTCTTTACGGGGACATCACATCTCGATCACCGGGACCTCCTCGCCCGGAAGAGAACGACGAAACACGGTCGTAACACGGCATCCGTCCTGCGACGCCAGGTGGCGAGGTCAGACGGACTTCGTCGCGAGCCGCAGATCGTCCCAGGTGTCGACATCACGCGTCGCGCTCGCCGGGGCGGGCAGCTGGCGCAGACGCAGACGTGTGGCCACACCCCGCACGGATGCCCAGTCCGCTGAGGCGATCGCTGCGCTCAGGGCCGCTGTCCGATAGCGCGCGGTGAGCCACTGCGGGATGCCGGAATCGTCGACCAGCACGACACCCTCCCCGTTCTCGCCGAGGTCGGCATCCAGAAGCAGGGCGACGGCGTCTGATGCACCGGGCAGATCGGCCGGCAGGACCAGGAGCTCGGCGGCACCGGTGTGGGCGAGCGCGCATGACAGGGCGGCGACGGGTCCGGCGAAGGGCGGATCCTCACGAATCCAGCGCACGTCGTCGAACCGAGGACGCCCGGCGCGCGGACCGACGATGAGGATCTCGTCGCACGCGGACAGCGCCGTCACCGCGGCAGCCAGCAACGGCACCCCGTCGACCTCGAACATCGCCTTGTCTTCTCCGTCGACGCGGGTCGCGCGCCCACCGGCGAGTACGACGCCGACCCGGGCGTGCCACGGATCCGGTGCGGCGGGGCGCGCCGTCATGAGGTCAGCAGGGTGTCGACGAGATCACCCGGACGCACGGATGTGATCTCCGGCGGGATGACGGCATAGCCCTCCGCACGGCCGAGGCCGCCCACGAGATGCGACCCGGAGCCGCCGGGTGTCGCGGGGCGCACCCGCCACGAGGAGTCGGATCGGTCGACGGTGATCGGCAGATACTGCTGTCTGCCGAGGGGCGAGCGCCAGTGCACGGCCGCCGTCAGCTTCAGCGTGGGCCGGTGCACCGGCGTGCGCGCCTGCAGGGCGAGCAGCGCCGGACGCACGATCGCTTCGAACGACACCGCGACGCTGACCGGGTTGCCGGGAAGGCCGAAGAACAGTGCGCCACCGGGGAGTCGACCGAAAGCCTGCGGCTTGCCCGGTTGAATGGCGATCTTCTCGAACGCGACGATGCCGTCCAGGGCGAGCTTGACGGGCTCGAATGCGCCGGCGCTGAGGCCGCCCGAACTGATGACCACGTCGACTGCCGGGGCATCGTCGAGGAGGGAGAGGAAGGTCGCCGGATCGTCGTCCGCTCGCCGACATCCGACCACCTCGGCTCCGGCATCGGCGGCGAGCAGCGCCAGCAGAGCGGAATTCGAATCGGGGATCTGTCCGGTGCCGGGCTCCGCACCCGGAGAAACCAGTTCCGCGCCGGTGGAGACGATCAGAGTCCGCGGCCGACGCCGACACTCCACGTGGCTCACGCCTGCGGCGATGAGGGCCGCGATCTGCAGGGGACCCAGCAGTGTGCCGGCCGGGAGAACCTCGGCGCCGGCACGGAGATCTTCACCCCGTCGCCGAATGTGCGCGCCGACGAAGCGGGGCGCATCGGCGACGACCGCTTCCCGGAGCGAGTCGGACAAGCCCCCGACGGTCCCTTCGAACGGGACTACGGTGTCGGCATCCGCGGGCACCGGCGCGCCCGTCATTATGCGCGCGGCCGTTCCCGGGTCGAGCACCGGGTCGGTGGCGCTGCCGGCGGCGACGTCGGCGACGACGCGCAGGGCGACCGGGTGGTCAGGCGACGCCTCGGCGACATCGGTGAAGCGCACGGCGAAGCCGTCCATCGACGCGTTATCGAAGGGCGGGATGTGCAGGAGGGCGCTGCTCGCGGTGCCCAGAGTGCGTCCGACCGCCTCGGTCACGAGGACGCGCTCGAGTGGCAGCGGCGCGGCGGCGGCCAGGACGCCGGAAACGTAGTGGTCGACCGCGAATGCGGGCACCGCGTCGACCGGCGGAGTATGCGCCATCTGCCCAACGTACGGCGGCGACGTTTCGGCGAAGTTTCGGCGACGTGCGGAGTCGAAGGGCGAGCCCCTCAGGAGCCGGCGAACCCGTGCGCCTGCGCGACGGCATCCAGGGTGATGCGTCTGTCGTGCACGTTGAGTCCCTTCGCGAGTGCGGGATCGTCGGATGCTGCGCGCTCCCAGCCCTTGCCGGCGATGGCCGCGACGTAGGGGAGGGTCGCATTGGTCAGCGCGCGCGTCGCCGTCTCGGGAACGGCGCCGGGCATGTTGGCCACGCAGTAGTAGATCGAGTCGTGCACAGCGAAGGTGGGGTCGTCGTGAGTGGTCGGTCGCGACCCTTCGAAGCATCCGCCCTGGTCGATGGCGATGTCGACGAGCACCGAACCCGGCTTCATCGTGGAGACCATGTCGTCTGTGACGAGCTTGGGGGCCGCAGCACCCGGGATCAGCACGGATCCGATCACGAGGTCGGCCGTCGCCAGCTCCTCGGCGATGACGTAGCGGCTCGAAGCGCGCGTCTCCAGTGCGCCGCCGTAGCGGTGCTCGAGTTCCCTCAGCCGCGGCAGCGAGACGTCGACCACGGTCACCTGGGAGCCGAGGCCGAGCGCGTTGGCGGCCGCGTGTTCACCGGCGACACCCCCGCCGATCACCACGGTCTTCGCGCGGGGTGTGCCGGCGATGCCGCCGAGCAGCATGCCGCGACCGCCGTTGGAGCGGAGCAGGGAGTACGAACCCATGGTGACGGAGAGCCGACCGGCGATCTCACTCATCGGCACGAGCAGGGGGAGGGAGCGGTCGGGAAGCTGCACGGTCTCGTAGGCGACGGCGGTCGTCCCGGCATCCACGAGCGCGGTCGTCAGCGGGCGGTCGGCGGCCAGGTGCAGATACGTGAACAGCGTCAGATCGGGGCGGAGGAAGTCGTACTCCTGTGCGACCGGCTCCTTGACCTTGAGCACCAGGTCGGCGCCGTTCCACGCGTCCGCCGCCGACGGCACGATCTCGGCTCCGGCCGCGCGGTACGCTTCGTCATCGATGCGGGAACCGACACCCGCTCCTGCCTGCACGAGCACGCGATGGCCCTCGCTGACGAGGCGGTCTGCGCCGGCGGGCGTGAGCGCGACGCGGTTCTCGTTGTTCTTGACCTCGGTGGGTACGCCGATCTTCATCGATCCTCCATGGCTGGGTGAGCTGGATGCCACCAGGATCGCAGAAACGTCGGCGGTGAAACAGATTCAGTGAAGATGATTCGCTCTGGGCCGCCATCCTGAATAATGATTCGCATG
Source organism: Microbacterium sp. CGR2 (assembly GCF_003626735.1). Lineage (NCBI taxonomy): Bacteria > Bacillati > Actinomycetota > Actinomycetes > Micrococcales > Microbacteriaceae > Microbacterium > Microbacterium sp. CGR2. Next base: position 224,324 of record NZ_RBHX01000001.1, on the reverse strand, counting down.
GAGACGACGTCTGCAGGCCCGACGGCGAACACTCTTCGGGCGCCGGCGCTGGATCCCATCGACGCCCGGATCGTGCAGCTGCTCACCGCCGACGGGCGGATGACGAACGCCGAACTCGCCGGCCACCTCGGTGTGGCGCCGTCGACGGCGCACGCGCGGCTGCGAGCCCTCGTCGACCGCGGCGTGATCACCGGTTTCCACGCGAGCGTCGACGAGCGGAAGCTGGGCGCCGGACTCCAGTCGGTGATCGGGGTGAGTCTGCGACCGAGTGCGCGGCGGGAGAGCATCGTCGAATTCGCCGACCGCGTGCGCGCGCTCCCGCAGGTCATCCAGGTGTTCTTCCTCGGTGGTGAAGACGACTTCCTGCTGCACATCGCGGTCGCCGATTCCTCGGAGATGCGCGAGTTCGTGCTGGAACACCTCTCCGCCCAGAGCAGTGTCGCCTCCACGCGCACGAGCATCGTGTTCGACTACCACCGCAACTCCGTGGCCGCGTCGTTCCACTGAATCGGCCGGAGGAGCGAGGTCAGGCCCCGAACGACGCAGGCAGGGCGCAGTAGTCCGCGAACCGTCGGACCGGATTCTCGGGGTCGGTCACGTCGACCAGGGCCGATGCCACGCTGTGCGGAGCCTCGTTGCCGACGAGCTGCCACAGGGTGAAGTTCCACATTCCGCGGGCGCTCTCGCTGAGCAACGCCGCCGGGCCGGAGACGACGAGCACACGGTCCGTCCGCGGAGCCTGGCGGAACGGGGCGATGACGTCGGCACGGAGGGCAGCCTCGTCACCGTCGGCGTGAGCGCGCTCGACCTGCTGGCCCGCTCCGGTGAGCGCCGTGGCGACGGCGTCCGCCGCATGGCGAGAGCGCTCCGCGTCCTGGCCGGCCACCGCGAGCAATCGCGTTCCGGAGGGGTACAGGTGCAGGAACTCGTCGGCGACGCCGTTCCAGACGTCGGTCATGATCTCAGGCTACGCCGCTCAGACGGCGCGCGGCCATGTCGAGTCGTCGCACGATGGCAGAGGATGAGCCCCCGGTCACCCGCGGGTCTGCGGGCGCCCGGGGGCTCTTCCTCGGGAGGATCAGTCCTCGTCGACGAGGAAGCGGCTGTAGGCGCCGAGTGTCAGGAACGCGGGGAACTCCTCCCGCAACGCCACGTCTCGGAAGACCTCGGCCGCATCGTCGAAGCGGTCGCCCGCACGTCGCTCCACGGTGCCGAGGACCTCGGCGATCAGCCCCTCGATGTACTCGACGGTGATGGGCGTGCCGTCTTCCGTCGTGCGGTCCTGGTGGATCCACTGCCACACCTGCGACCGGCTGATCTCCGCCGTCGCGGCATCCTCCATCAGGTTGTCGATGGCCACTGCGCCGAGGCCGCGCAACCACGCCTCGAGGTAGCGGATCGCCACCGAGACGTTGTCGCGCACGCCCTGGGCGGTGATCGGACGCCCGATATGCAGATCCAGCAGGTCGCGCGGCTGCACGTCGACCTCGTCGCGTCGACGATCGATCTGATTCGGGTGATCGCCCAGCACCGCGTCGAACTCCGCCTGCGCGGTCGGGATGAGGTCGGGGTGCGCGACCCAGGTGCCGTCGAAGCCGTCGCCGGCCTCGCGCTTCTTGTCGGCGGAGACCTTCTCGATAGCGCGCGCGGTGACCTCCGGGTCGCGACGATTCGGGATGAACGCGCTCATGCCGCCGATGGCGAAGGCGCCCCGCTTGTGGCAGGTCTGCACCAGCAGCTCCGTGTACGCCCGCATGAACGGCACGGTCATCGTCACCTCGCTGCGGTCGGGGAGGACGAAACGGGCACCCCGGCCGCGGTAGTTCTTGATGATGGAGAAGATGTAGTCCCACCGCCCGGCGTTGAGCCCCGCGCAGTGGTCGCGCAGTTCATAGAGGATCTCGTCCATCTCGAACGCGGCGGGCAGGGTCTCGATGAGGATCGTGGCCCGGATGGTTCCGTGGGCGATCCCGACATACTCCTCACTGAAGGAGAACACGTCATCCCACAGCTTCGCCTCCTCGCTGGATTCGAGCTTGGCGAGGTAGAAATAAGGGCCGCGGCCGGCCGCGATGAGCGCTTCGGCGTTGTGCAGGAAGTACAGGCCGAAGTCCACCAGCGAACCGGATGCGGCGGTGCGGCGCCCTGCGCGGTCAGTGAAGGCCAGATGCTTCTCCGGCAGATGCCAGCCGCGCGGACGCATCACGATCGTGGGGGTGCGCTCGGCGGTGACGCGATACTCCTTACCCGGGGTGGAGTCCGTCCCCGGCGAGATGAAGGACAACTCGCCGCGGATCGCGTCGCGCAGGGACAGCTGCCCCTCGATGACGTTCTTCCAGGTGGGGCTGGTCGCATCCTCCTGGTCGGCGAGCCACACTCGCGCACCCGAGTTCAGAGCGTTGATGGTCATCTTCGGATCCGTCGGCCCGGTGATCTCCACGCGGCGATCTTCGAGTCCGGGGCCTGCGCCTGCGACCTGCCACTGCGCGTCCGCACGGATGTGCGCGGTGTCGTCCCGGAAGCGGGGGTCGTGGCCGTTGCCGATCTCGAAGCGCCGGCGCATCCGATCCGCGAGGCGGTCGTGTCGGCGCGATGCGAACCGATGGTGAAGCTCGGTCAGGAAGGCGATGGCCTCGGGTGTGAGGGTCTCGTCGTACCGGTCGCGCAGGGGTCCGGTGATCGTGATCGCCGGGCCCTGATGGGTCTGGGCGGTGGTGGTGGTGGGAGTGGTCATGATCTTCAGTCCTTTTCGAAGAGGTGCGGACGGAGTCAGTGGAACTGCGCGGTCTCGGTGGAGCCGGCGAGGGCCAGGGTGGCGCTGTCGGGGTTGAGCGCGGTGGAGATGACGTCGAAGTAGCCGGTGCCCGCCTCGCGCTGGTGCTTGGTGGCGGTGTAGCCGTCGGATTCGGCGGCGAATTCCGCCTCCTGCAGTTCCACGTAGGCGCTCATGGCGCGCTCGGCGTAGCCGCGGGCGAGGTCGAACATGGAGTGGTTCAGGGCGTGGAAGCCCGCCAGGGTGATGAACTGGAACTTGTATCCGAGGTCGGCCAGCTCCTGTTGGAACGTGGCGATCTCGGCATCCGACAGATGACGCTTCCAGTTGAAGCTCGGCGAGCAGTTGTAGGCGAGGAGCTTGCCAGGGAACTGCGCGTGGATGGCGGTCGCGAACTCGCGGGCCAGCGCGATGTCGGGTTCGCCCGTCTCGACCCACAGCAGGTCGGCGTACGGAGCGAAGGCGAGCCCTCGGCTGATGACCGATTCGATCCCCCGGCGGATGCGGTAGAAGCCCTCGGGGGTGCGCTCGCCGGTGGTGAATCGCTGGTCCCGCTCGTCGACGTCGCTGGTGAGCAGGTCCGCGGCCAGTGCGTCGGTGCGGGCGATGATCACCGTCGGGACGCCGGCGACGTCCGCGGCGAGGCGGGCGGCGTTCAGTGTGCGGATGTGCTGCTGTGTGGGCACCAGCACCTTGCCGCCGAGGTGTCCGCACTTCTTCTCGCTGGCAAGCTGATCTTCCCAGTGGATGCCGGCAGCACCCGACTGGATGAGCGACTGCGCGAGCTCATAGGCGTTGAGGGGGCCGCCGAAGCCTGCCTCGGCATCCGCGACGATGGGCGCCAGCCAATCCTGCGTGATCTGGCCCGTGCCGGCGACGGCCTCGGCGTGCTCCAGCTGATCCTGTCGGATCAGGGCGTTGTTGATGCGGCGGACGACGGCGGGCACCGAGTTCGCCGGGTACAGCGACTGGTCGGGATAGGTCTGGCCGGCGAGGTTGCCGTCGGCGGCGACCTGCCATCCCGAGAGGTAGATGGCCTTGAGGCCCGCGCGCACCTGCTGTACGGCCTGACCGCCGGCGTAGGCGCCGAGCGCCCGGACGTAGTCTTCGGTGTGCAGCAGGTTCCAGAGGTTCTCCGCACCCCGGTGGGCGAGCGTCGACTCCTCTCGGACGGAGCCTCGGATGCGGATGACGTCTTCGGCGGTGTACGTGCGCTCGACGCCGTCCCAACGCGGGTCGGTCTCCCAGATCTCCCGGAGCTCCGCCGCCGTCTGCACCTGGTCGCCGGCGCGCAGACCTACGGGACGAGGGGTGGGGGTGTGTGCGGTGTTCGTCATCGTGTCTCCTCGGTGAGATGGTCGCTGAGCCTGTCGAGCGTTCAGCGCTGCGTGGCATCCACTCTGTGTCAACTTCTCCGCTCGCTTCGACCGATACGGAGGAGAAGATCGCCCGTATTTCTGTTTCCGTGACAGAATCGGGCTCTGCTTCATCGATCCGACCGAAGAGGGTGCCATGGACGTCACCGAGGAAACCGACGCGCTCACGATCGGGCGTCGCATCCGTCGCCTGCGCACGGCGAGGGGGATGACGCTCGAAGACCTCGCCGCCGCGGTCGACCGCGCCCCGAGTCAGCTCTCGATGATCGAGACCGGCAAGCGTGAGCCGAAACTGATGCAGCTACAGGCGATCGCGCGCGCTCTCGGCGTCACGATCGACGCTCTCATCGAGGGGGAGCCCTTGGATGAGCGCAGCGCGCTCGAGATCGCCCTGGAACGCGCGATGAAGGGGCAGACGTTCCAGGCGCTGGGCATCGAGCCGTTCCGCATCGCGAAGTCGGTGCCGACGGATGCTCTCCGGGCGCTGCTGGCCCTGCAGGGGGAGATCGACCGTCTGAAGGACGAACGCGCCGCGACGCCCGAGGAGGCGCGGCGGGCGAACGTGGAGCTGCGTCACCTGATGCGCCGGCAGGACAATCACTTCCCGGACCTCGAGGTGAAGGCATCCGAGATACTCGCCGCGGTCGGGCACTCCGGCGGACCGCTCACCCAGCGCACGGCATCCGAGATCGCCGCCTATCTGGGGTTCACCCTGCACTACGCGCCGGATCTGCCGCAGACGACCCGCAGTGTCGCCGATCTGGCGAACGGCCGTCTCTACCTCTCGGGTCAGGTGCAGACGAAGGGCGACGCTCGCACGGCGGTGCTCCAGGCGCTGTCGAGCCGGATGCTCGGGCACTCGGAGCCGCGGAGCTACGCCGAGTTCCTGCGCCAGCGGGTCGAGACGAACTATCTGACCGGTGCGCTGCTGATCCCCGAGGCCCACGTGGCGCCGTTGCTGCAGGAGGCGAAGTCGCGGCGAGCCATCTCGATCGAGGATCTGCGCGACGCCTACTCGGTGTCGTACGAGACGGCGGCCCACCGCTTCACGAACCTGGCGACGCGACACCTCGACATCCCCGTGCACTTCCTCAAGGTCCACGAATCCGGCACCATCACCAAGGCCTACGAGAACGACGACGTCAACTTCCCGACCGACCGCCTGGGCGCGATCGAGGGGCAGATGTGCTGCCGCCGCTGGACCAGCCGGGTCGTCTTCGACGAGGACGACCGCTTCAACCCGTACTACCAGTACACCGACACCGGCAACGGCACCTACTGGTGCACGGCCCGCGTCGAGGCGTCGAGTGAGGGGCTCCACTCGGTGAGCGTGGGCGTGCGCTTCGACGACACGAAGTGGTTCGTCGGTCGCGATACCCCGCACCGCGGCGTATCGAAGCACTCGGTGGAGGTGTGCTGCCGCCGCGCTCCGACTGAGCTCGAGGAGCGCTGGCGGGAGAACTCCTGGCCGAACGTGAAGACTCCGCGCACCCTTCTGGCGACTCTGCCGACCGGGGCGTTCCCCGGGGTGGACACCACCGACGTGTACGAGTTCCTCGAGGCCCACGCCCCGCGCTGAGGGGGCCGTGGGTACAGATGTCGGGAGATTTCACGGATGCAGGGCGACACGCCGTGCATCGGCCCGACATCCGTGACATCTCCCGACAACTGTGCCGCTGACCGCGCGTCAGTCGCGGGCGGTCTGCAGGATCGTCCACAGCTCCGCGCGCGCGGGGAAGGTCGACAGGTCGATGCCGAGCAGAGCCCCCGCCTGGGCGATGCGGGACCGCAGCGTGTGTCGATGCACGCCCAAGGATGCCGCCGCCGACTCGAAGCGCGCGTCGTGTTCCAGCCACGTGCGAAGCGAATGCTCGAGCTCGGATCCGCTGCGGGTGTCGTGCTCTCGGAGCGGAGCCAGGCGCGATTCCGCCACGAGGCGCGCTTCGTCGGTCGCCAGAGCGGTGAGGATGCTCGACCCGACCGTGTCGGCATATCGGACCGCGCCCTGCTCGCCCTGCTGCCGCAGTGCGGTGAGCGCCTGCGCGTGCGCGCGGGAGAAGGAACTGTACGACTCCGGTTCGGAGATGCCGATGCGGATGCGGAAGCGCGCGGCGACCTCATCGAGGAGGGGTTCGTCGGCAGCGGCAAGGCAGACGGTCACCCCCTCCTGGGATTCGGCGAGGAAGTACGGCGTGGACTGCTCGGCCCGGTGCCGCTCCCACCAGTCGGTGAGCGGACCGGCCGGTGCGTCGGCCGCCACCGCGACGACCATCGGCGCGGGGGGAAGGGCTCCGAGGACCCGCCGGGCCAGAGACGGGTCGTCGGACAGGAGGGAGCGGAGCAGCTGCGCGTGCAGGCGACGACGGCTGCGTGCGAGCTGCTCGCTCTGCTCCATCGCGAGCCCCGCCATCGCGATCACCGATGTGACCACCGCGCGCGCCTCCGGGTCGAGCGCCTCGATCGCCAACGCGATCACCCCGCGCAGATGACCGCCGCGACCCACGGTGAAGAGCATGAAGGTCTGGTCGCCGATGGTGAGTGACTGACCCGCTTCCAGCCCTCGCGTGAGGATCTCGTCCACGCGATCGGCGAGCTCGTCGAGCACCGCCGGTGCGACGGCGTCACGGGGATGGGCGAGCAGCACCGCCCCGGCCGCGTCGAACATTCCCGCCCAGACTCCGAGGCGCCTGCCGAGCTCGGCGACGGTCGCGTCGAGGCCGTGCGGGCGAAGTGCTGCCAGAGCGAGCGCGCGCTGAGTGTCCAACGCCCAGGACCGCCGGGCGTACGCCTGCGCCGCGATGGTCTCGGAGTGCGCGCGGGCGACGGCGATGAACGGTGTGCGGTAGGGCACCTCGAACAGCGGCATCCCATGGCGGGCGCAGGCGGCGACCAGATCCGCGGGCATGCCGGAGCGGTGAACCTCCGTGCCGAATCCGAGTCCGCGCACGCCGCGGTCGGTGAGCCGTCCGACGTAGCCGTCGGGGTCGACCGCGTCGTCGAACTGTTTGCCGGTCGTCAGCAGGGCGAGATCTTCGGAGAGGAACGGGGTCGGGTCGGCGAGATCGGAACTGTGCACCCAGCGCAACGGCCGTTCGAGCGCGCCGTCCGGAAGGTCGATCTCATCGGAGACGAGCACCAGACCGAGGTCGCGTCGTCGAAGCAGCGCACGCAGCGTCGGCTCGTCGGTGGCGGTCATCGCACGTCCATCCTGTACATTCGGGCGAGATCTCTCCCCAGATTGTACAAGTCGGTGAGTGCGGTGGTGTTCTGCGCCACCGTACGCTCGCGTCCATGGCACTCCTCGACACCACAGCTGTTGCAGTTCCCCTCGGCGGACCCGAGCTCCCCCAGGAGCGCCGCCTCGTCACCGAGCTCCCCGGGCCCCGCTCCGCCGAGATCCTCGCGCGCAAGGCCGATGCCGTCGCCGCCGGAGTCGGCCACACGGTGCCTGTCGCGACAGTCGCGGCCGGCGGTGGCGTCGTGGTGGATGCCGACGGCAACTCGCTCATCGACCTCGGATCCGGCATCGCCGTCACGACCGTCGGCAACTCGCACCCCAAGGTCGCGGCCGCCGTCGCCGCGCAGGCAGCGCAGTTCACCCACACCTGCTTCATGATCTCGCCCTACGAGTCGTACATCGAGGTCGCCGAGGCGCTCAACCGAGTCACCCCCGGGGACTTCGCCAAGAAGAGCGCCCTGTTCAACTCGGGCGCCGAGGCGGTCGAGAACGCGATCAAGATCGCCCGCAAGCACACCGGCCGCCAGGCGGTCGTCGCCTTCGACCATGGCTACCATGGCCGCACGAACATGACCATGGCCCTCACTGCCAAGTCGATGCCGTACAAGAGCGGCTTCGGTCCCTTCGCGCCCGAGATCTACCGTGCGCCGATGTCGTACCCGTTCCGCGATGGACTCGACGGCAACGAGGCTGCGGCCCGGGTGATCCTGCAGCTCGAGAAGCAGATCGGCGCCGACAACCTCGCCGCCGTGATCATCGAGCCCATCCAGGGCGAGGGCGGCTTCATCGTTCCAGCCGACGGCTTCCTTCCGGCGATCGTCGAATGGTGCCGCGCCAACGGCGTCGTCTTCATCGCCGACGAGGTCCAGACCGGATTCGCCCGCACCGGCCACATGTTCGCCAGCGAGATCTTCGGCATCGAACCCGACCTCATCACCACCGCCAAGGGGATCGCCGGCGGTCTCCCGCTCGCTGCTGTCACCGGCCGCGCCGAGATCATGGATGCCGCCCACGCCGGCGGCCTCGGCGGCACCTACGGCGGCAACCCCATCGCCTGCGCCGCAGCGCTCGCCGCGATCGACGTGTTCGAGAACGACGGCGTCATCGAGCGCGCCCGCGAGATCGGCGCGATCCTCACGCAGCGCCTCACCGCCATCCAGGAGGGCGATGCACGCGTCGGCGACATCCGCGGACACGGGGCGATGATCGCCGCCGAGTTCGTCGAGCCGGAGACCAACGCGCCGGATGCCGCGCTCACGGCCGCGGTCGCGAAGGCGTGCATCGCTCAGGGAGTCATCGTGCTCACCTGCGGCACCTACGGCAACGTCATCCGCTTCCTCCCTCCGCTCGCGATCGGCGACGATCTGCTGAACGAGGGACTCGACATCGTCGCCGCGGCACTCGCCGCGGCCTGACACCCACGTCCGGCCGCGACCCGTATCGGGGGATATCGGGTCGCGGTCGGCACATCCCCCTACAAAGGAGTTGCAGTTGTCTGAGATCACACGCGACGTACTGATCATCGGCGCCGGCGCCGCCGGGCTCACCGCGGCGAACGACCTGCGGAAGGCCGGACTCTCCGTCGCGGTCCTCGAAGCGCGCGACCGCGTCGGCGGCCGACTGTGGACCGATGTGATCGAGGGGGCGATGCTCGAGATCGGTGGCCAGTGGGTCTCCCCGGATCAGGAGGCGCTGAAGGACGCGATCGAGGACCTCGGGCTCGAGACCTACAGCCGCTACCGCGAAGGCGACAGCGTCTACGTCGGCCCCGACGGTGAGGCGCACCGCTTCACCGGAGAGATGTTCCCCGTGGCGCCGGCCACCGAAGCCGCGATCGCCGAGATCACCGAGAAGCTCGACACCATGGTCTCCGAGATCGATCCGGATCGTCCCTGGGCGCACCCGAAGGCCGAGGAATGGGACTCCGTCACCTGGGACGCCTGGCTGCGTGCACAGACCGATGACGACGAAGCCGTTCGCAACCTGGCGTTCGCCACCGGTACCGCGATGCTCACCAAGCCGACGCACACGTTCTCGCTGCTGCAGTCGCTGCTGATGGCGGCATCCGCAGGTTCGTATTCGAACCTCGTGGACGCCGACTTCATCCTCGACAAGCGCGTCGTGGGCGGACTGCAGCAGGTGCCGGAGCGTCTTGCCGAGCGACTGGGTGACGATGTGCTGCTGAACCAGCCTGTGCGCACCCTGGAATGGGCTGACGCGTCCACCGGCTCGGCGACGACACAGGTCACCGCCACGACCGACCAGCTGACCGTCCGTGCGCGGTACGCGATCCTCGCCCACGCCCCGGTGCTCTACAGCCGGATCTCGTTCGTCCCGCCGCTGCCCCGGCGTCAGCACCAGATGCACCAGCACCTGTCGATGGGCTTCGTGATCAAGGTGCACGCGGTCTACGACCGTCCGTTCTGGCGCGAGCAGGGACTGAGCGGCACAGCGTTCAGCCCGTACGAGCTCGCCCACGAGGCCTACGACAACTCCAACCACGGCGACGAGCGCGGCACCCTGGTCGCGTTCGTGTCGGATGCGAACGCCGACGGGGTCTTCGAGCTCTCCGCCGAGGAGCGCAAGGAGCGCATCTTGGAGTCGCTGTCGCACTACTACGGGCCCGAGGCGAAGAACCCGGTCGTGTACTACGAGAGCGACTGGGGCAGCGAAGAGTGGACCCGCGGCGCCTACGCCGCGAGCTTCGACATGGGAGGTCTGCACCGGTACGGCGCCGACCTGCGCACCCCGGTCGGTCCGATCCACTTCGCCTGCAGCGACCTGGCGGGCGCCGGCTACCAGCACGTCGACGGCGCGATCCGGATGGGGCAGCTGGCCGCATCGAACATCGTCGCAGCGATCCGTGACGCCGGCGGCACCGAAAGCGGCGAGTGATGCCCGGCTCGATCGTCGTCGGGTACACCGCGACGGACACCGGAGCGGATGCTGCCGCACTGGGCGCCCGTCTCGCCCGCAGTCTCGGGGCGACCCTGCACCTGGTGATCGTGCTCCCCAACGAGGGCACTCGCAGCGCCGCGGTCCCGCCGGAGCGCGCCTACGAGGAGCACATCCGCGGGCAGGCGAAGAAATGGCTCGGCGACGCGATCGTGCGTCTCCCGCAGGAACTGACTCGCAGCGGACACGTGCGCTTCGGCGAGTCGTTCGCCGAAGGGCTGATCGCCGCCGGTGAGGAGTTCGGCGCACGACTGATCGTGGTCGGCGCAGCGGGCGGTGGCCTCTTCGGTCGGCACCGGCTCGGCAGCGTCGCCTCCGAACTGCTGCATTCGTCGACCATCCCGGTGGCGTTGGCGCCGGCCGGCAGCGCGCAGGAGGACGACCACGTCATCCCGCGCGTCACCGCAGCCGTCGGCACTCGGCCGGGGGCGGAGGCGCTGCTCGACGAAGCGGTGGCCCTCGCGGCCGACAGCGGCGTCGGGCTGCGACTGGTCTCTCTGGTCCCGTTCGACGTCCCGCCCGGTCTCGACACGGGCGCCATCCGCGTCGTCGGCGACACCCATGCGCAGGACGTGCTGGAAGTCGCCAGAGGACTGCTCCCCGAAGGGCTCGACGCCGTCGTCGAGGAGGCCCCCGGTGACAGTGTGGAAGACGCCGTCGCGCATCTCTCGTGGTCGCCCGGAGAAGTCGTGCTCGTCGGCTCCAGCCGCCTGGCGCAGCCGCGCCGTCTCTTCCTGGGTTCCACGGCAGCGAAGATGCTGCACGAACTGCCCGTCCCGATGATCGTCGTCCCGCGCACCCGCGCCGAAGCAGGAGTCCGCTGATGAGCAGCTCGAACCGGGCGATGGCGCCCGAATCCGGAGTCACCACCGGCATCTCCACCAAGGGCCTGCGCGCGGGTGCCGTCGGCGTCGTGGGCGCCGTCGTGATCGGCATCTCCACGATCGCCCCCGCGTACACGCTGACGGCATCGCTCGGCCCGACGGTCGCCGTCGCCGGTACCCAGGTGCCAGCGATCATCCTCGTCGGTTTCATCCCGATGCTCCTCACGGCTTTCGGCTACCGCGAACTCAACCGGGCGATGCCCGACTCGGGTACCTCGTTCACCTGGGGCGTGCGCGCATTCGGCCCGTGGATCGGCTGGATGACCGGGTGGGGGCTCATCGCCGCGACCGTGATCGTCCTGTCGAACCTCGCCGGCATCGCCGTGGAGTTCCTCTTCCTCCTGATCGCACAACTCACCGGCAATCCGGAGATCGCGGACCTCGCGTTCAACCCCTTCATCAACGTGGTGGTGTGCCTGCTGTTCATGCTCGGCGCGACGCTCGTGTCCTATCGCGACATGCAGACCACGCAGAAGTTCCAGTACATCCTGGTGAGCTTCCAGCTCGTCGTCCTCGTGGTGTTCGCCGTCGTCGCCATCGTCAAGGCCGTGAACGGCGAGGCACCGGAGCCGACCGCGTTCTCCTGGTCGTGGTTCAACCCGTTCGAGGTCCCCTCCTTCAGCGCGTTCGCCGCCGGTCTGTCGCTGTCGATCTTCATCTTCTGGGGCTGGGACGTCGTCCTCACCATGAACGAGGAGACCAAGAACCCGGAGAAGACCCCGGGTCGCGCGGCGATGCTGACCGTCGTCATCGTCGTCAGCCTCTACCTGCTGCTGTCGATCGGCCTCATCATGTTCGCCGGCGTCGGCACGGGAGCGCTGGGGCTCGCGAACGAAGACATCTCCGCCAACGTCTTCTTCGCGCTCTCCGATCCGGTTCTCGGCCCGCTCGCCTTCCTGGTGTCTCTCGCCGTGCTCTCGAGTTCGGCGGCGTCCCTGCAGTCGACCGCCGTCGGCCCGGCGCGCACCCTTCTCGCCATGGGGCACTACGGCGCCCTGCCGCCGAAGTTCGCGCGCGTGAGCCCTCGGTTCTTCACACCGGGATACGCGACCATCGTCGCCGCGGTCGTGGCGTCGGCGTTCTACGCGGTCATGCGTCTGCTCAGCGAGAACGTCCTCACCGACACGATCCTGTCGCTCGGCATGATGATCTGCTTCTACTACGGGCTCACGGCCTTCGCGTGCGTCTGGTACTTCCGCAAGCAGTGGTTCGACTCCGCGCGCAACTTCTTCTTCACCTTCCTGTTCCCGCTCGTCGGCGGCGGCATCCTGGCGGTCCTGTTCGTGACCACCCTGGTCGACTCGATGGATCCGGCCTATGGCAGCGGGTCGAGCATCGGCGGCCTCGGGCTGGTGTTCGTCCTGGGCGTCACCGTCATCGTCGTCGGCATCGCGATCATGATCTGGCAGGCGATCCGTCGCCCCGCTTTCTTCCGTGGCGAGACGTTGGCGATGGACGCTCCTCCCAGCCGTCGCCGCCGCTGACCACCTTCCTCTCACAGAAAGAGAATCCATGAGCACTCAGTCCGAGCAGACCCTGCTCGACAGCATCCCCACCGGCCTCTTCATCGGCGGCGAGTGGACCGATGCCGAGACCGGCGGCACCTTCGACGTGCAGGACCCGTCGACCGGCTCCGTCATCCGCACGATCGCCGACGCGACGCCGGCCGACGGCATCCGCGCGCTGGACGCCGCTGTCGAAGCCCAGGAATCCTGGGCGGCGACCGCACCGCGGGTGCGCAGCGAGATCCTCCGTCGGGCCTTCGACCTCGTGCAGGTGCACAAGGAGGACCTGGCACTGTTGATGACGCTCGAGATGGGCAAGCCGCTCGCCGAGGCGCGCGGCGAGGTCGGGTACGGCGGCGAGTTCCTGCGCTGGTTCAGCGAGGAGGCCGTGCGCATCAGCGGCCGTTACGGCATCAACCCGGAAGGCACCGGGCACATGGTCGTGTCGCAGCGACCGGTCGGACCGTCGTTCTTCGTGACGCCGTGGAACTTCCCGTTCGCCATGGCGACGCGCAAGATCGCTCCGGCGCTCGCGGCCGGGTGCACGGTCGTGATCAAGCCACCGGCCCTGACCCCGCTGACGACGATGTTCTTCACGAAGCTGCTCGTGGAAGCGGGCCTCCCCGCCGGTGTCGTGAACGTCGTGCAGACCTCGAAGTCGTCGGCGCTGTCGGCACCGATCATCGCCGACCCGCGTCTGCGCAAGCTCTCCTTCACCGGATCGACCGAGGTCGGCCGCAAGCTCATCGCACAGGCCGCGGAGGGCGTGCTCCGGGTGTCGATGGAACTCGGTGGCAACGCGCCGTTCGTGGTGTTCGACGACGCCGATCTCGACAAGGCGGTGGACGGCGCCCTCGCGGCGAAGTTCCGCAACATCGGCCAGGCCTGCACGGCGGCGAACCGCTTCATCGTGCACGTCGATGTGGCTGACGAGTTCGCCCGTCGCGTCACCGACCGGGTCAACGAGATGAAGATCGGTCGCGGCACGGAAGAGGGCGTGGCGATCGGCCCGCTCATCGATGCGGGTGCCGTCGCCAAAGCGGCCGAACTGGTCGGTGACGCCGTCGAGCGCGGAGCGACTCTTCTCGCCGGCGGCAAAGCGGTCGAAGGCACCGGCACGTTCTACGAGCCGACCGTCCTCACCGACGTCGTGGCAGGATCGGCGATTCTCCGGGAGGAGATCTTCGGTCCGGTGCTCGCCATCGCCACCTTCGAGTCCGAGGACGAGGCCGTGCGGCTCGCGAACGACACCGAGTACGGGCTCGTCTCCTACGTCTTCACCGAGAACCTGCAGCGCGGGCAGCGGATGATCGACAAGCTCGAGACCGGCATGATGGGTCTCAACGTGGGCGTCGTCTCCAACGCGGCCGCCCCCTTCGGCGGGGTGAAGCAGTCCGGTGTCGGGCGCGAGGGCGGTTTCGAGGGCATCCACGAGTACCTGTCCACCAAGTACACACTGATCCCGGTCTCCTGACCGGTATCCGACGAGAGGACATGACATGACCGACTACACCGTCGTCAATCCCGCCACCGGAGAGACGCTGGCCTCCTTCGACACCTTCACCGACGCGCAGATCGAAGAGGCCGTCGCGGCCGCCGATCGTGCGCACCGCGAGTGGTCGCGTTCGACGACCGTCGCCGAACGGGCTGCCCTCGTTCGCCGGGTCGCGGAACTGCACCGGGAGCACCGGGAACAGCTCGCCGACATCTTCGTCCGGGAGATGGGCAAGCCCCGCGAGGCAGCCCTCGGAGAGGTCGACTTCGCCGCCGACATCGCCGAGTACTACGCCGACCACGCGGAGTCGATCATGGCCGACCAGCCGATCGACATCCTCGGAGAGGGGTCGGCGATCATCCGGCGCTCGTCCCTCGGACCGCTCGTCGGCATCATGCCGTGGAACTTCCCGGCCTACCAGATCGTGCGCTTCGCAGCTCCCAACCTGATCGTGGGCAACACGATCCTGTTGAAGCCGGCACCGCAGTGCCCCGAGTCGTCGACCGCGATCGCGGCGATCTACGACGAGGCCGGCTTCCCGCCCGGTGCGTACCAGAACGTCCTGGCCACGAACGAGCAGATCGCGAAGATGATCGCCGACCCGCGCGTGCAGGGCGTCTCGCTCACGGGGTCGGAGCGCGCCGGTGCCGCCGTCGCGGAGGTCGCAGGACGCCACCTCAAGAAGGTCGCGCTGGAGCTGGGCGGGTCCGACCCCTTCATCGTCCTGTCCACCGACGACCTCGACGCGACGGTGCAGGCCGGCGTCGATGCCCGCCTCGACAACAACGGTCAGGCGTGCAACGGGGCCAAGCGCTTCATCATCGTCGACGAGCTGTACGACACGTTCGTGGAGAAGTTCACCGCGGCGATGGGTGCGATCGAAGCGACCGACCCGATGCTCGAAGACACCGTGCTCGGACCGGTCTCCTCGGAAGCGGCGGCGGAGAACCTGCAGAAGCAGATCGACCAGGCTCTCGAACAGGGTGCGACCCTCCTCACCGGCGGAACCCGGGAGGGGGCGTTCTTCGCGCCGACGGTGCTGGCCGACGTCACTCCGGCGATGAACGTGTACCGCGAAGAGCTCTTCGGCCCGGCTGCGGTCGTCTATCGGGTCGCCGATGAGGATGCGGCGGTCGCCCTCGCGAACGACACCACCTTCGGGCTCGGGTCCTACGTCTTCACGACCGATGCCGAGCAGGCCGAGCGCGTGGCCGACCGCATCGAGGCCGGCATGGTCTACGTGAACCTCGTCCTCGCCGACAGCCCGGAGCTGCCGTTCGGCGGTATCAAGCGCAGCGGTACGGCGCGCGAACTCGGACACCTCGCGGCCGACGAGTTCGTCAACAAGAAGCTCATCCGCATCGGCTGACCCGGAAGAGGAAGGGCGGGTGCTCGGCATCCGCCCTTCCTCCGTCTGTGCACGGATCGAGCGGGTGCGCGCCGTCAGTCGTCGCCCGACTGATCGAGGTGCGCGAGGACTGCGAGAACGCGCCGGTTGACCCCGGAGCCGGAGGCCACGCCGAGCTTCGTGAAGATGGTGTTGATGTGCTTCTCGACACCGCTCTGACTCATGTGCAGACGCTCGGCGATCGCGGCGTTGCTGTGCCCCTCGGCGATGAGTTCGAGCACGGCGCTCTCGCGCTCGCTCAATGCCGACAGGCGCGGATCGGGACCGGACCGGTCGGCGATGAGTCGGCGGATGACCTCGGGGTCGAAGGCCACGCCCCCTTCCGTGACCCGCACGATCGCGTCGAGGAATCCGGAGATGTCCGAGATCCGGTCCTTCAGCAGGTACCCGACGCCTCCGCGCCCGTCGAGCAGCTCGCGGGCGTAGCGCCGCTCGACGTGCTGCGACAGCACGAGGACGGCGACGTCGGGATGCTGCTCTCTGATCTGGAGCGCGGCGCGGATGCCCTCGTCCACGTACTCCGGCGGCATCCGCACGTCGACGATCACCAGGTCGGGCTCCTCGACACCCAGCGCGCGCATCAGCGCGTCGGCGTCGGCCACCGCAGCGACCACCTGGTGGCCTTCGGCAGTCAGCAGCTGCGCGATGCCCTCGCGCAGCAGCGCAGAGTCCTCGGCGATCACGATGCGCACGGGATCACCGCCTCGATGGTGGTCGGGCCGCCCGCCGGGCTGCGCACCCGAAGCAGGCCGTCGCGGGCGGCGACCCGGGTGGCGATGCCCGAGAGCCCGGGCCCGGACGGGTCGGCGCCGCCGACGCCGTCGTCCTCGACGACGACCGTCAGCCGGCCGGCCTCGCCGTGCACGCGGATGTGGATCGCGCTGGCCTCAGCGTGCTTGATCGCATTGGTCACCGCTTCGCTGGCGACGAAGTATGCGGCGGTCTCGGCGGCGCGGTCCGCGGTGATGCCCTCCGCATCGACGTCGAGGTGCACCGGCATCGCCACACGGTCCCGGAGAGCCTGCAGAGCGACGACGAGCCCGTCGCGCTGCAGCATCGCCGGGTAGGTGCGCCAGGCCACACCGCGGAGGTCGTCGAGGATGTGCTGAGTCTCCGCCCGTGCCGTGCGCAGGAGTCCGGGGGAGTCCGCGTCATCGGCTCGCTCCGCGCGGGCGAGCAGGATCGACAGCGCCACCACACGCTGCTGGACTCCGTCATGGATGTCCCGCTCGATGCGTCGGCGTTCCGCATCGACGGCCGCGACGACCTCGTCCAGCGTCGCGTGCAGCCGCACGACCTCCTGTGAGAGCTCGCCCGCTCCGGGGCGCTGGAAGGACTGCCACGCGCGCCGCTCGAGCCAGCCGATGCCGCCGAGCCCGGAGAGCCCGAGGAAGAGCAGCACGAGACCCGGGAGCACGAAGAAGCCGACGGTGGTCCAGGTCACCCGACCAGGGGCGGCGCTGAACAACGCGACCGGGCCGCCGGTCGCTGCGGCCGCGAGCATCTGCACGCTGACGGTCGCGCCCATCACGAGCAGGACGAGGATGCACAGCGCCACGAGCTGCAGCAGTGCCACGAGGGCGAGCAGCCCGCGCACTCTGGCTGCCGGAGGCGCGCTCGGACGCGGGACGCCGTCCGACCAGGTGAGCCGGCTCGCCAGTGCTCGCACGACCCACGGGGCGGGTTGTCGCGGTGCCGTGACGAGGGCGACCAGTGTCGGCACCAGCATCCCCACGCCCGCCGCCGTGCCGACGAGCATCCGCACCACGTCCCGCCCGATCGGGCGGGGGTGCGGGACGTCGGCGGCGGGAGACGTCATGTCTCCATTGTGCCCTGGGTCCGCTGGCGGATCCTGACCAGGACGAACGCGCACACGGCGATCACCACGGTCGCGATGACGACGATCTGCAGAACGTCGGCATACTGCTCGATCAGGTGCCACTGCTCACCGAGCAGGAACCCGGCCATCACGAACACGGTGTTCCAGATGGCGCTGCCCGCTGCCGTCAGAAGGGTGAACTGCAGCAGCGGCATCCGCTGGATTCCTGCAGGGATCGAGATGAGGCTGCGGAAGATCGGGATCATTCGCCCGAAGAAGACCGCCTTCCTGCCGTGTCGGGCGAACCACTCGTCGGCCCGATCGACGTCGCTCACCTTCATCAGCGGCATCCGGTCGACGATTCGCCGGAGCCGGACGGGACCCAGCCAGGCGCCCAGACCGTAGAGCGCCAGGGCGCCCACCACCGAGCCGACGATCGTCCAGAGGAGCACCTCCCACAGCACGATGGACCCCTGACTCGCGGTGAAGCCCGCGAGCGGCAGGACGACCTCGCTGGGGATCGGCGGGAAGAGGTTCTCCACCGCGACGGCCACACCCGCGCCCACGCTGCCGAGAGCTTCCATGAGAGAGATCGCCCATTCGGCGAAGACGTTCAGATTCCCGGAGCTGTCCATGCTCTCGACGCTACGGACGGATGCCGCGGGCGTCACTGCGGATGGCACCCCGGCACGGTGGGGAAAACCGTAATACTGGTGCCGGGTCGCGGTGCGGTGGTCTCGGCAGGACCGGCGCCGTGGCCGGTGCCCGGGCGTAGGGTCGGAGCATGGCCAATGTCGCTGAGAACATCGTCAAGACTCTGCACGCCAACGGGATCGAGCACGTGTACGGGCTCCCCGGCGATTCGCTGAACGGCTTCACGGACGCGCTCCGCAAGGACGGGACGATCCGCTGGGTGCACGTGCGGCACGAGGAGGCCGCGGCTTTCGCCGCCGCCGCGGATGCCGCGACCACCGGGCAGCTCGCCGTCGTCGCAGGTTCCTGCGGTCCGGGCAACCTGCACCTGATCAACGGCCTGTACGACGCGAATCGCTCGCGCGTGCCGGTCCTGGCGATCGCCGCACACATCCCGACGACCGAGATCGGCACCGGATACTTCCAGGAGACGCACCCGCAGGAGCTGTTCCGCGAGTGCAGCGTCTACGTCGAGTACGTCGCGGACCCGAAGCAGATGCCGCGCCTGCTGGAGATCGCGATGCGAGCCGCGATCGAGAAGCGGGGCGTCGCCGTCCTCGTCATCCCCGGAGACGTGGCCCTCTCCGACATCGACGACAATCGCAGTGTCGTGATCGAGCGGACGCGTCCCGTGGTCGTTCCCAGCGGCGCCGAGCTCGAGAAGGCCGCGACGCTGCTGAACGCCGCGAAGAAGGTCACCATCCTGGCGGGCGCCGGCGTCGAAGGAGCGCACGACGAGGTCATCGCCCTGGCAGACCGACTCGGCGCTCCGATCGTGCATGCGCTGCGCGGCAAGGAATTCATCGAGTACGACAACCCCTTCGACGTCGGGATGACCGGCCTCCTCGGCTTCGCGTCCGGCTTCCGAGCGATGGAGGCTGCCGACGCGCTGCTCGTGCTGGGAAGTGACTTCCCCTACGAGCAGTTCTATCCGGAGCACGCCACGACCATCCAGGTCGACATCCGCGGCGAGCAGCTCGGCAAGCGGCATCCACTCGATCTGGGTCTCGTCGGCGACGTGCGGGCCACAGCAGAAGCCCTGCTCCCGCGGTTGGCATCCAGGGACGACCGCGGCCACCTCGACGACGCCATCGCGCACTACCGGAAGACCCGGGCGAAGCTCGACGAACTCGCGGTGCCGACGAAGGGCGATCGCCCGATCCACCCGCAGTACCTCGCACGCCTGCTGGACGAGCAGGCATCCGACGATGCGATCTTCACCGCCGATGTCGGCTCCCCGACGGTGTGGGCAGCCCGGTACCTGTCGATGACGGAGAACCGCCGGCTCATCGGGTCGTTCACCCACGGATCGATGGCGAACGCGCTGCTCCACGGCATCGGGGCGCAGGTCGCCCATCCCGGGCGTCAGGTCGTGGCCCTCGCCGGGGACGGCGGGCTCTCGATGATGCTCGGGGAGCTGCTGACCCTCACGCAGAACGGCCTGCCCGTGAAGACGGTCGTGGTGAACAACTCCTCTCTGAACTTCGTCGAGCTCGAGATGAAGGCCGCGGGCCTGGTCACCTACGCGACCGGACTCCAGAACCCCAGCTTCGCGGCGATCGCGGAGGCGATGGGAATCTTCGCGCGTCGGGTGGAGCGCAGTGAGGACCTTCCGGACGCCGTCCGCGAAGTGCTCGCACACGACGGGCCCGCCTTGCTCGACGTGGTCACCGAGCGGCAGGAGCTGTCGATGCCGCCGGCGATCGAGGCCGCGCAGGTCAAGGGTTTCGCGCTCTACGCCATCCGCACCGTCATGTCGGGTCGCGGTGATGAACTGCTGGACCTCGCGCGCGCGAACTGGCGTCAACTCTTCTGATGACCCCGCGGCACCTGCCGGCATGACGGGCGGTTGGGAAGTCTCACCCGGCCCCCGTTCGGCTTCACCGGAAGGATGCCGTATGCTGGTTCAGCAGTTGTTGTCTGCATTCTTTCGCCGTGCCTGGGACCTTTCGGTCGCAGTTCGGTGGCAGAGTGGAGAGGACACCCCCGAGGCTTCACAGTCTCTAGGGCGGTAGCTCAATTGGCAGAGCAGCGGTCTCCAAAACCGCAGGTTGCAGGTTCGATTCCTGTCCGCCCTGCGCGTCAGCGCAACGCTGACACACGAAAGGTACATTCAGGATGGATCAGGACGAACCGCGCGGCGAGCTGGCCGCGGCCGGCGCTACCCGTGAGAAGAAGCTCGGCTTCTTCGGCAGCATCGCCCTGTTCATCCGTCAGGTCATCTCCGAACTGCGCAAGGTCGTCACGCCGACTCGCAAGGAGCTGTTCAAGTTCACCGCGGTGGTGCTCGTCTTCGTCGTGATCGTCATGGGCATCGTCTACGGCTTGGACACCCTGTTCGCGTTCGTGACGCATTGGGTTTTCGGAATCCCCGACTGATGACGCCCGCGGCTCACGCCGCAGCTATGGAGAAGAAACAACGTGTCTGAACGATATTCCGACGACGCCGACTGGGCGACCGCCGCAGAGCAGTCCAGCGAAGAGGACGAGGCTCAGGAGGGCAACGTCCTCGCCGCGGAGGAGCTCTCGGTCACCCCGGCCGAGCACGTCGCCGTCCACGTCGAGAACGACGACGAGGAGAGCATCGAAGATGACATCGACATCGACATCGACGACCCGGAGGCTGATGCGATCGTGAACGACGCCCTCAACCTGGACGAAACGGCCGAGACCGAGGCTGCCGCAGAGGTCCTCAACGACTCCGTGGCCGAAGAGGCCGCAGAGAACGAAGCTGCGGCGGCTGATGAAGTCGCCCCGTACGACGGCCCCGACGTGAACGGCGACGACGACGCTCCGGCGGATGACGCCGACGCGGTCGACGCCGCCGACGAAGACGCCGCCGCCGATGGCGAGGCCGACGAAGATGCCGCCGCCGAAGGTGAGGCTGACGAGGACGCTGAGGAAGACCCGTACGAGGCGTTCCGCATGGACCTGCGCATGCTCCCCGGCAAGTGGTACGTCATCCACTCCTACGCCGGGTTCGAGCGCAAGGTGAAGGCCAACATCGAGCAGCGCAAGTCGACGCTCGAGGTCGAGGACGAGATCTACCAGGTCGAGGTCCCGATGGAAGATGTCGTCGAGATCAAGAACGGCCAGCGCAAGATGGTCACCCGCGTGCGCATCCCCGGCTACGTGCTGGTGCGCATGGAGCTCACCGAAGACACCTGGTCGGTCGTGCGTCACACGCCCGGTGTCACCGGCTTCGTGGGCAACGCTCACAACCCGACGCCGTTGCGCTTCGAAGAGGCCTTCAACATGCTGAAGTCCCTCGTCGAGGTCAAGGACCTCCCGACGGCGAAGAACATCGCCTCCAAGGGTGGGCTCGCTGTGGCTCGTCCGCTGCCGGCAGAGGTCGACTTCGAGGTCGGCGAGACCATCACCATCAAGGAAGGCTCGTTCGCGGGCCTGCCGGGTTCGATCAGCGAGATCAAGCCGGAGAGCGGCAAGCTCACCGTCCTTGTCTCACTCTTCGAGCGCGAGACCCCGGTCGAGCTGTCGTTCGACCAGGTCACCAAGATGGTCTGACCCACGCTTCTCAAGAACGGCCGTCCCTTCGGGGGCGGCCGTTCTCGTGTGTGCGGGCGGTCGTGTCTTCCCGGGCTCCGGTCGCAGTTTAGGCCGTCCTGCGTGCCCTGAGGCGGCGCGAAGTGCGACCGGAACGCGGAGGTAGGCTCAACCGCCGTGCTGTGCGGCCCAGTGAGGGCTCTGGATCAGGCCGATCAGGTTGCCGAACGGATCGCTGACGGATGCCGACCACCACCCCTCGCCACGCTGCGTCACCGGATCGAACGGTGCAGCGCCGAGATCGAGGAGGCGATCGACGGTGGTGCGGACGTCGTCGACATGGATGCTCATCAGCGCGCCACCGGGCTGCGCGAGAACGGGGCGGAATCGGGCGTCCATCAGCGCGAACTCGTCTTCATCGTCGCCGAAGCGCCACTCGGCGTACTGCACGGGTCCCTGCTCGGGGCGGACGAAGTAGGGAGGGGAGTCGAAGACCGTCGAGTACCAGGCGACGGCGGCCGCCATGTCTTCGGCGACGAGGTTGAGATTGGCCAATCCACGGAACATGAGATTCTCCTTCTGAAGGGGGGTGTTTCTTCTATCCTTGGAGGTGAAGTGCTCACCTACTGATCACTTCAGAAAACGGGGTGTGACATCCGAGCCGACCGCCTCATCCAGGCACTTCTGCTGCTGCAGGGACGCCCGCACATCACGGCCGCCGAGCTCGCGGCCGCCCTCGAGGTGTCGGTTCCGACGGCAAGACGAGATCTCGAAGCCCTGGCGATGTCCGGCGTGCCGATCTATCCGACGCGCGGCAGGGGAGGCGGGTGGCGCCTCATCGGCGGTGCGCGCACGGATCTCACGGGACTCACCCGTGGGGAGGTGAATTCCCTGCTCGTCGCACTCGCTCAGAGCGGGGCCGCGACACCGGAGCGGATCGCCGCGATGCGGAAACTCGTCAGGGCGGTGCCGGAGTCCTTCCGCGAAGGTGCCCAGCGCGTGGCGGAGGCCACCGTCCGAGATGCGCCATGGGGCATGGTCGATGACGATTCGCCGCCGGCCGCCGTGTCGACGCTGCAGGACGCGATCGCGCGGGGCTTCCGCGTGGGCGTGCGATACGACGGCACCTCGCGGGGTGCCGAAACGGAGCTCGTGCCCCTGATGGTCGGCAGCCGCGGGCGGCGCTGGTACCTGATCGCCGCGCCTGCGGCGGCGGGCACCGACGCCGCGGATGCCGCGCGGATGCGGACGTATCGCGTCGATCGCATCACCGAGCTTCGGATGCTGTCGCTGCCCGGCACCGCACCCGCGAACTTCGACCGAGGGCGGGCGTGGGCCGAGATGGTCGAACGGGTCGAAGGGATGCGGGGTGCCGTGCACGCGACAGTGCACGTGGAGCCGTGGGCGGTGAAGGCGATCGCGGATCGATTCGGTGCACAGGCGCGGATGCTCGATGAACCTCCGAACGACGACGGCCGCGTGCCGATGGAGATCAGCGCGCAGCGGACCGATGCCCTGGCCGAGCAGCTGGCGGGGTGGACCGGGGTGGCCGAGGTCATCGAACCGGACGCCGTGCGCGTCGCCCTCCGTGAGCTCGGTGAGCGGATGATCGCGCTGTACCGCACCGCGGATCCCGAGGATGCGAGGCCAGAGACACAGCCGGGTGCGCCCCGGCGGCGGCGTTCCTGACCTCGCCGGCGCGGCCGAGGGGGAGGAGGACGGAGGGGGGCCCCGTGCAGGTCGCGGGAGAGCGGGGAGTCGGGTAGACTTACGTGGTTTGTGTGCCGCTTCGGCGCGCGCAGACGACCGCAGCCCGGAGATGCCGGGTTCGCGGGAGAAACGGAAGCTCCGGCATCCGCTTCGATGAAAGGAAAGAGAATGGCACCGAAGAAGAAGGTGACCGGCCTGATCAAGCTTCAGATCAACGCCGGTGCCGCCAACCCGGCGCCGCCGATCGGCCCCGCGCTCGGTCAGCATGGCGTCAACATCATGGAGTTCTGCAAGGCGTACAACGCCGCGACGGAGTCGCAGCGCGGCAACGTCATCCCCGTCGAGATCACCGTCTACGAGGACCGCAGCTTCACGTTCATCCTGAAGACCCCGCCGGCGGCGGAGCTCATCAAGAAGGCCGCAGGCGTGCCGAAGGGGTCCTCGACCCCGCACACGGTCAAGGTCGCGAAGATCACCAAGGACCAGGTCCGCCAGATCGCCGAGACCAAGCAGGCCGACCTGAACGCGAACGACATCGAGGCCGCCTCGAAGATCATCGCCGGCACCGCCCGTTCCATGGGCATCACGGTCGAGGGCTGAGGAGAATAATCATGGCTACGAAGTCCAAGGCTTACAAGGCTGCCGCCGAGAAGATCGAGGCAGACCGTTTCTACACCCCGTCCGAGGCAGTCGCCATCGCGAAGGAGACCGGTTCGGCGAAGTTCGACTCGACCATCGAGGTCGCGCTGAAGCTCGCCGTCGACCCTCGCAAGGCCGACCAGATGGTGCGCGGCACCGTCATCCTCCCGCACGGCACGGGTAAGACCGCCCGCGTCATCGTCTTCGCCACGGGCCCCGCTGCTGAGGCAGCGATCGCCGCCGGCGCCGACGAGGTCGGTGGCGCCGAGCTGATCCAGCGCGTCGCTGACGGCTGGACCGCGTTCGACGCGGCCGTCTCCACCCCGGAGCTCATGGGCCAGGTCGGCCGTCTCGGCAAGGTGCTCGGCCCGCGTGGTCTGATGCCGAACCCGAAGACCGGCACCGTGACCCCGAACGCGGCTAAGGCCGTCGAGGAGATCAAGGGCGGAAAGATCGAGTTCCGCGTCGACAAGCACGCCAACGTGCACTTCGTCGTGGGCAAGGCATCCTTCACCACCGAGCAGCTGAACGAGAACATCGATGCAGCGCTCGAGGAGATCGTCCGCCTCAAGCCGTCGAGCTCGAAGGGCCGCTACATCCAGAAGGGTGCGGTGTCGACCACGTTCGGCCCCGGCATCCCGCTGGACGTCAACGCGATCTGACGCTGAGACACCATCAGCCCACCGGCTGACGAGTTCATACTCGGAAATGCCCCCGCCTCGGCGGGGGCATTTTTGCATCCTCGGTGGTTCGCGGCGACATCCGGCGTCACCGATGTGGACTCTCGGCGGCAGGCGCGTACTGTGGGTGGGTTCCTTGCATCGCGCCACAGCATCGCGCACTCAGCACCCCGGGAGGGCCCGCCCCATGTCTCGTCGCCTCATCGCCGCCACCGCACTCGTCCTCACGGCCGCTGCCCTCACCGCCTGCAGCGGATCCGACGCGCCGACCGACTCCGGAGCGGGCGGCGACGGCTCGTCGGCGTCCGATTTCGGTCTCGTGTCCGAGGGCACGCTCACGGTGGCGACCGAAGGCACCTACCGACCGTTCAGCTTCCACGGCGACGGCGGCACCGGCGACCTCACCGGCTACGACGTCGAGATCATCGAGGCCGTCGCCGAGAAACTCGACCTCGACGTGAAGTTCGAGGAGACGCAGTGGGATGCGATCTTCGCCGGCCTCGATGCCGGCCGATTCGACGTCATCGCCAACCAGGTCACCATCAACGACGAGCGCGAAGCGGAGTACCTCTTCAGCGCCCCGTACACGGTGTCTCCCGGCGTCATCGTGGTCGCGGAGGATGACGACTCGATCAGCTCCTTCGACGATCTCGCCGGCAAGACCACCGCGCAGTCGCTCACGAGCAACTGGAACGAGCTGGCCACCGAGTCCGGTGCGAAGGTCGAAGCGGTGGAGGGGTGGGCGCAGGCAGTCGCCCTGCTGCGTCAGGGCCGCGTGGACGCGACCATCAACGACAAGCTCACGTTCCTCGACTACGAGCAGACCGACGGACCGACCGGTCTGAAGATCGCCGCGGAGACCGAGGATGCCGGTGAGCAGGCGTTCGTGTTCGCCCAGGACAAGACAGACCTCGTCGAGGCCGTGGATGCCGCCCTCGAGGAGCTCCGCGCCGACGGCACCCTCGCCGAGATCAGCGACAAGTACTTCGGCGCCGACGTCACCGAGTAGCCCGTGGACCCCGTAGACCCCTGGCAGCTGTTCCTCGAATCGCTCGGGCCCATCGCCCTGGCGGGACTGGTGAGCACGATTCCGTTGGCGATCATCTCGTTCGCGCTCGGGCTCGTCCTCGCCATCGGTGTCGCATTGATGCGCATCTCGGTCAACCCGGTGCTGTCGGGGATCGCCCGGTTCTACATCTCGGTGATCCGCGGTACGCCGCTCCTGGTCCAGCTCTTCGTGATCTTCTACGGCATGCCGGCGCTCGGAATCGTGATCGATCCCTGGCCGAGCGCGATCGTGGCACTGTCGCTCAACGTGGGCGGTTATGGTGCAGAGGTCGTCCGCGCGGCGATCCTGTCCGTTCCGCAGGGGCAGTGGGAGGCGGCGTACACGGTCGGGATGAACCGCGCGCGCGCGCTCACGCGGATCATCCTCCCGCAGGCTGCGCGGGTGTCGGTGCCGCCGCTGTCGAACACTTTCATCTCGCTGGTCAAGGACACCTCGCTGACCTCCACGATCCTGGTCACCGAGCTGTTCCGGGTGACGCAGCAGATCGCGGCGACGTCGTACCAGGTGATGGTGGTGTATCTGGCGGCCGCCCTGGTCTACTGGGTGATCTGCCTGGTGCTTTCGACGGGGCAGAGCGCCCTGGAGAGGAGACTCGACAGCCGTGTCACCAACTGAATCCGCAGAACCGCTGCTCACCGCGCGCGGTCTGCGCAAGAGCTTCGGGGACAACGAGGTGCTCCGGGGTATCGATCTGACGCTGCATCGCGGTGAGGTCGTCGTGCTCATCGGCCCGAGCGGCTCGGGGAAGACCACCGTCCTACGCTCGCTCAACGGTCTCGAGACGCCGGATGCCGGCACCGTCACGGTCGCGGACGGCCCGGATATCGACTTCAGCTCTCGGCCCTCCCCGAAGCAGCGAATCGCACTTCGCGACCGCTCGGCGATGGTCTTCCAGCACCACAACCTCTTTCCGCACTTCACCGTGCTGGAGAATGTGATCGAAGGGCCCTGGCGGGTGCACGGCCGGCCCAAGGACGCGGTCGTGGCCGAGGCGCGAGAGCTTCTCGCCCGTGTCGGCCTGTCCGACAAAGAGAACGCACGTCCACACCAGCTCTCCGGTGGGCAGCAGCAGCGTGTCGGCATCGTGCGTGCGCTGGCATTGAAGCCGGATCTGCTGCTGTTCGACGAACCCACCAGCGCGCTCGACCCGGAGCTCGTCGGCGAGGTGCTTCTGGTCATCAAAGAGCTCGCGGATGAGGGGTGGACCATGGCCGTCGTCACCCACGAGCTGAGCTTCGCCCGGGAGGCCGCAGATCACGTCCTGTTCATGGACGAGGGTGCAGTGGTCGAGCAGGGCAGCCCGCAGCAGGTCTTCACGAATCCGCAGCACGAGCGCACGCGGCGGTTCCTCACGCGCATCATGCGTCCGCTCGACGGCGGTCAGCTCGACGGCCCCTGACCCGATCGACTTCTGGCCGGATCGACCTGAATCCGCTCGTCCAGGGATTCAACCGCCCAGCACCGGCAGCACCAGGCTCACGGCGAGTGCGATCATCACGACGGCGATGATGCCGTCGAGGACGCGCCAGGAACGCGGCGTGCGCAGCCAGCGGCCCAGGTAGCGCGCACCGAAGCCGAGCGCCGTGAACCACAGCAGGCTGGCGGCGACAGCCCCCGCGGCGAAGAGCCAGCGTCCCTCGCCGTGAGTCGTCGCGATGGACCCGAGCATGAGCACCGTGTCGAGGTAGACGTGCGGGTTCAGCCAGGTGAGGGCGAGGACGGTGAGGATCACAGGTGCGAGGCGCGTGCGCGTGAGCGTCGAGGTGCCGGACGCAGCCGCCGCGTTCGTCACGTCCGCGGCATCCGTTCCTTCCCCGTCCAGGACGCTGTCGCCTCCCGTCCATGCGCGACGGGCGGCCAGCAGGCCGTATGCGAGCAGGAACAGGGCCCCCGCCCAGCGGGCGACGACGATCAACCACGGTGCGGCTGAGATGACGAGACCCAGGCCCGCGACACCGGCGACGATCAGCACAGCGTCCGACAGGGCGCAGATGGCGACCACGGCGAGCACATGTTCACGGCGGATGCCCTGACGCAGCACGAAGACGTTCTGAGCGCCGATGGCGACGATCAGTGAGAGGCCGAGGCCGAAGCCGGCGAGAACCGAGAACATCGTTCCAGGTTAGGAAGACAGAGACATGAGCACCAGCGAAGATTCCTACCGAACCATTAGCATCATTGATGTGAGAATCGATCCCGAACTGGCGGCCACCGTGGCAGCCGTCGCCGATGAGGGGACGTTGGATGCCGCGTCCCGGCGCCTGCAGGTCACACCGTCGGCCGTGAGTCAGCGTCTCAAGTCTCTGGAGCAGCAGCTCGGCCGCATCCTCGTGGTGCGCACGAAGCCGGTCACGCTGACCGCGGCGGGTGAGGCGGTGGTCCGACTGGCCCGACAGATCGCGTTGCTCGAGCAGGACGCGCTCGCCGGCGTCGGGCTGGAGGACGGCGCGGGCGCCTCGCGCATCAGCATCCCGCTCGCGGTGAACGCCGACTCGATGGCGACGTGGTTTCTCGCGCCGCTCGCGCGGCTCTCCGCCGACCGCGCGATCGACTTCGACCTCCACCGGGACGATCAGAACTTCACGGCGCGGCTGCTCGAATCCGGCACCGTGATGGCGGCGGTCACGAGCGAGAAGGACCCGGTCGCCGGTTGCTCCGCGGCGCCGCTGGGCGTTCTGGAATACCGGGCGATGGCGGCTCCCGAGTTCGCGCGACGCTGGTTTCCCGACGGCGCGACGCGAGAGGCGCTGAGCCGTGCTCCCTTCGTGGATTTCGATCGACGCGACACCCTGCAGCATGAGTGGCTGCGCTCTCGGAAGGTCGCGCATCAAGAAGTGCCGCGACACTACGTCCCGGCGTCCCACGACTACGCCCTTGCGGTGCAACTCGGCCTCGGCTGGGGAATGCTGCCCGTGCTTCAGGAACCCGCGGGCCTCGTGCCGCTGGGAGGAGCGGCGCTGCGCGTGCCGCTGTACTGGCAGCAGTGGAACCTGACCTCGGATCTCCTCGACTCGATCGCCCGCGAGATCGCCGCCGAAGCGGAGCGTGTTCTGCAGCGGTAGGCGGGGCCGGACCCGTACCGCCTGAACGGGTGCGTCAGTCGGCGAGCGCGAGAGCGCGGAAGGTGTCGCGTTCGCGCAGCTGCTCGCGGCGGCTGGCCGCGGCGTCGGTGATACGCGTGGGCGGCTGCTGACCGGTGGTGCGACGGTACAGCTCGTCGATGAGGTCGGTCGCGAGGCTGACGAGTTTCGCGATCTCGCGATCGTCGCGGTCGATCCACACGCACCGGGGTTCGTCATGGATCGGCGAGAAGTCTTCGTGCTGTTCCCAGACGAACAGGGTGCGTTCCGCTCCGAGCACGTGCTGCTGCCACCACACCTGACGGAGGTAGGTGCGGGGGATGCCGCTCCACGGCTTGTTCGTCGTCTTGATCTCGGCGAGCTTGACCCGGCCGACCGAGTCGACCGCGACGCCGTCGGGGGTGGCGAGGTGACGGTGCTCGACCTCGGCGCGGAAGAGAGCGGAAGACGGCAGGATGCCGTGGGTCGCGGCCACCCACGCGGCGATCTCCGGCTCACGGCGTCGACCGTGATCGGTGTACGCGTTGCCACCGAACCGCGGGCCCCCGCCGAGCTTGGCGTCAGCCGCGCGCGCGATCGACTTCTCGCTCGTGAGCCCGGCGACATCCGTCGCGGTGATCCCCCGAGAGCGCGCACGCATCCATGCCACCCGGTCGCGCGAGTCCGCGACGATGCGTGCGGCGAGTTCGGGGTTCACTCCTCGACCCTAACCCCGTCCGCCGACGTCGATGTCCATACACGCCGTGCCGCAGCATCGACCGACGCCGAGAACCGGGTTTCAGTGTCGTGGCGACCATCCCTCGGGCCCGAAAGACCCGGCGGCATACTCTTCGAGCGGCACATCTCCACGCCGCCAGGCCTTCAGGATCGGTTCGACGATCCGCCAGCACTGCTCGGCGGCGTCGCCACGCACGGCCAGCAGGGGATCGCCGTCCAGGATGCCGGAGAGCACTTCGGCGTAGGCCTTCAACGCGCCCTCGCCGAGTTCTGCCGAGAGAGTGGCCCGTTCGAGTTCGAAGGGGTCTTCCGCGGCATTGAGGTTGAGTTCCAGGGAGACCCGATCCGGTCCGAGGGAGAAGCGCAGCACGGCGCCGTCTGCCGAGCCCGTCAGGCCTGCGGGGACGTGTCGCACGGCACGGAAGCGCACGACTATCTCGGTCGCCGGCGCACTGAGCGCCTTCCCGGAGCGGAGTCGGAAAGGCACCCCGGCCCAGCGTGCGTTGCGCACCTCGAAGGTCGCCTCCGCGAGAGTCTCGGTGCCGCGTTCCGGATCGACGCCCGGCTCGTCGACATAGGAGGGCTTGTCGATGCCCTGCACGTTTCCGGCCGTGTAGCGCGCCCGGCGTGAAGCGGACACCGGGTCGTCACCCCAGACCGAAGTGGCCCGCAGGACGGCGCTGGTCGCCTCGCGGAAGTCGATCTCGTCGAGGGTGGCGGGCTCGTCCATCGCGAGCACCGCCAGCACCTGGAGCAGGTGGCTCTGGATCATGTCGACCAAGGCGCCCGCCCCGTCGTAGTAGCCAGCGCGGCCTTCGAGCGCGAGAGCCTCGTCGTAGACGATGTCCACGGACTCGATGCTCTCCGCCGTCCACAGCGGTTCCAACAGTCGGTTGGCGAAGCGCGCGCCCAGCAGGTTCAGCGTCGTCGACTTGCCGAGGAAGTGGTCGACCCGGAACACCTGGTTCTCGGGCACCAGCGACGTGAGGGTCCGGTTCAACGTGCGGGCGCTCGCTTCGTCGATGCCGAACGGCTTCTCCATGACCAGGACCGCGCCCTCGGGGAGCATCTCGGCGGTCATGACCTGCACGGACTTCTCGGCCACAGACGGCGGCACGGCGAAGTACAGCGCGACCTGGCCTGTGAATCCGCCGAACAGAGCTGTCAGGTCCTCGGCGCTGGTGATGTCCGTGCGGCGGTACTCGACCTCCACACGGGATGCTGCTTTCTGGGCGTCGACGGTCGCGAAGGCGCTCCGCACGACGGTCTGGAAGTCGGCATCGGTCAGCTCCTCCCGATCGGCTCCCACGACGCGCACCGTGCGGGAGGGCTCACGGGTCAGCAGCTGGCCCAGAGCGGGAAGCAGGAGCCGGGATGTCAGGTCTCCGCCGGCACCGAAGATCACGAGCGTGGTCGCATCCGTCATGGCACCACCGTAATCGCTGACCTGTCGCCCGCGCATGTGTCCTCTCGAACGCGCATGCCACAATCAGCAAATGCCTGCACCGATCGAGGACTACGCCCTTCTCAGCGACTGCCGCACCGGCGCTCTCGTCTCTCGCGAAGGGAGTATGGATTGGCTCTGCCTGCCCCGGTTCGACTCGCCCTCGTTGTTCGGTGCGCTTCTCGGCGAGCCGAGCAACGGACGGTGGAGTCTCCGGCCGCGCGACGCCGACGCGACGGCGGAACGGCACTATCTCTCTGACACGTTCGTCCTCGTCACGCGCTGGAACAGCGCGGATGGCGTCGCGGAAGTCCACGAGTTCATGCCGTTGGAGCCGGACCGCACCGACGTCGTGCGAAGGATCGTGGGAATCTCGGGTCGTGTGGAGTTCGTCACCGAGTTGCGCCTGCATTTCGACTACTCGCGCTCGCTGCCCTGGGTGCGGCAGGTGGGCACGCACTCGGCGCCGGCTCTGCACGCGGCGGCCGGTCCGGAGGCCGTGATCGTCCGCGGTACGCGCCTCACCGCCCAGAATCACGCGCATCACGGCAGCGTCGTGATCGAAGCCGGCGAGCACTGCGACCTCGTGCTGAGCTGGTTCCCCTCGCACGAGCAACCGCCGGCGCCGCTCGACGTGGAGGCCGCGTTCACGGCGACGCAGACGTGGTGGCGGGAATGGGCGAGCGGCATCGTCCACGACGGTCCGCATCGCGATGAGGTCGTCCGGTCGCTGCTCGTGCTCCGCGCATTGACCAACCGTGACACGGGGGGCATCGTCGCCGCAGCGACCACCTCGCTGCCCGAGGAGTTCGGTGGTTCCCGCAATTGGGACTACCGCTACGTCTGGCTGCGCGACGCCGCGCTCACCCTCGAAGTGCTCATCTCCCACGGTTTTCTCGCCGAGGCCCACGAGTGGCGCCAGTGGCTGCTCCGAGCGATCGCCGGCGAGCCGAGCGAGGTGCAGATCATGTACGGCATCGCGGGGGAGCGCGACCTGGCAGAGCGGGTGCTCACCAGCCTCCCCGGCTACGAGGGTGCCGCGCCGGTGCGGATCGGCAACGGCGCCGTCGACCAGTACCAGGGCGATGTCATCGGCGAGGTCCTCGTGGCACTGGAGGCGGCACGGCTCGCAGGCCTGGAGGAGGGCCCGTTCTCCTGGCCTCTCCAGCGCGCCCTGGTGGAGCGCGTGACCGCGGGGCTCGACCGACCGGACAACGGCATCTGGGAGATCCGCGGCGAACCGCAGCGGTTCACACACTCCCGCGTGATGATGTGGGCCGCACTGGATCGCGGTGTGCGTGCTGTCCGGGAGCACGGGCTTGCGGGCGATGCGGAGCGATGGGAAGCCGCACGCGATGCGCTTCGGCGGGAGATCGACGACGCAGGGGTCGACCCGGACGGCGGATACTTCGTCCAGCACTACGGTTCCGCAGAGGTGGATGCCTCCCTGCTCGTGCTGCCTCAGGTCGGCTACTGCGCCGCCGATGATCCGCGGATGCTGGCCACGGTCGCGCGGATCGAGAGCACGCTCCTGCGCGACGGTTTCGTCCTCCGCTACCGCACGGAGAGCGGGGTCGACGGACTCCCCGGCGATGAGCATCCGTTCGTCGCGTGCAGCTTCTGGCTCGTGGAGCAGTATGCGGCGAGCGGGCGCATCGCCGACGCCGAGGATCTGATGCGCCGACTCCTCGCGATGGTGAACGATCTGGGGCTGCTGGCCGAGGAGTACGACGTGCCCCATGATCGTCAGGCCGGGAACACTCCGCAGGCTCTCTCGCATCTCACGCTCATCCGCGCCGCAGACGCGCTGGCCGGTCACACCGGTCGCGCAGCGGACCGTCACTGACGGTCGCCGACATCGCTTCCGTCGCACTTCTGCACCTCTCTCAGCGCCGGGTGGCTGCAGAAGCGCGACCGGAGCACGGCGGTGATTTGGGAGGGCGGATGCGGTGAGGTAGAGTTGTACCAACCGAAGACCGCTGGTCATCGTCGTGCGTGCAAACGTCAGGCGATCGAAGCTCTGCAGAAGCAGGGTCCCGCGCAGGTGTCACGAACTTCTCAAAGCTCCGTGCGCTTGCGCCGGAGCTTTTTTCTTTCTGCAGGTGGTCCAGGTCGGCGCCCCACCACCGTGCGGCGCCTCGTACACACCAAGGAGTGACCATGACGCAGAAGGATGCATCGGTCGCCGAGCTCACGAAGTCATTCGAGAACTCGAACGCCGTCCTGCTGACCGAGTACCGCGGTCTGACGGTTGCCCAGCTCAAGGAGCTGCGTAACAGCATCCGTCAGGACGCCGAGTACGCCGTGGTGAAGAACACGCTGACCAAGATCGCCGCGAACAAAGCGGGGATCACTGCGCTGGATGACGACCTCAAGGGTCCGTCGGCCGTCGCTTTCGTGCACGGTGACTTCGTCGCCACCGCCAAGGCTCTGCGTGACTTCGCCAAGGCCAACCCGCTTCTCGTGATCAAGTCCGGCGTCTTCGAGGGCAACGCCCTCTCCGCCGACGAGGTCAACAAGTACGCCGCGCTCGAGAGCCGTGAGGTTCTGCTGGCGAAGGCTGCGGGAATGATGAAGCAGACGATGGGCAAGGCTGCGGCCACCATCGACGCGCTTCGCGAAAAGCTGGAGACCGCCGAAGCCGCGTGAGCGGCCGGCGATCTTTTCTCACAAACCCCATCTATTAGGAGATACATCATGGCGAAGCTCACCACTGAGGAGCTGCTCGAGCAGTTCGCTGGCCTGACCCTTGTCGAGCTCAACGACTTCGTGAAGGCGTTCGAGGAGAAGTTCGAGGTCACCGCTGCTGCCCCCGTCGCCGTTGCCGGCGCAGGCGGCGGAGCTGTCGAAGAGGTCGAGGAGAAGGATTCCTTCGACGTCATCCTCGAGGCTGCTGGCGACAAGAAGATCCAGGTCATCAAGACCGTCCGCGAGCTCACCTCGCTGGGTCTCGGCGAGGCCAAGGCCGTCGTCGACGGTGCCCCCAAGGCCGTGCTCGAAGGCGCGACCAAGGAAGCCGCCGAGAAGGCGAAGGAAGCCCTCGAGGCAGCAGGCGCCACGGTTACCCTCAAGTAATCAGCGTCTCACCGCTTCACCGAAGGCCCCGGGTTCGTCCCGGGGCCTTCGTGCGTTCGGGCGCGGGTCGCCGAGCCCGGGTCAACGCGGAGCGGCGGTCGAACTGCGCATCACCAGGGCGGATGCTGCGGCGGCGGGCTCCAGCGGTGCATCCGGATGGGCCATCCGGCGGGTGAGCAGGCGGACCGCTTCATGCCCTTGCTCCCGGGGCGACTGCCCGATCGTGGTCAGCGAGAACATCTCGGCATGTTCGTGGTCGTCGATACCCACCACGCTCAGCTCGGTCGGCACGGCGATGCCGAGGCTCCGCGCGGCGATCACCGCACCGATCGCCGCCTCATCGCACACCGCGACGATGGCCGTGGGTCGGTTCCTCCGATCGCCGAGCAGCCCGGCCGCCCCGGCGTACCCGCCCGGCATCGTCGGCAGAGCACCGGCGACGCGCGCGTGGGCGCCGAGACCCGCCGCCTGGAGCGCCTCGCCGTAACCGGCGAGGCGGCGGGCGTCGCCGACGCTCAGCGTGGCAGCATCCGTCGACCCGCCGAGGAACGCGATGGCGGTGTGCCCGAGTTCGATCAGGTGTTCCGTGGCGATGCGGGCGGCCGCGGAGTCGTCGATCCCGACGGCGTCGGACTCCTCGGCGTGAGGGCCGACGCACACCAGCGGCCCCGACCGCTGCAGGCGTTCGAGTTCGACCGTGCTCGGCATGATGCCCACGGCGATGATCCCGTCGAACCGCCGGCGGGGGAGGATGCGCTCGAAGAGCCGTTCCCTGGCGGGGGAGCTCTCCGGCACGCCGTAGAGCGAGAGGTCGTATTCGAGCGCCAGCAGCGACTCCTGGATGCCGGCGAGCAGCTCGGCGTGGAACCAGCGGTCGACCGGGGGCATGACCACGCCGACGGTCTGTGTTCTGCCGGTGGCGAGGCTGGTCGCAGAGGAGTGCGCGACGTAGGCGAGATCGCGGGCGGCATCCGCCACCTGGCGACGGGTCGTCTCGGAGACGTAGCCTCGTCCGCTGAGCGCACGGCTCGCCGTCGCCTTCGACACGCCGGCACGTGCCGCGACATCGGCGATCGTGCTCATCGGTCCTCCTCGACCTGGTCGCGCGGCGCTCGGGCGACGTCGCCACGCGTGACGGGTGTCAGCGTATCCGTTCGAGACGCGAAAGGGAACCGGTTCCATACGCTCACCGAGGGAGCGCTCCCACGGCGAACCTTTCCCGAGGGCGAAAGGTTGCGAGCTTGTGACCCTGCACTGTTGTGTCGGGGAGCGGAAGCCAAGTAGGTTGGCCTGGAATCGGTTCCTCACCGACACCAGGGGTGGCGTCGGGCGAGGGGGCCTTGTACTCGAAGAGGAGAATTCACATGACTCTGTCACAGCGTTCCCGGCGGCTCATGCCGCTCGCCCTGCTGGGGGTCGCGGGCGTCGCGCTCGCCGGATGCGGGGCACCCGGCGGTGCACCCGAGGGTGGAGGTGGCGGGGGTGACGACGACAAGAGCGTCACGATCTACGGCACCATCGTCGACGCCGAGGCCGAACTCCTTCAGGAGTCCTGGGCGGACTGGGAAGAAGAGAACGGCATCGAGATCAAGTACGAGGGGAGCCAGGACTTCGAGACGCAGCTCGGCACCCGCGCACAGGGCGGGAACCCGCCCGACATCGCGATCTTCCCGCAGCCCGGCCTGTTCGCGGACTACGCGTCCCGCGACTTGCTGAAGCCGGCACCGGATGCGGTCGAGGAGAACGCGAACGAGTACTGGACCGAAGGTTGGGTCGAGTTCGGCACCTACGAGGACGAGTTCTACGGCGCGCCGCTGATGGCGAGCGTCAAGGGCTGGATCTGGTACTCCCCGACGAAGTTCCAGGAGTGGGGCGTCGAAGTTCCCAAGACGTGGGACGAGATGATCGCCCTCACCGACACCATCAAGGAGAAGAGCGGTGCCGCACCGTGGTGCGCGGGCTTCGAGTCCGGTGTCGCCACCGGCTGGCCCGGCACTGACTGGGTCGAAGACATCGTGCTGCGCAACTCCGGCACCGAGGTCTACGACCAGTGGGTCGAGAACGAGATCCCCTTCACCGACCCGCAGATCAAGGAAGCCTTCGAGCAGGTCGGCACCATCCTCCTGAACCCGGAGTACGTCAACGCCGGTCTCGGTGACGTGCGCTCGATCAACTCCACCGCGTTCGGTGACGTCGCTCCCAAGGTGGCCGCGGGCGAATGCGCGCTGACGCACCAGGCATCGTTCCTCTCCGGCTTCTTCCCCGAGGGCACCAACGTCGCCGAAGACGGCGACGTGTGGGCCTTCATGACCCCGGGTGAGAGCGCAGACGAGACGATGATCACCGGTGGCGGCGAGATCGTCGGCGCGTTCAGCGAAGACGAGTCGACCCAGAAGGTGCTGGAGTACCTCTCCAGCCCGGAGTGGGCAGACAGCCGACTCGCGCTCGGTGGTGTGACCTCGGCGAACAAGGGCATCGACATCGAAGCCGTCGAGAACCCGATCCTCCAGGAGTCCATCAAGCTGCTCCAGGACGAAGAGGTCACCTTCCGCTTCGACGGTTCCGACCAGATGCCCGGCGCCGTCGGCTCTGGCACGTTCTGGAAGGGCATCGTCGCCTGGATCAACGGCACGTCGACCGATGAGGTCCTCACGCAGATCGAGACCGGCTGGCCCGCCAGCTGATCGAGCAGGAGGGCCGCCCTGCGGGGCGGCCCTTCTCGCTCACGGTCCCCACGCGTTCGTGCGGACCGCAGATCCCGCACGCGTGACGAAGGGGCATCCGTGAACGCGACAGTATTCTTCCAATGGATCGGCACGCTCCCGCCGATCCTGCAGGCCCTGGTGGTGGTCATCGCCTTCGCGGTGGTCGTCGTCGCCATCCTGCTTCTCGTGGACATCGCACCGCGCAAGGGCGCGCTGTACACCGGCATCCGGCTGGCGATGTGTCTTCTCATCCCGCTCGCGGTGATGTGGTTCTTCAACTCCTACTACTGGGCCATGGGAGTGGCGGTCGCGGTCGGCGCGCTGTTCTTCTTCCTGGACTACCGGTCCCGCGACGGCGCGGGCTACCTGATCCAACTCGTCGCGTTCATGGCGCCAGCGCTGCTGCTGCTGCTGGTCGGACTCATCCTTCCGTCGCTGCAGACGGTGTACTCCTCGTTCTGGAACTCCACCGGACAGAACTTCGTCGGCTTCGCCAACTACATCTGGATCTTCACGCAGGAAGACGGTGTCACCTCGGTGGTGAACACCATCGTGTGGGTGCTGCTGGTGCCGACTCTCTCCACGCTGATCGGTCTCGCCTACGCCGTCTTCATCGACCGCACGCGCGGCGAGAAGATCTACAAGGTGCTCGTGTTCATGCCGATGGCCATCTCGTTCGTGGGAGCCAGCATCATCTGGCGGTTCGTGTACACGTACCGCGGTCCCGAGTTCGAGCAGATCGGTCTGCTCAACCAGATCCTGGTCTGGTTCGGCGGCGAACCCCAGCAGTTCCTCCTCAACGAGCCGTGGAACAACCTGGCGCTGATCGTGGTGCTGATCTGGGTGCAGACCGGTTTCGCGATGGTCGTGCTCTCGGCATCGATCAAGGGCGTTCCGGCGGAACTGCTGGAGGCGGCCGAACTCGACGGCGCCAACGCGTGGCAGCGGTTCTGGTCTGTGACGATCCCGTCGATCCGGCCGGCCCTCATCGTCGTTTTGACGACGATCTCGATCGCCTCGCTGAAGGTCTTCGACATCGTTCGCACGATGACCGGTGGAAACTACGGAACCTCGGTGCTCGCCAACGAGATGTACACCCAGTTCTCCAAGTTCGAGGCGGGACGCAGTGCCGCGCTCTCCGTCATCCTGTTCATCCTGGTGCTGCCGATCGTCATCTACAACGCACGCCAGCTCAAGAAGCAGCGGGAGATCCGATGACCACCTCGACGAATTCCGGCACGGCCGAGCCCACGGCGGATGCCGCGAGCACAAGGGCCATCACCACGGGGGGACGCCTCGACGCCTCTGCGGGTCGCGTGCGCAAGCGTCTCAGTCGCCCGTGGGCCACGGCAGCGTCGATCCTGATCGCGGTGCTGTGGACGATCCCGACCCTGGGTCTGTTCATCTCCTCGTTCCGGCCGCGTGACGACATCGACAGCTCCGGGTGGTGGGAAGCCTTCACCAACCCGGAGTTCACCCTGGACAACTATGTGGCGGTGCTGCAGTCCGGAACCACGCAGCTGACGATCCTGGAGTCGTTCTTCAACTCGATCGTCATCACGATCCCGGCTACCCTCATCCCGCTGATGATCGCGGCGATGGCGGCGTATGCGTTCGCGTGGATCGACTTCAAGGGCCGCAACGCCCTGTTCATCTTCGTCTTCGCCCTGCAGATCGTGCCGATCCAGATGGCATTGGTGCCGCTGCTGACGTCGTTCTCGACCGGCATCAACCTGTTCGGATTGCAGACGACCACCGGCCTGAATGCGTCGGGTGGATACGCCCAGGTGTGGATCGCGCACACGATGTTCGCGCTTCCGCTGGCGATCTATCTGCTGCACAACTTCATGTCGGAGATTCCGGGCGAGATCATCGAGGCGGCGCGAGTGGACGGTGCCTCCCGTGGCCAGATCTTCTTCCGGGTCGTGCTGCCGCTGACGATGCCGGCGATCGCATCCGTGGCGATCTTCCAGTTCCTGTGGGTCTGGAACGATCTGCTCGTCGCTCTGGTGTTCGCAGACGGCGCCGCTTCGCCGATCACGAAGGTCCTGGCCGAGATCACCGGTCGCGGTGAGGGCTGGTACCTGCTGACCGCCGGAGCGTTCGTCTCGATCATCGTTCCGCTGATCGTGTTCTTCGCCCTGCAGCGCTACTTCGTTCGCGGACTGCTGGCCGGCTCGACCAAGGGCTGACCCTCCGGTGCATGGGGGAAGCCGCGGGCGGGTGCAACATGTCCCCACCCGCGGCATCCGCCGCCGTACCCTGAAGTCATGAAGTACGCAGAGTCCATCGTCGACCTCGTCGGCGACACGCCCCTGGTGAAGCTCCAGCACGTCACAGAGGGTGTCGCGTGCACGGTGCTCGTGAAGCTCGAGTACCTCAACCCCGGGGGCTCCGCGAAGGACCGGATCGCTCGGCGGATCATCGATGCCGCAGAGAAGGCCGGCGATCTGCGGCCCGGCGGCACGATCGTCGAACCCACCAGCGGGAACACCGGTGTCGGTCTGGCGCTGGTCGCGCAACAGCGGGGCTATGCGTGCGTGTTCGTGGTGCCGGACAAGGTCGGCGCCGACAAGATCGACGTGCTGCGGGCGTACGGCGCTGAGGTCGTGGTGACGCCGACGTCGGTCGCGCCGGACAGCCCGGAGTCGTACTACAGCGTGAGCGACCGCCTGGCGCGCGAGATTCCCGGTGCGTTCAAGCCGAATCAGTACGAGAACCCCAACGGGCCGCGCAGCCACTACGAGACCACGGGTCCGGAGATCTGGCGCGACACCGACGGCGGCGTGACCCACTTCGTCGCGGGAGTGGGGACCGGAGGCACGATCACCGGCGCCGGGCGCTATCTCCGCGACGTCTCGGACGATCGGGTCCGCATCATCGGCGTCGATCCCGAGGGGAGCGTGTACAGCGGCGGAACCGGTCGCCCTTACCTGGTGGAGGGGGTGGGCGAAGACATCTGGCCGGGGGCGTACGACCCCACGGTTCCGCACGAGGTGGTGGCGGTGAGCGACGCCGAAGCCTTCGCGATGACACGGCGCCTGGCCAGGGAGGAAGGCATCCTCGTCGGTGGCTCCAGCGGCATGGCGGTCGTCGGCGCGCTCCGCACCGCACGAGACCTGCCCGCGGACGCGGTGATGGTGGTCCTGCTCCCCGACGGCGGCCGTGGCTACCTGGGCAAGATCTTCAACGACGGATGGATGCGCTCCTACGGTTTCAGCGACGTGGAGGAGGGCGAGACCGTCGCCGATGTGCTCACGGCTCGAGCGCATCGTCGGGCCGGAGGACCGCACTCCGCGATTCCGGACCTCGTGCACGCGCACCCCAGCGACACCGTGCTCGAGACCATCGCGATGATGACCGAGTTCGACGTGTCCCAGTTGGTCGTCCTCAGCGCCGAGCCGCCCGTGATGATGGGCGAGGTCGTCGGCACCGTCGACGAGAAGGGGCTGCTCGACCTCCTGTTCCGCGGAGACGCGAACCCGACGGACGCCGTGGGCGACCATGTCGGCGAGCGGCTCCCGCTGATCGGCATCCACGCGTCGGTCGCACAGGCGCGCGCGGCGCTGGCCGATGCCGACGCGCTGCTCGTGACAGAAGATGGCAAGCCGCACACGGTGCTCACGCGGCAGGACCTGCTGGCGTACCTGTCGCGGTGACGACGACGCGGGACGTAACAGGAACGGATGCCGCGCGCGCCCCGGTCGTAGGCTGAGGTCATGTCCGAGCATGCCTTCGCCACCCGAGCCATCCACGCGGGCCAGGCGCCCGACCCGACGACCGGCGCGATCATCCCGCCGATCTACCAGTCCTCGACCCATGTGCAGGACGGCATCGGCGGCTTCCGCGAGGGGTACGAGTACAACCGCGCCGGCAACCCCACGCGTTCGTCCCTCGAGACGCAGCTCGCGGCGCTCGAGGGCGGGTCCCGTGCGCTCTCCTTCGCATCCGGACTCGCCGCCGAAGATGCGCTGCTGCGCGGCATCCTGAAGCCCGGCGATCACGTGCTGCTGGGCAACGACGTGTACGGCGGCACGTACCGTCTGCTCACCAAGGTCCTCACGCCGTGGGGCATCGAGACCACGACCGTCGAGCTCGCCGACGTCGACGTCATCCGCGCGGCCATCCGCCCGGAGACGAAGATCATCTGGTTGGAGACTCCGAGCAACCCCCTGCTGAAGGTCGTCGACATCGCGCAGATCGCCGAGGTCGCGCACGCGGCGGGGGCCATCGTCGTGGTGGACAACACCTTCGCGTCGCCCGCTCTCCAGCAGCCTCTCGCACTGGGGGCTGACCTCGTCGTGCACTCGACGACCAAGTACCTCGGCGGGCACTCCGACGTGCTCGGAGGAGCGGTGGTGTTCGGCGACGAGCGCTTCTTCGATCAGGTGAAGTTCCAGCAGTTCGCTGTCGGTGCGGTCTCGGCGCCGCTCGACGCCTGGCTGACGACACGCGGCATCAAGACTCTGGCCGTGCGGATGCGTCAGCACTCGGCCAACGCGCAGGCCATCGCCGAATGGGCGGCGGGACGCGATGAGATCGAGCGGGTCTTCTACCCCGGTCTCGCCTCGCACCCTGGACACGACATCGCCGCGAGGCAGAT
Organism: Microbacterium sp. CGR2; assembly: GCF_003626735.1. Classification (NCBI taxonomy): domain Bacteria; kingdom Bacillati; phylum Actinomycetota; class Actinomycetes; order Micrococcales; family Microbacteriaceae; genus Microbacterium; species Microbacterium sp. CGR2. The sequence goes on along the minus strand of NZ_RBHX01000001.1, from coordinate 182,952 downwards.
GAGCGGCTTCGGCGGGATGCTGTCACTCGGGCTGGCCGCCGGAGCCGACGCGGCGAGGGCATTCGCGGAGAGCACCTCGCTCTTCCAGCTCGCCGAGTCGCTGGGCGGCGTGGAATCCCTCATCGGGTATCCGCCGGAGATGACCCACGCGTCGGTGCGCGGCACCGCGCTCGCCGTTCCGGAGAACGTGGTGCGGCTCTCGGTCGGCATCGAAGACGTCGACGACCTGATCGCCGATCTCGACGAAGGGCTCGCACGGGTCGCTCGGCTCGCTCACTGATTCCCGCACCTGCGGACTCCGATAGCATGGACGCTTCCCCTGGCCGAATCGTTTCGACCACGCACGCCTCCTGAATTCGGAAGGACCGTCGTGCCTGACGCTCCCCACACTGGCCCCACTCCTTCGACCCCGCAGCCGGGCCGCACGACCACCGGCGGCATCCGCACCGTCACCGGCAGCATCCGCACGTCCACGGCGACGGGCGCCATCCGGACACTCGGCGCGAACCCCTCGACGGCGCCCATCATGCTTCACCCCGGCGACGCGCTCTCGCACGGGCGCCGGACGCTCTACATCGTGCTGCTCGGGGCGCTCACGGCGCTCGGGCCGTTCACGATCGACCTGTATCTCCCGGCATTCCCGGTGTTGGAGGAGGATTTCCAGACCACTGCGGCCGCGATCCAGCTGACGCTCACCGGGACCATGATCGGCTTCGCGGTCGGGCAGCTCGTGGTCGGACCGCTCAGTGACAAGGTCGGGCGACGGGTTCCGTTGATCGCGGTGACGGCATTGCACGTCCTCGCCAGCCTCGGCGCGGCGTTCGCGCCGGATCTGGCCCTGCTCAGCGCTGCGCGCGTGCTGATGGGCATCGGTGCGGCGGCGGGTGGCGTGGTGGCGATGGCGATCGTCCGCGACCTGTTCGGCGGTCGCCGGCTGGTGGTCATGCTGTCGCGGCTGGCTCTGGTCTCGGGCGTCGCGCCGGTCATCGCCCCCCTGATCGGCTCCTGGTTGCTGACGCTGATGCCGTGGCGGGGCATCTTCGGCTTCCTCGCCGCCTACGGCATCGTGATGCTGGTGTCGGCCGTCCTCTTCGTTCCGGAGACGCTCCCCGTCGCGCGACGACAGGACCGCGGCGGCGCGACCATGCTGCAGCGGTACCGTTCAGTGCTCTCCGACCGGGTGTTCCTGGGTGTGCTGGTCATCGGCGGCATGACCTTCTCCGGTCTGTTCTCGTACCTCTCCGCATCTCCGTTCCTGTTCCAGGGGACGCATGGCCTCGATGCCCAGCAGTATGGCCTGCTGTTCGCGGTCAACTCGCTCGGCGTCGTCGCGGGAGTGCAGGCCGCGTCTCGGTTGGCCGCCCGGTTCGGGCCGCAGTGGGTGCTCGCATACTCGACCGGCGTGATGCTGCTCGCGGGCGTCACGATCATCCTCACCGACCAGCTCGGCCTCGGGCTGTGGGGCACGGTCGTGCCGCTGTTCGTCTTCATGACCGCGTGCGGCTTCACCTTCCCGAACGTGCAGGTGCTGGCGCTGGACCGTCACGGGAAGGCAGCGGGGACGGCGGCGTCCATCCTCGGCGCGGTGAACTTCGGTGTCGCGGGTCTGGTGTCGCCGGTTGTCGGATGGGTGTCCAATGATGCCGGCATCACTGCGACGACCATGGCCTCGGTCATGGTGGGATGCGCCGTGATCGGCATCCTCGCGCTGTGGCTGATCGTCCGTCCGCGGACTGTGGCGATGCTCAATCCCTGAGTGTTCAGGATTCATCAGCCAGAATAAGACGATGAACAGGCGAATGCTGCTGTGGTGGGGTGTCGGCTGCCTCGTCCTCGCGACGGCGCTGGGCGCCGCGATCGTGTTCGGCTACTCCGAGCCCCCCGGGTTCGATCAGTGGTGGAACCAGATGATCGCCGGCATCCGCGGCGATTGGATGCTCTCCTTCGCGCTCGCGATGGACTGGATCGGCGGCGGCTGGGTGGCCATCCTCGGGGTGCCGTTGCTGGCGATCCTCACCCTTGTGCTCACACGGCAATGGCGCAGTGCCATCTTCGCCGCGATCTGTTTCGCCGTCAGCGCGGGTGTGGTGCAGCTGCTGAAGCAGCTCTTCGGCCGCGCTCGACCGGACGACATGCTGGTGCTGAGCGACTACGGCTCGTTCCCCTCTGGTCATGCAGCCAACGCCGCAACGGTCGCATTCGTGTTCTGGATCCTGTTTCCCCGAGTGTGGACGGCGCTCCTCGGCGCTCTCTGGATTCTCGGGATGGCCCTTTCGCGCACGTTCCTGTCGGTGCACTGGGCGACCGACACCCTGGGTGGAGCGCTCGTGGGCGCGGGTGTTGTTCTGGTGCTCGGCGCCTGGCTCCTGCCGTGGGCGCGGGGGCCGCAGCAGGATATGTCGGCCGATAAGCTGACGGCGCCCCGATAGATCCCGAGGAGTCCGCAATGTCGAGCATCCGCCCCTACCGCCCCGCAGATCGCGCCGCCGTGTCCGAGATCTGTGTGCAGACCGCGGATGCGGGCGGCGACGCGACGGGCATCCTGAGCGACGACAGCCTCTGGGGCGACCTCTTCGCCGTCCCCTACGTCGAGCGGCATCCGGACCTCGCCTGGGTGGTGGAAACCGATGACGGCCGCGCCATCGGCTACATCGTGGCGACCGACGACACGGATGCGTTCTACACGTGGTTCCGCGACGAATGGTGGCCTACGCGCAGCGCGGCCCACCCCCGACCGGCCGAGATCGTCACGCGGGAAGATCGCATGGTCGACTACGGCTACACCCGGATGCCGGGCATCGAGCCGAACGCGGCCGAGTACCCCGCTCACCTGCACATCGATCTCCTGCCGGAGACGCAGGGTCAAGGCCTCGGACGCCGACTGATGGAGACGCTGTTCGCCGAGTTGACGAGGCGAGGCGTGTCCGGGCTGCATCTGGGTATCGACCCGAACAACGTCGGCGCTGCCGCGTTCTACGAGCGTCTCGGAATGACGCGGCTCCCCGCCGCTCCGGGCGCGCAGAGCTACGGCGTGCGCTTCCAGCCTGCCGGAGACTGACGCTCCGGTCGATGCAGAAAAGGCCCCCGCTGATGCGGGGCCCTTTTTCTCTGGCGGTGACGGCGGGATTCGAACCCGCGGTTGCTTGCACAACACACGCTTTCCAAGCGTGCTCCTTCGGCCGCTCGGACACGTCACCAGGTAACAACCTGTCCATCCTATCCGATGGCTCGGGTGGGCAGTGACAGGTCATCCGGTGCGGGTGCCGACGCGACGCGCGCTCGACAGCGAGACCTGCGCGCAGAATATTGCACCTTGTAGGGCTTCTCTATAGCCTCATACGAGGACGTATCGAGGCCAGATGAGCTATGACAGCGGGAGGAAGCATGCAGGGGAGCGCGAGCTGGGCGCGACGCACGCGAGGCGGCGCATGATGCGAGAAGACGCAGAGGGGACCGCGCCGGAACTCGTGGGACCGCGGGCTCTGCGCGAATGGCTGACCGGAGCCCGAGAGTCGTATCCGCGGGTGTTCCTGGTCGACAACGGGGCCACGGCAGAAGGTGTCGAGGAGGTGGCAGGCGCGGAGGACGTGATTCTTCTGCCTGCGGAGAGTGGACCGTTCGCGGGGCGTGCCCGCGTCGTGCGGTACCGGGGCGCCCTGAATGAGGTCGGCGACGAGCTGTTCATCGGTGAACGCGGTGTGGAACTCCAGGAGTATGTCGCTGCGGCATTCGTCCATATCGTCGGTCCCACCGCAGTGTGCATCCTCGACGCATCCAGCTGGCGGGCTTTTCTCGACGACGCCGAACTGGCTCGTCGAACCGGAGTATTTCCGTCGGCATTGATCGACCCGCGCGTTCTCCTCGCGGATCGCGCCGCCCTGGCGAGACCGGGTGAGCTCGAGAAGCCGACCGCCATCAGAGTGAGCGCGGAAGGCAGGGTCAGCGTCGGTGTACAGGGCGAGGTCCTCGGCGGCGTCGACGAGCTGCTGGCCTTGCTCGCCCTCCCGCTCCCTCGTGCCGTGGCGTGGGGAGATCGTGCGCCGCGAGAGGTGCTCACGGATGACGGGCGCAATCGCGAACGGATCGAACGGTACCTCAACGCGACGGACCTCATGAAAATGCTCCGGCTTGCAAACGGGGCCGCAAAGATCTCGGGATTCGGGTGGTCCCTTCTCGACGACGGTCTCGCCGATGCCGAGCCGCTGACCGCGGATCCATTCCTGCTGGAAACGGCAGAGGGCTTCGTGTTCGCAGACACCCGAACTCTGCGCCGCCAGCTGCTGTCGCCGTCGACGGCCACGGTGGTGGCCGCCACTCAGACCTCGAGCACGCTGGAGATCGCGGTCGAGCGAGTGGCTCGGCAGCTTCGTGTGCGTACTCCTGTGGCGAACGTGCTGTGCCTCGAAGCTGTCGCCGCGCTCGACGCCCACTTCGGAAGGCGAGTCGACGCCTCATGATGGTCGAAGGAGAGCGGACGTCGAGAGTCCCTCATGCGCTCTGGACCTCGATGCTCCCTGCAGACGCGAGCTTCACGCGTGATCGTGTCGCCGTCTCCGCCGCCGGGCATCGCATCGAATTCGCTGACGGAACCACACGTCTGTGCGCGACGAGCGGACTGTGGAATGTTCCACTCGGCTTTGGGAACCTCGCGGTGGCCGAAGCCGTGAGCAAAGCGACTCACGACGCCTCCTACCTGTCGTTGTTCAGAGCGCCGCACCGGTACGCGGAAGTTGCGGCGGATGCTCTCATCGAACTCGCGGACCCGACCAGATACAGCCGGGTCGTCTTCTCCACGTCGGGCGGCGCGGCCAACGACGCCGCGATGAAACTCGCACGACAGTATTGGTTCCAGAAAGGCGCCAGGTCCCGTTCGCTCATCGTCGGTCTGTCAGGCAGCTACCACGGCACCATGTACGGCAGCCACGCGCTGAGCGGAGACGCACTGCTGCAATCCGTCTATTCGGTCGACCGCCGGTCGGTGAGGCACGTCGCGCACGATGACGACGGAGAAGAGCTGGAAACGCTGTTGAAGCGTGAAGGCTCCAGAGTGGCCGCTATCGTCGTCGAGCCCATCCTGGGCAGCGGTGCACACGCACTGTCGGACGTGTTCATAGATCGCCTTCTCGCCCTGCGCGACGAGTACGGGTTCCTCATCGTCGCGGATGAGGTGGCCACAGGGTTCGGCCGCACGGGGTCGATGCTCGCCACCGACGAATGGGCTGCCGGACCCGATGTGCTCATCCTGTCGAAAGCGTTGACCAACGGCGCGATGGGGGCAGCGGCGCTCCTCGTGGGGGTCCGTGTCGCTTCCGAATTCGTCCGCGGTGGCTGGACCTTCGTCCACGGTGAGACACAAGCGGGAACGCCGGCCTGTGCGGCCGCCATTGTCGCGGTGATCGACGAACTTCGCCGTATCGACGTGGAATCGACCACGCGAGCCCTTGCGGCGGAGCTGCTGCGCCTGGCGAGATCGTGGAAGACGGACGGTGTCGTGACGGAGATGACAGGACGTGGCTGCTTTCTCGGACTGGGGCTTCGACACCAGAATGAAACGCCGCTCTCCGGGCTCGAGGTGCTCCGAGTGGTCGCCGCCATCGCCGAGAACGGCGTCCTCGTGCAGCCCGGGCCGAGCTCCATCGGGCTGATTCCGGCGTATGGATTCACCGCCAGCGATCTACTCGAAGTGGATTCGGCTGTGCGGGCCGGGCTGGCGCAGGTCCAGGGGGAGTTCGCGTGACCTCGGGATTTGCAGGAAGGGTTCCCACACTCTGGCACGGGCACGGGGTGGCCTCTCAAGTGGCTGAGCGCCTCACTGCAGGGCGTGAGACCCTCGTGATCACGGATGCGGCGCTCACCGTCCCGTTCCTGGCGAGTTGCCCGGCCAGGAGGATAGAGGTCGACGCGTCGTCAGCAGACATCACGATCGCGGTCGCGATCGCACGGAAGATCGCTCGCTGGCGGCCTGACGTCATCGTGGCTGTCGGCGGAGGCAGTGTTCTCGACGTCGGCAAGATCGCCTCTCTTGCGCTCGCCGGAGGGCGGGTGCTCGACTACGTCGTGGGGCATGCCGCACGGTCGGCGCTGACCTTCTTGCCCGATGCTCCGCCGCCCATCGATATCGTCGCAGTTCCGACGACATTGGGCACCTCGTCGGAAACCAACAGCGTCGGCGTCGTCACCAACGAAGAAGGCCATCGGCTCATCGTCGGACGTTCCCTGCGACCGCGCCATGCCATCATCGATTCGCTCAACCTGAGCACTCTCACGCCCGACATGGTCGAAGAGGGAGCGCTGGAGGCGTTTCTCCGTCTGGCGGGCGCATCCACGAGTTCACAGAGAAGCCCGAGAGGGAACAGCGATGCCGTCGCTCTCGGGCGCGCTCTCCTCGAGTCGGCGACTCGTGACTCGGCTTCTGCTTCGGGACGACTGCGCCTCGCGCGTCTGAGTGCGGCCACCCAGCGCACCGCTGCTCTGCGGGGCCGAGACCCGTACAGTGCCCGTCATTGGTACGTGGCGAACGAAGTCTCGTTCCTGCTCGGGATTCGCAAGATGGTCGCGACGGCAGCCGTGATCGCTGCGGTCTGGCGCCGGATCTGCTCCGGAGACAGACGGTGGGGTGATCGGCAGAGCCTCGAGAACTTCTGGGCAGGCGTCTCGCAACGAGCGGACCTTCCCCTGGACCCAGCCGAGGGCATATCCGCCCTCATCCGACGCTGGAGAATTCCCATTCCGAGAGCGCCGAACGCCGACCATATCTGCCGTATCGCGGTGGCCACCGAGAAGGCATGGGGAAATCGCCAACCGATGCTCGCCGAACTCGTGGCGGAAGACTTCTGCGATGTGCTCCGTGATTCCCACTGGAGCCGACAGAAAGTCGGCGAAGGCGGCCGACCTTCCTATTCCGTTCGAAGGGGGTGAATCGAATGAACACAAGGGTAGAGAAGATCCAGTTCCAAGAACTGGACGAGATGGAAGCGCCCAGTTGGGAGAGCTTCTACAAAGGCGCGATTGGCGCGCTGGTGCTGATAGGCATCGGCGCGGCCGCTGCGACGTGATCCCGCCGGGACCGAGATCGAGACGGAGAGAGGAGGTAGGCGATGCAAGCTGTGTCGCCGAGGCTCGAGTTCACTGAACTCGAGGCGATGGAAGCACTGAATGACACCGATGATTTCGTTCGAGGATTTGCCGTGGGCGTGATCATCGGAATCCTGGCCTTGACGTAGGAATGGCCGCCAGCAAGGAGGTGGGAATTGCAGAAGAAATCGCTCGAGTTCGTGGAACTCGAACAAATCGACGCGCCGCTTGAATGGTGGGAGCACGTGAGCTACATCATCACCATCGTCGGTGGTGCGGCAGCGATCGCGACCTGACCGAGGGGGTGCGGGCGGTCTGGTCGCCCGCACCCCATTGGTCCCGATGAGAGGTGATGAGTGAATGTCAGGTTCGATCACCGACGCCATATCGGCGCGGCTCGACACGGCGGGGGCGGCTGCCCGGGAGCAAGACCTGTACGCAGGAGCGGGCACAGACTTCTACGAGCGGCTGGTGGGTTGCGACCGTGCGGAGATCAGAGAGGTGCTGGCGCTCGCGAGAAATACCGCGGGGCCGATTCTCGACGTCGCCGCAGGAGGTGGCCGGCTGACGGTCCCCCTGGTGAGAACCGGCAGGCGGGTGACCGCGATCGATCTCTCCGACGACATGCTCGCTCACCTCCGTCGGGCCTTGCCGGATGAGGCGGGGCTGGAGTGTGCCGTCGCGGACATGCGGGACTTCTCGTTGGAGCGTCGATACGGGCTTGTCGTCATCGGTGCGACATCCATCACGTTGCTCGACCGTCCGGGAAGGTCGCGCCTCTACGCGAGTGTGCAACGCCACCTTGCCGTTGACGGGGTCTTCGCTTTCACCGTCGCGACAGGCGCCTCGGCGGCGAGCCTTGCAGTGCCCAGAGACGAAGAGATCAGCGTCCCCGGGCCGGGTGGGGACGAGACCTACGTGTTCTCGCAGCAGATGGAGGAGGATGGCGCCGCGCGTCTCGTCAACTGGGTTCGTGCCTCCGACATCGCGGACGGCCGCGAAGTGACGGTGTTCACGAGTCGCCTGCGAGTGCTCAGCCCCGAGGTGCTCTCGGACGAGCTGGTCGACGCCGGCTTCGCCGCACCCGAGATCTCTCCCATTCGAGCACATCGCGGGGTGGACATCGTTCTCCTCAAGACGGTGTGCGCGGCACGCCGGGGAGGGGTGCGCGACGATGCTTCCTCCTAGTTCCGCTCGCCGACGAAAGCCCCTCTCTTCCGCTCCACTCACTGCGGACGCCCGCCCGCTTCTCGCTGTCGGCGTCGCGTTCGAGGAAGCCGCAGACGAGGGTATGTGGATTGCGGTGCACCATGACGTGCCCACATCAAGGGTCTCGCGGACGGTCGTCGATCTGCTGACAGCGATGGATGGCGAGACCGGGCTGCGCGATCTGCACAGGCGCTTCGCCGCCTCCGAATCGATGGAGAGTTTCCTTCACCTGGTCCAGCGGTTCCGTGCCAGTGGACTTCTCGAAGGTGACACGAACCTCCCACCCGGACGAGTGACCTATCGGCCACCTTTCACCGTGCAGATCGCCACGCTCCGCGCGCCCGCCATCTTCCGCCGTCTGGATCGCCTGGTCTTCCCACTGTCACGTCGACCGCTGCAGGCAGCAGTTGCCGTCCTGATGTGCCTCGGGCTCGTGGCCGCGATCCTGCAGGTGAGAGACCTGCTGAACGTCCTCAGTCGGCCGCTGCCGCTACCGGACCTCGTCATCCTCGTCACTGCACTGTCATTGATGACCCTGCTTCACGAGACTGCGCACGGACTCACTCTCACGAGGTTCGGCGGAAGACCCCGCCGGGCCGGCTTCATGCTCTTCTACCTCACTCCGGCATTCTTCGTCGATGTGACGGATGGCTGGCGCCTCCCGGGCCGCTGGCAACGCGTCGCCGTCGCACTGGCAGGACCTGCAGTGCACGCCGTCGTCGCTGCGATCGCGCTCCTCGCCGCGCTGATGCTTCCTCAACCGGCCGTCGACCACACCCTCCTGCTTCTCGCGCTGTCCTGCATCGCCATCGTCGTGGTCAATCTGGTCCCGTTCGTGCGGTTCGACGGCTACATCGCGCTGATGAGCGCACTGGACGAGCCGAATCTCCGGGGGCGAGCGATTCGTGACGGCGCGAACTCCCTGACCCGCTTCCTGTTCGGCGGGCCGCAGCTGAGCAAGAACGTGGACAGGTGGTGGAGCGTCCCGTTCGGTCTTGCAAGCCTCCTCGCCCCGATCGCGCTGGTGCTGTTCGCCGTCGCCCGCATCGGCAGGGCGCTCGCCGGAGGCGGGCCGGCTCTCGGTCTGCTCGTGGTGGCACTGGAAGCCGTGGTCGTCCTCGTCGGCATCGTGATCCTCGTCAGGGCGCTGCATCGAGTCCTCCGGTCGAGTGTTTCCCGCCCCCGATTCTTCGCCGTCATCTCCGCCCTGGTCGCCGGCGGCGTGATCGCAGGAGCCTCGATTCCGGTGCCCCTGGTGACCACGCTCGGTTTCATCACTGACGGTGACCGTGTGGTCCTCGTGCGCACAGGTGGGAAGGCCCAGTCGGACGTGCCGGAGGGAGCCCGCGTCGTACTGATGAACACCGGCCTTCTCGCGAATGAGCAGGTGGGTGACGGCACAGTCACCCCGCAGCGACCGCAACCGACGAAGGTTCCACTCGATGCTCTGTTTCCCGTGGCGGCGGAAGGTGTGTCGGTTCCCGCGGCGGTCGTTGCCGGCGTGGACGTATCCGCAGGGGTCGGGATCTTGCCTTCCGCGGGGCAGGCGCGAGTCGAGCTCGGCGTGGGAAGTCTGTGGCAGAGCCTCTGGGCGACCGGCGTGACGGTGCCGCTGTCAGGGCTGCAGAACGAGAAGGAGAAGCAGGAAAGGGATGACGATGAATGATCATGCGATTGAAGTCCGAGGACTCACGAAGAAGTACGGCGGGCGGGTCGCGGTCGAGGAGCTGTCGTTCGTCGTGCCGCGGGGGTCTATCGTCGGGCTTCTGGGCCCGAACGGCGCAGGGAAATCGACCACGTTGCGAGCCCTCGTCGGCTTGCTCACGCCGACGAGCGGTGACAGCCTCGTCGACGGCGTGCCGTTCTCCGCACTCGACAATCCCGCATCGCACGTCGGTGTCCACATGGACGGGTTCGGCTTCGAAGTGGGCATCACTGCGCGGCGGCACCTGGAGATCTCCCGACTCGCGACCGGCGCACCGCGCAGCCGCGTCGCCGAGGTGCTCGAGGAAGTGGGCCTCGCCTCCGATGCCCACCGCCGCGTGAAGACCTTCTCGACGGGGATGGCCCAGCGGCTCGGGTTGGCGGCAGCCCTCATCGGATCGCCTCGAACCCTCATCCTCGACGAGCCTGCGAACGGGCTGGACCCGGACGGCATCCGCTGGCTTCGTAGATTCCTCCGCGGCTATCGCGAAGCCGGCGGAACCGTGCTGGTCGCCAGCCATCAACTGGCTGAGCTGGAGCAGGTCGTGGATGAGGTCGTGATCATCAAGCGGCGGGCGCTCTTCGCCGGGCGTCTCGGCGACCTCGTGACGAGCGGAGCCGATTCGCTGGAGAGCAAGTACTTCGATCTCGTGGAAGGAGCGCTGGCATGAGGGGAGGGATTCGCAGCGAAGTGCTGCGTTCGGTGAGCGGACTGTCCATCGTGGCGATCTACTTCGTCGCCTTCCTCATGCCCGCGTTCGTGCTCTTCTCTGACGGCTCGCGCTTCGACCTCGCGGGCCTCGAGCCCGGCGCGGCCACCAGCCGCCTGCTGGAGCCGCTCGCCTGGTCCGCCATCTCGGCGGCGTTCGTCGGTGCATACGCTGTGACCCGCGAGTACTACTACGCCTCGATGGAGAGAACGCTCACCGGGGTCGGTTTCCGTCGTACGTTCTGCGGAAAACTTGTCGCGGGAGCGCTGGTGGCGATCGCGCTTTCGGTCTGTGTCTCGGCGCTGTGGACAGCGGGCGTCTGCTTCATCCTGAGCCGGAACGGTATGTCGCTCGCTCTCACCCCGGAAGCCTGGCGAACGTATGCGGGGGCGCTGGCCGGTGCGATCCTCGGCGCACTCATCGGAGGCGCCATCGGCTGGATCGCTCGGAACTACTATCTGACCGCGGTCATCGTTCTCGCTTTCCCGATGGCGGTGGAGCTCGCGTTGTTGCGCACAGTTCCGGAGGTGGCGAAATTCTCGCCCGGTCTGGCCCTCGCTGCCTTGAGCGTTCCCGGGTACCAGGGTCGGCTGCTCCAGTTCGGGCCCGCCCTCGCAGTCGGGCTCGCGTGGGCCGTCGGCCTGGTCGCGGTCGCGTGGGTTCGGGGACGCAGGAGGGGGGCGTGATCGGCAGGGCTCTTCGAGCTCAGGCGCGCAGCTTGGCGGGTGACGTCGTCCTGCTCGGGGTGTGTGCGGCGGCGTTGCTGCTGTCGCTGTCGTTGGCGATGACCATCACGCCGGAATTCGCGGATTCCCCGCTCGAGGTCAGAGAGGCGCTCGCCGCGCCGTTCGGCACGGTGCTCACGACCTACGGCGCTGTTCTCGCCGCCGTCTACGGTTCGTTCCGATACACCATCGACCGGCGTGATGGTGTCGTCGCTCAGCGCCTGATGCTGCAGCCTCGATGGACGACCTTTCTCGTCAGGTTGCCCGTCTCGGCGCTCGGCGGAGCGGTCGTCTCGCTCGTCGGTCTCGCTGGTGGTCACACAGCCCTCGCCCTCGTCATGGGGACTGTCCCGGTGGATTGGTCGTCCATCGCAGGCGCACTCGCGGTCGGTGCCGTTGCGGGCCTCTGGGGAATGGGACTGGGGATGATCGTGCAGGCTCATCTCGTCGCCCTGTTCGTCGCTTCCATGTCGATGGGCGTGGCGATGCTCGTCGTGACGTTCTGGAGCGCCGGCGCCGTCTACCTCCCCGTCCTTGCGCTGCTCGAAGCCTTCCGGTTCGATGTGACCGCCGTGGGAGTCCTGCCCGACGACCGCCTCGGCAGCTCTCTGGCTGCCCTGGTGTCGGCCGGCTGGGTGCTCGCCGCGCTTCTGGCGGGAGGGATCACATTCATGAACCGCGACGTGAGGTAGCGGCCACGCATCCGCGAACTCGACGTAGTATCCCTAGGTGGCAACACCCAAGATCGTCCTTTTCTACGCCTTCACGCCCCTCGCGGACCCGGAGGCCGTCCGGCTGTGGCAGCGCGACCTCGGCGAGGCGCTCGGCCTGCGTGGCCGGCTGATCATCTCGAAGGACGGCGTCAACGGAACGCTCGGCGGCGACATCCGTGCGCTCAAGAAGTGGGCGCGTTCGTTCCGCTCGTATGCGCCATTCAAAGATGCCGACATCAAGTGGAGCGACGGAACCGGTGTCGACGGGGAGGGCCGCAGCCTGGACTTCCCCAAGCTCAGCGTCAAGGTGCGCGACGAGATCGTGTCGTTCGGTGCCCCGGGGGAGCTGCGTGTCGATGAGCACGGCGTCGTCGGCGGTGGCATCCGATTGACCCCCGAGGCCCTGCACGAGCTCGTCGACGAACGGGGCGACGACGTCGTGTTCTTCGACGGTCGCAACGCGCTCGAAGCGCAGATCGGACGCTTCCGCGGCGCGGTCGTCCCCGACACCGAGACGACGCGAGATTTCGTGGCGCTCCTCGACTCGGGCGCCTACGACGACCTCAAAGGCAAGCCGGTGGTCACCTACTGCACGGGTGGCATCCGCTGTGAGGTGCTGTCGAGCCTGATGACGGCCCGCGGCTTCGGTGAGGTGTATCAACTCGAGGGTGGAATCGTCCGGTACGGGGAGAAGTACGGCGACGAGGGCCTGTGGGAAGGCTCGCTCTACGTCTTCGACAAGCGCGGTTCCATCGAGTTCTCCGATCAGGCCCAGGTTGTCGGGCACTGCGTCGGATGCGGCACGCCGACCAACCGCACGGCCAACTGCACCGACCTGTCCTGCCGTGCACAGTTCGTCGTCTGCGGCGATTGCGACGCCGTTCCCTGCGCCGAACACGCGGCCTGACCGTCAGGCCGGCAGGACGGCATCCGCTCCGCGCATCACGAACAACGAGCGCGGCAGCAGCAGCGCGTGGATCCGCGTGGGACGGTCGACACTCCTGACGAGACCCGCGAGCACGACGGCGAGCGGTGCGGCCAGATCGGCTCCGTCCTCCGCGGAGCGCGCGAAGTTCGCCCGCTCGACGGCATCCGTCAGTACGCGCATCGCCGCCGGATCGACCGCGCTCTCGCGCACGAGCGACGCACCGCGCATCCGTGGAGAGTCGGCATCCGAGACCGGCAGGTGAAGGTCTCTCAGGGTGTCGCGGAGTTCGGCCCACGCCGCTCCCGCGTCGCCGCGGCGCGCACGGCTCATCCGCAGCCCGCGCTCGATGCGGCGAAGGATGGCGGGCAGGAGCAGGACCACCAGGATGCCGGTGAACGTGAGCACCACCGGAGTCGGGTCGAGCTGTCGCAGCTCACCCGCGGTTCCCTCCGCGTCTTCGGTATCCCCGCGTTCGATCTCGGGTCCCGATGTCTCTTCGGTCTGGGGCGCGGAAGTGGGAGCCGGCGATGCCGGGCCGCCGGTCTCTCCGCCCGCGGTGGCGCCCGTCTGGAACTCGGTCGGTACGCCCAGCGATGCGGTGGGCTCGAACGGCACCCACCCCACCCCGGGGAAGAACACCTCCGGCCACGAATGCAGCTGGTCGCTCGTCACCGAGAAGACCGACTCCTCACCGCGCTTCTCGTCGGTGAGCGATCCGGGAAGGTACCCGACGACGATGCGCACGCGCATGTCGAGGCTCTCCGCCATCAGGGCGAAGGCCCCGGCGAAGTGCACGCAGTATCCCGACTGCACGTCGAGGAATTCGGCGACCGCGTCGGCCCCCGTTCCGTCGAAGCCCTCGTCGACCGGTGTCTCCAGCGAGTAGACGAACTGGGACCGGAACCAGTTCTGCAATGCCACCAGCCGGTCGTAGTCGCTCGACGCCGCGGCGGTGACCTCTTCGGCGAGACGCGGGATGATCTCCGGCAACTCCACGTCCGTCTCCTCATCCTCGACGGGCCCTGCCGCATCGCGGCCGCGGATCTGCTCGAGAGTGGGAAGGACCCGCGTGGATTCGACGGTGTAGTCGTTGCCGGTGGCCTCCGCGCTCCGCGAGACGAGCGTGCGGTTCTCGGTCGCCACGCGCCACGATCCCGTGAGCCCCTGGACGCTCACGGCCGGGTAGGGGACGGGGAGCCAGGAGCTCGACATCCGAAGCACGCGGATCGAGGTGTTCTGATCCTCCGTGACGATGTCATCGCCCCAGTCCGGTTCACCGAAGCCTTCGTCCTGAGACTGCATGGTGCCGCGATCGGGCTGCCAGACACGGCCGTCGAAGCGCGACAGGGTCGTCAGGCGCAGGTACGGGGCGGTCTCTCCCTCGGCTGCCACAGTCAGCACCTCGACGGGATTGGGCTGCCGTAGATCGTCGCCGAGTCGGAGGGAGGCGTCGACGGTGACCCCGACCCCGGTGCCGGCGAGGTTCGCCGTGACGGGAAGCGCGGGTGCGATGGCGATCGTCCCCGCCAGTGCCGCCGCGCCGACGGCGACGCTCAGTGCCACCGAGGATCGCCGAGGAGAGAGCGGATGGCGTCGCGCGGTGAACCGGAACAGGAGAAGCGCGACCACGCCGAACACCGCGAACCAGACGAGGTGTGGTTCGCCGAGGGTGGCGATCATCGGCACGGCGCCGGCCACCCCCATCACCAGGACGGCGAGGATCGCGGCACGACCGGCGATCAGATGGTCGAGGGTGATCGTGATGATGGCGAAGCCGACGCCCATCGCCGCCGTGAGCGCCGGGGACGCTTCCAGCGGTGCAGACCCGAACGTCACCTCGTTCCACGCCGCGACCCCCCGGGTGGCGAACACGGAGACGGTGGTGGGCGTCGGGATGATCCCGAAGATCGCCGTGTCGCCGGCCACCGTCCGGGTGAGAAGCGCGACGGCGACCACGCTCTGAACGACAAGCGCCCCCAGACCACTGAGCCCGAGGGAGCGCCGCCGGAGGAGCCAGCGCATCAGCATCCCGACGGCTGACAGGACGACGATCACAGCGAGGACGGTGAACGACCAGGCGCCCGGCTGGATGACCGCGGTGAACGGCCACATGGCCACGAACGAGGTCGCCGCAGTCAGCGCCCCGGGAAGTACGACTCCGGCGGCTTCCTCACGATCACGATGCCAGCGCGGCACCGCCCTCGCTCCGGATCGCGCGGCCGCAGTGGAACCCTCAGCCCGGAACATGGCCGACTCCGATCCGGGCAGAGACCGCCTCGTCCCATGCCTCGGCGACGTCGGATCCGAGTCGAGCGACCGTCCATCCGTGCTGCGTCGCAGCCGCGGTGGCGCCCGGCAGGAGATCGCTGCTGAAGAGCATCGCCGCTGCGGCGCCGGAAGGTCGCAGCAGCGCGGCATCCTCTTCGTCCAGCGCACCGGTGATGTACACCAGGGGGCCCGGGGGTGTCCCCCCGATGAGGGCCCCGAGTTCCCTGCTCTCGCCACGCGGAACCACCAGAGCCAGCGCGACGAGCAGGCCGTCGCGGTCATCCTCGTGCCCGCGCAGCGCACCCAGTGCGTTCCCGGCGCTGTCGATCACGTCGACGCTGTAACCTTCCGACGCCAGGTGCACCGCGGCTGAGGCGCAGAGCGAGACGGCCGCCTCGAACGTCGGGTCGGCCTCGTTGCCTCGTGCGGTCCAGCGGTGGCTGCTGTGATCGAGGACGACGAGCGCGTCGGGGCTGGACTCCTGCTCCTCCTGGCGCACCATGAGTTGCCCGCGGTGCGCGGTGGCTCGCCAATGGATCCGCCGCATCGAGTCGCCGGGGATGTATCCGCGGGGGGAGAGGTTGTCACTGCCCTGTCCGAGCCTGCTGGAGGAGGTGTGAGCGGTGCCGCCCGCCGCTCCGACGCGCACCGCGAGCGGGGCGAGGGCGAAGATCTCGGGGACGACGGTGATGCTCCGGGTCTCACCGAACGATTGCTCCCGCTGCGCGAGGCCGAAGGGGTCGACCGTGCGCAGCATCAACGGGCCGAGCGACCAGACCCCGCGGCGCACGCCGGTGATCTGATAGCTGAGCTGACCGGACTCGGGAGGGTACTCGCCGCCGGAGTCACCCTCCACCGCGTCCGGCAGCACGTCGTGCCAGAGTCCGTGCGGCACGCGCAGCGCACGGAGCGCGAACCGCACCGTCACCCGCGAGGTCTCGGACACGGTCAGCAGATCCGTCGAGATCTGACGGCTGACGGTCCCCGACCGTCGAGGCATCCGCACGGCGATGACCGAGCACAGCGTGAGGAGCGCCAGGAACAGGCCGATGTAGACCAGGATGCGGGTGCCCACGAGATTGGCGGCGATGAGACACCCGACTGCCGCGACGAGCGTGCCCGCGCCACGCGGGGTGAGGATTCGTCGTCGTCGCATGGTCGGTCCGGTCAGGCGCGGGTTGCGATGGGAACCCGCACCCGTTCGGCGATCTGGGTCAACGCGGCTTCGATGGGCTGAGCACCCGCGCGCTGCGCCCCTCGCGCCGGGAGCAGCCGATGAGCGAGCACCGGGATGAGCAGCGCGGTGATGTCGTCGGGGATGACGAAGTCGCGGCCGTCGAGCGCCGCCCACACCTTCGCCGCGCGGATGAGCTGCAGGGTCGCACGCGGGCTCGCTCCGAGGTGCAGGTTCGGGTCGGAGCGCGTGGCCTGAGCGAGCGCGACCGCGTACTCTTCCAGGGCGGGAGCCACGTGCACGGCGCGCGCCCACGCGATGAGCTGCGAGATGGATGCCGCGTCGGCGACGGGAGACACCGCGGCGAGAGGATTGACCACGTCGCGCTGACGGAGCATGAGCGCCTCGGCCGCGGCATCCGGATAGCCCATGGAGATGCGCATCATGAAGCGGTCGCGCTGGGCCTCCGGGAGAGCGTAGGTGCCCTCCATCTCCAGCGGGTTCTGCGTCGCGACGACGAGGAACGGCTCGGGGAGCGGGTGGGTCGAACCGTCGACGGTGACCTGACCCTCTTCCATCGCCTCGAGCAGCGCCGACTGCGTCTTGGGGGAGGAGCGGTTGATCTCGTCGGCGATCACGATGTGTGCGAAGATCGCTCCGCGCTTGAACTCGAACTCGCGATCCACCGGGTTGTAGACCGAGACGCCGGTCACATCACCGGGAAGAAGGTCGGGCGTGAACTGGATGCGGCGCACCGTCGCGTCGACGGTCGCGGCGAGCGCACGAGCCAGCATGGTCTTGCCCACGCCGGGGACGTCTTCGATCAGCAGATGCCCCTCGGCCAGCAGGCAGACGACGGCGCTCCGCACCGCATCCGGCTTCCCGTCGATCACCTGAGCGATCGAGGCGAGGATCGCCGATGTCTGCGCGGCGAACTGGTCGGCGTCGATCATCACCGGTATCTGGGGGGAGTTCTCTGGCATGCGTACCCTCTCGCGTCGGCGCCACGGTGCGCGTGTCTCGATCGTACGCTTTGACAGGGCAGCGTGGATCATTCGCTCCCACCGGTCGTCGACCCGTGACACCTTCCGCTAGACTTGACGACGGCTCTCCGCGTGGCGGCATCCAGGCCAATTCCCCCAGGGCGGAAACGCAGCAAGGGTAACCGGGCTCTGCTGGGTGCGCGGAGGGTCATTTTTTGTGCCCGTGCGCCGCGCATTCACCCAGTCGTCTCCGGGCTACGCCTGCCACAATCGTGGGGTGACCGCCATGCAGCCCCGGACCTCGTCGAACTCCCTGCGTCGTTTCGCCTCCCCGGTGCTGCTCCTTGCCGCGATGTGGGTCATCCAGTTCGCGGATGCGATCCTGCCCGGCTCCTTCACCGGTTTCGGGCTGCGGTCCTGGGATCTCTCCGGTCTCGGCGGCATCATCCTCGCCCCGCTCCTGCACGCGAGCTGGGCACACCTCATCGCGAACTCCGTCCCTTTCCTGGTGCTCGGCTGCCTGGTCGCGGTGGAGGGAACGCGTCGGTTCTGGGCGGTCACCGTGATCGTCACCGTCGCGAGCGGGCTGGGCACGTGGTTCTTCAATGCGCCCGGAACGCTCACCGTCGGTGCCTCGGGACTCGTGTTCGGCTACTTCGGCTACGTCGTGCTGCGCGTCTTCGCGCCGGGGCGGATATCCCACCGCATCCTCTATGCGGTCATCGCACTGATCGTCATCGCGCTGTATGGCGGATCGATGCTCGCCGGCGTCGTCGGAGTCGCTGACGGCACGTCGTGGCAGGCCCACCTCTTCGGCGCGATCGGCGGCGCGGCGGCCGCGCTCGTCGGCGGGCGAGCGCGACCCATCCACGCGCGACGGCGCGGATGAACGCGCAGCGCCTCTCCGCAAAGCGCCCGGCGAAGCGCCACCCGCAGTCGCGCCGCCGCCCGGCCTCCCGAACGAAGCGTCGTAAGCCGGGGGCCAGGAAGCGCGCGACACTCCGACTGCGTCGACAGCGCCTCCTGCGGCGCGTGCTCATCTCCGCGGCCGCGGTGGCCGCCGTCGTCGTCTTCGCTGTGCTCATCCCGTTGGGCCTCGCCCGCGAGCCCGCCGCGGTCTGTCTCGACGATCCGACGACGTTCCCGCAGGCGGGGGTCGAAGGATGGAGCGGCGAGCAGCTCGAGAACGCGGCGACCATCGTGCGCACGGCATCCGCTCTCGGGCTCGGCCGCGACGGGCAGATCCTGGGCGTGATGACCGCGATGGGCGAGAGCAGCCTGCACAACATCGACTACGGCGACTGGGAGACCCGCGGGTTCACGAACCCCGACGGGTCGCGCACCACCAGCATCGGGCTGTTCCAGCAGCAGGAGTGGTGGGGGAGCATCGAGGAGCGGATGGACCCGGCGACGGCGGCCACGATGTTCTTCGACCGTCTGGTCGGCGTACCGGGCTGGCAGCAGATGGAACCGTCGCACGCCATTCACCGGGTGCAGGTGAACACCGATCGGGACTACTACTCCCGATTCCAGACGGATGCCACCGCCGTGGTCGACGCCCTGTCGGGCCCGTGCACAGCCGCGCCCGCCTAAGCTGAACCCGTGGCGCGGAGCATCTATGTAACCTCGGCCGAAGGCCATACCGGCAAGTCGACGATCGCCCTCGGGGCGCTCGACGCTCTGATGCGCGTGTCGCCACGGGTGGGCGTGTTCCGCCCGATAGCCCGGTCGGTGACGGAACGCGACGAGATCCTCGAAGTGATGCTCGCCCATGACGGCGTGCACCTCGACTACGACGACTGCATCGGCGTCAGCTACGACGACGTACGCAGAGACCCGGATGCTGCGCTGTCGACCATCGTCTCCCGCTTCAAGGCCGTCGAGGCGCAGTGCGACTCCGTCGTGATCATCGGCAGCGACTACACGGACGTCGGAAGTCCTGCCGAACTCGGATTCAACGCCCGCATCGCGGCGAACCTCGCAGCCCCTGTCCTGCTCGTGCTCAGCGGACGCGACCAGCAGCGACAGGCTGAGCAGCTCGGCACCACGACGGCACGCACGGCCGCCGCGGTCGGACAGATCGCAGCCTTGGCCCTCTCCGAGCTCACGACGGAACGCGCCGAGCTGTTCGCGGTCGTCGTGAACCGGGCCGACCCGGAGACGCTCGACGACATCATCGCCGCCGTCCGCGAGGTCGTCCCCGCCAAGACCGCTCCGGTGTGGGCGATCCCGGAAGACCGCGCACTGGTCGCTCCGTCGATCCGCAGCATCCTCGTCGCCGTCGACGGCACCCTGCTCAAGGGCGACGACGACCGGCTCGAACGGGAGGCGATGACCATCGTCGTCGCCGGCATGTCGATGGTCAACGTGCTGCCGCGGCTCACCGAAGAAGCCGTGGTGGTCATCCCCGCCGACCGGACCGAAGTGCTGCTCGCGGCCCTGCTGGCCGATTCGTCCGGCACGTTCCCGCGCATCGCGGGGATCATCCTGAACGGCCCGTTCCCGCTGCCCGAACCGATCGCGCAGCTCCTCGACGGCATCTCCTCCTCGGTGCCGATCATCACCACCGACCTCGGCACGTACGACACCGCTGTGCGGGTGATGGGCACACGCGGTCGGATCTCTGTCGACGCCAGGGGCCGGTACGACCGCGCTCTGGGCCTGTTCCAGGCGCACGTCGATGTGGTCGAGCTGACCACGCAACTGGGCCTCGCCGAATCGCGCGTCGTCACGCCGCTGATGTTCGAGTACGGGCTCATCGAGCGCGCCCGTGCCGATCGTCGACACATCGTCCTGCCCGAAGGCGACGACGATCGCATCATCCGGGCCGCGGCCGCTCTGCTGGCCAGAGAGGTCGCCGACCTGACCATCCTGGGTGACGAGTCGGCGGTGCGCGCCAGGGCGACCGACCTCGGCGTCGACATCTCGGCCGCACAGGTGATCAGCCCCACCGACCCCGAACTCGTCGAGCGTTTCGCCGCGGAGTACGCGCGTCTCCGCGCCCACAAGGGCATCACGCTCGAGCGTGCGGCCGACACGGTGACCGACGTGTCGTACTTCGGCACGATGATGGTGCACCTGGGGTTGGCCGACGGCATGGTGTCGGGCGCGGCGCACACGACGGCGCACACGATCCGTCCGTCCTTCGAGATCATCAAGACGAAGGAAGGCGTGAATGTCGTCTCGAGTGTCTTCCTGATGGCGCTCGCCGACCGCGTGCTCGTCTACGGCGACTGCGCCGTCATCCCCGATCCCACCGCCGAGCAGCTCGCCGACATCGCGATCTCCTCCGCGGCGACGGCCAGTCAGTTCGGCATCGACCCCCGCGTCGCGATGCTGTCTTACTCCACAGGCGAATCCGGTTCCGGCGCTGATGTCGAGAAGGTGCGCGCGGCCACCGCTCTGGTGCGCGAGCGTGCGCCGGAACTGCCGGTCGAAGGGCCGATCCAGTACGACGCGGCCGCCGATGCCGCCGTCGCGAAGACCAAGCTGCCCGACTCCGCGGTGGCGGGCCGGGCGACGGTGTTCGTCTTCCCCGACCTCAACACCGGCAACAACACATACAAAGCCGTGCAGCGTTCGGCGGGGGCGGTCGCCATCGGTCCGGTGCTGCAGGGCCTCAACAAGCCGATCAACGACCTCTCGCGGGGAGCGCTCGTGGACGACATCGTGAACACGGTGGCGATCACGGCCATCCAGGCGCAGGCGGCGGAGGAAGGCGGCGACGCATGAGCGTGGTCCTGGTGATCAACAGCGGCTCCTCGTCCCTGAAGTACAGCCTGATCGACGTCGAGAACGAGAACGAGCTGGCGAACGGGCTCATCGAGCGGATCGGGCAGGACCTCAGCCCGGTCGCTCACACGGTGCGGCCCGAGAAGGATGCCGAGGCCATGCCGACCATGCTCGACGCGACCTATCGCGACGAGCAGTCGATCGCCGATCACGCCGCCGCGTTCGCCGTGATGCTGGAGCAGTTCGCGGCCAACGGTCCGTCATTGGAAGACCGCCGTCCGGCCGCCGTCGGGCACCGCGTGGTGCACGGCGGTGCTCGCTTCTTCGCCCCCACGCTGGTCGACGCTGACGTCGAGCGACAGATCGATGAGCTCGCGGTGCTCGCGCCTCTGCACAACCCGGCGAATCTCGCCGGGATCCGCGCAGCGAAGGCGGTCTTCACCGACGTGCCGCACGTCGCGGTCTTCGACACCGCGTTCCATCAGACTCTGCCGCCGGCGGCCTACACCTACGCCATCGATGCCGCCCTCGCCGCCGAGCACCGTGTGCGGCGCTACGGCTTCCATGGGACGAGTCACCAGTATGTGAGCGAGGCCGCCGCGGCCTACCTCGACCGCGACCTGGCCGACCTGAAACAGCTCGTCTTCCATCTCGGCAACGGCGCGTCCGTGACCGCGGTCGACGGAGGTCGTTCGGTGGAGACCTCGATGGGCCTCACACCGCTCGAAGGTCTCGTGATGGGCACCCGTTCCGGCGACATCGACGCGGCGGCCCTCCTGCACCTGTCGCGTCGGGCCGGATACTCGATCGACGATCTCGACGCGCTGCTGAACAGCCGGAGCGGCCTGGCGGGTCTCGCCGGACACAGCGACATGCGCGACATCCTCGCCGGCCGTGACGCGGGGGAGGACGCTGCCACCCTCGCCTTCGACGTCTACGTCCATCGACTGCGCGCCTATGCCGGCTCCTACATCGCGCAGCTCGGCGGCGTCGACGTGATCTCCTTCACCGCGGGCGTCGGCGAGAACGCGGCCGCGGTGCGCGCCGCCGCCATGTCGACCCTGGGGTTCGCCGGTGTCGAGATCGATGCCGCGCGGAACGAGGCGCGCGGGCGCGGCATCCGTCGGATCTCCACCGACGCGTCATCCGTCACCGTTCTCGTCGTCCCGACGAATGAAGAGCTGCAGATCGCTCGACAGACCGCCGAACTGCTCTGATCGGATGCCGCGCCGGGGTTACCCGCGATGCCCGCACCGCATTACGCTTGCACAGTGGCACGGAGAGGTGCCGAATACCCGACACCCTTCTCCTGGAGGCTCCTGTGCCAGAAGCCCTGCCCGACCTGTTCCACGCGGCCGGCGTGCTCTTCGATCTCGACGGCGTCCTCACGCCGACGGCGGAGGTGCACATGCGTGCGTGGAAGGTCGTCTTCGATGACGTCTTCGAGCGGTGGGGAATCAGCCCGGCGTACACGGATGCCGACTACTACGACTACGTCGACGGCAAGAAGCGCTACGACGGCGTCGCCAGTCTGCTGCACAGCCGGAACGTCGAAGTGCCGTGGGGCGAGGTCGACGACGACCCGGAGGCCGAGACGATCTGCGGAATCGGCAACCGGAAGAACGCCGCTTTCGCCACCTCGTTGCGCGCAGAAGGGATCGCCCCGTATCCGGGCTCGCTCGCACTGATCGAACGCCTGCGCGCCGAGGGAATCCCGCTGGGCGTGGTGTCGAGCTCGAAGAACGCCGAAGAGGTCCTCGGCGCCGCCGGCATCCGCGACTTCTTCCGCGTCGTCGTCGACGGTGTGGTCGCCGAGCGCGACGAGCTCTCCTCCAAGCCCGCCGCCGACATGTTCGCCGCCGGCGCCGTCGCGCTCGGTGTCGACCCGTCCCGGACGGTCGCGTTCGAAGACGCCACCTCCGGCGCGGCCTCGGCTGCTGCAGCCGGTATCGCCGACGTCGTCGGCGTCGACCGCGGCACCGGAGCAGACGCCCTCCGCGCCTCCGGTGCCACCTGCGTCGTCGAAGACCTCGCCGTGTTCCTCCCCGAATCCCGTATCGACACCTCGGAGACCGCATGATCGACAGCGACCGCTTCCCCGTCGACCCCTGGCGACTGATCGAGACGGCCTACTCCGAGGACGGCGTCGGAGAGACGCTGTTCTCGGTCGGAAACGGATACCTCGGTCTGCGCGGCAACCACATCGAGGGGCGCGGGGCGCACGAGCACGGCACCTTCATCAACGGGCTGCACGAGACCTGGCCCATCCGGCACGCCGAGCAGGCCTACGGCTTCGCGGAGGTCGGCCAGACGATCGTCAACGCGCCCGACGCGAAGGTGATGCGGGTCTACGTCGACGACGAACCGATGTCGTTCGACGAGGCGGATGTGCGCGAGTACCGGCGTACGCTCGACATGCGCACCGGCGTCCTGGAACGCATCGTCGTCTGGGAGACTCCGTCCGGCAAGCGCGTGCGCATCCGTGACGAGCGCATCGTCAGCTTCGAGGAGCGCCACCTCGCCATCCTCCGGCTCGAGGTCACCGTCGAGAACTCCGACGCACCGGTGACGATCAGCTGCCAGATGCTCAACCGGCAGGACGGCGGGAACGTCTACGCGGGCACTCCGGTCCCCGCGCGGAAGCAGGCCGGTTTCGATCCCCGCAAGGCGGAGAAGATCGCCGACCGAGTGCTCGAGCCCGACGAGTTCTGGCAGGACGGGCAGCGATCTGCTCTTTCGTATCAGGTCGCCGATTCCGGGATGACGGTCGCGGTGGTGGCCGATCACCTCATCGAGACCGAGAACGAGTACAACGCCCGCAGGTTCGTCGACCCCGACATCGCCAAGAACGTGTTCCGCGTGCAGGCGAAGGCGGGTGTGCCGATCCGCATCACCAAGCTCGTCAGCTACCACACGTCGCGGGGCGTCCCGCCGCGCGAACTCGTGGACCGCTGCCGTCGTTCGCTCGATCGGGTGATCGTCGAAGGCATCGAGACGCAGTTCCGGCGTCAGGAGGACTGGCTCGCCGCGTTCTGGGAGCGCAGCGATGTGCAGATCGGCGGACGCGACGACCTGCAGCAGGCCACTCGGTGGTGCCTCCTGCAGCTCGCTCAGGCGTCCGCTCGTGCGGACGGCACCGGCGTTCCCGCCAAGGGCGTCTCCGGCTCGGGCTACAGTGGCCACTACTTCTGGGACACGGAGATCTACGTGCTCCCGTTCCTCACCTACACGTCGCCGCAATGGGCGCTCAACGCCCTGCGTGCCCGCGTGCTCATGCTGCCGGCCGCCCGACGTCGGGCGGCCCAGCTGAACGAGGCGGGAGCTCTCTTCCCGTGGCGCACGATCAACGGCGAGGAGGCTTCGGCCTACTACGCCGCCGGCACCGCGCAGTATCACATCAACGCCGACGTCAGCTTCGCCCTCGGCAAGTACGTCCGCGCCACCGGCGACGAGGAGTTCCTGCGGCGCGAAGGCGCTGACATCGCCATCGAGACCGCGCGGCTGTGGGCGACTCTCGGCTTCTGGCGCGGCTCGCCGCTCCCCGGAGACTCCGGCGCCGGCGGCAGTGCGGAGACCTTCCACATCCACGGGGTCACGGGGCCGGACGAGTACACGACGGTGGTGAACGACAACCTCTACACGAACGTCATGGCGCGCTACAACCTCCGGTACGCCGCGAGGATCGTGCGGGAGATCCAGGAGAGCTTCCCCGAGGACTACGCGCGGCTCGTCGAGCGCACGGGTCTCGGCACGGGGGAGGCGGAGGCGTGGGAGCGCGCCGCCGAGGCCATGGTCATCCCCTACAGCGACACCCTCGGCATCCACCCCCAGGATTCGCTGTTCCTCGAGCGAGAGGTGTGGGACCTCGCACACACCCCGGCCGAGCAGCGACCCCTTCTGCTGCACTTCCACCCGCTGGTGATCTACCGGTTCCAGGTGCTCAAGCAGGCGGATGTCGTCCTCGCGCTCTTCTTGCAGGGCAACCACTTCACGCCCGAGGAGAAGCGGGCCGACTTCGACTACTACGACCCGCTGACCACGGGCGACTCGACCCTCTCCGCCGTGGTGCAGTCCATCCTGGCGGCCGAGGTGGGATACCAGGACCTCGCGCAGCGTTACTTCGAGCAGTCGCTGTTCGTCGACCTGCACGACCTGCACCACAACGCGGCTGACGGCGTGCACGTGGCTTCGGCCGGCGGCGTGTGGACCGCACTCGTCTGCGGTTTCGGCGGCATGCGCGACTACGCGGGAGAGCTCAGCTTCGACCCGCGCCTCCCGGCCGAATGGCCCTCGCTGTCGTTCCCGCTGCAGTGGCAGGGATCGTCGGTGCAGGTCACGGTGACCAGGGACGAACTGCGGATGCACGTGCGCAGCGGCGCTCCGGTGGCGTTCTCGGTGCGCGGGACCGACTACGTCGCGACGGTCGACGAAGTGGTCGCCGTACCCCTCGCCGACCAGGGCCCGATCATCCCCGGCCGCCCGACGCTGCGGCAGTTCGCCGACGCGCGGCGCGAGGACGGCACGCGGATGTCGGCATCCGTTCCGGTGATCACGACGGCGATCCCGATCATCGAGTCGATCGACTGACCGGGCGGCCGCCGAAGTGTCGGCGGCACGCCGTAGGCTGTTGAGGTGACCACAGCCCTCTACCGCCGCTACCGGCCCGAGACGTTCGGCGAGATGATCGGGCAGTCACAGGTGACCGACCCGCTGATGACCGCGCTGCGCGGCGATCGAGTCGGGCATGCATACCTGTTCTCCGGCCCTCGCGGGTGCGGCAAGACGACGTCCGCGCGCATCCTGGCGCGGTGCCTGAACTGCGCCGAAGGGCCGACCGACGTTCCCTGCGGAACCTGCCCGAGCTGCGTCGAGTTGTCGCGTGCCGGCGGCGGATCGCTCGACGTCGTCGAGATCGACGCCGCCAGCCACAACGGCGTCGACGATGCGCGCGATCTGCGCGAGCGCGCCACGTTCGCGCCCAGCCGTGACCGGTACAAGATCTTCATCCTCGACGAGGCGCACATGGTGACCCCTCAGGGGTTCAACGCGCTGCTCAAGCTCGTCGAAGAGCCGCCCGAGCACGTGAAGTTCATCTTCGCGACCACCGAGCCCGAGAAGGTGCTGGGCACGATCCGCTCGCGCACGCACCACTATCCCTTCCGCCTCGTGCCGCCCGCCGCGATGCTCGAGTACGTCGCCAAACTCTGCGGCGAAGAGGGCGTCATCGTCGAGCAGGGCGTGCTCCCTCTCGTGGTCCGCGCCGGCGGCGGGTCTCCTCGCGACACCCTGTCGCTGCTCGATCAGCTGATCGCCGGGTCCGACGCGCCCGCCGGTTCCGAGACGGTCACGGTGGGTTACGCCAGGGCGGTCTCGCTGCTCGGGTACACCCATGCCGCACTGCTCGACGAGATCGTCGACGCGCTGGCCGCCGGCGACGCCGCAGAAGCCTTCCCGGCGATCGATCGCGTCGTGCAGACGGGTCAAGACCCCCGCCGCTTCGTCGACGACCTGCTCGAGAGGCTGCGTGACCTCATCGTCATCGCCGCCGTCGGCGCCGGTGCGTCTGCCGTGCTGCGCGGGGTGGCCGAAGACGACCTGGAGCGCATGCGCGCCCAGGCGTCGGCCTTCGGCTCCGCTCGGCTCTCTCGCACCGCCGATGTGGTCAGTGCGGCTCTCGACGACATGTCGGGTGCCACCTCACCGCGTCTTCACCTCGAGCTGATGGTGGCGCGCGTTCTCGCCGGCGCGTCTGGCGGGGCGTCGGATGCCGGGGCAACGGCGAACGCGACGGCCGCTGTGCCGGGCGACGCCGCGTCGCCGGCGCGCGCCGACGCGCCGGACCGCACCGCGGCACCGTCGGCAGAGCGGGCCCCTGCCGCGGCCACCGCACCGCCCGCAGCGGACAGCGCTCCTCCGGCAGCAACTCCTCCTGCAGCAGCGTCGGCTCCCGCAACCTCCGCCCCCGAGGCATCCACCTCGGCGCCCGTAGCGTCGACTCCCGCAGCGTCGGCGCCCGCAGCGTCCGATCCCGCAGCGTCGGCGCCCGCAGCGTCGCCGTCGCTCGCACCCTCGACGTCGGCCGCTGAGCCCGCGTCCACGGAGAAGTCGAGCGCGCCGACAGGACCGGTGACCCTCGACCGCATCAGCGCGGCATGGCCGGCAGTGCTCACGCGACTCGAAGGGATCAGCCGCACGTCGTGGCTGCTGGCGACCGCCGTGCAGCCGCTCGCCTACGTGGCCGATACCGAGGTCCTCACGCTCGGCTTCACCAGCCAGCACGACGTCGCCAAGTTCAAGGGCGTCACGCCGGGCTCCGGTCCGTCCGACCACCTGCGTACGGCCATCGAGCAGGAACTCGGCGTCCGGGTGAAGTACCTCCCCGCGCCCATGCCGGCGACCGGCGGCGCACCCCGCCAGCCGGCGGCATCCGCTCCGCAGGCACCCAGCGACGCCGCGACCGCATCGGAGCCTGCGTCAGCGGGGTTCTCCCGTTCCGAGTCCCGAGCATCATCGTCCGCATCCGTCACGGAGTGGGCGGTCGCGCCGATTCCTCGCGCCGATCAAGCGCCCAGCGAGGTGCCGGCACCGACGGCCCCGCTTCCGGTCGACGACGAACCCGAAGAGGTCGAGGCCGCAGCATCCGCTCCGACTCCCCCGTCCGACGGCACCGTCGACCGCGACGTGCCTCCCTTGCCCGGAGACGATGAGGCGCCCGCCTTCGATGACGAGCCGCCCTATGACCCGTCGTACGAACCTCCGGCGCCGAACGCAGGCATCGCCGCGCCCCGACCGGAAGTATCGGCTCCGCGCGCGATGCAGCCCTCGCCGTCGACGCAACCCTCGCCTTCGGTGGCCGAGACCCCGCGTCGACCGTCCGCCCCTCCTGCCGTCACCGAGCGCGTTCCCTCTGTCGGGGGAGTGCAGCGCTACGGTGAGGCCGTGATCCGCCAGGTGCTCGGCGCCCGATTCGTGCGTGAAGAGCCCTACGAGCCCCCGACGAGGTTCTCCTGATGTATGACGGCATCGTTCAAGAGCTGATCGACGAGTTCGGTCGGCTCCCCGGCATCGGACCGAAATCCGCCCAGCGCATCACGTTCCATATCCTGCAGACGCCGACGTTCGATGTGGCGCGCCTGGCCGAGCTTCTCTCCGAGATCCGTCTCCGGGTGCGTTTCTGCGAGATCTGCGGCAACGTCGCCGAGCAGGAACGCTGCGCGATCTGCCGCGATCCGCGACGCAGTCAGACGCTCATCTGCGTCGTCGAAGACGCCAAAGACGTCGCCGCCATCGAGCGCACGCGCGAGTTCCGCGGGCTGTACCACGTGCTGGGAGGCGTGATCAGTCCGATCGCGGGTGTCGGGCCCGACGACCTGCGCATCGCGCAACTGATGACGCGCCTCGCCGACGGGACGGTGCAGGAGGTGATCCTCGCGACGAACCCCAACCTCGAGGGCGAGGCCACCGCCAGCTACCTCAGCAGGCTCCTGACCACGATGCAGATCACCGTGTCGCGTCTGGCATCCGGGCTTCCGGTGGGTGGCGATCTCGAGTACGCCGATGAGGTGACGCTCGGCCGCGCTTTCGAAGGGCGGCGCACCCTGTGACACCGCAGGCCGGGTTCTCCCGCCGAGGATGGCTGCTGTTCGGAGCCATGGCGCTCCTCTGGGGCGTGCCGTACCTGTTCATCAGCATCGCGGTGGAGTCGATCTCACCGCCCGCGATCGTCGCCGGCCGCACGCTCATCGCGGCTCTCATCCTCCTGCCTTTCGCCTTCCGCGGCGGGGCGATGCGCACGGCCTTGAAGCACTGGCCCTGGGTGCTGGCCTTCGGTCTCGTCGAGATGGCGGGCCCGTTCGTGCTGCTCGGGCACGCCGAGATGACGCTTCCGTCGGGAATGACCGGTCTGCTGGTGGCGACCGTCCCCCTGTTCGCGGCGCTGATCGCACTCGGCGGCGGCGATCGCGGTGTACTCAGACCCGCGCGCGGCATCGGACTGCTCGTCGGGTTCGTCGGTGTCGCGATCGTCGTCGCCGGCCCCGGACTCCTCGGCGGCGAGATCAGCCTGCTGGCGGCAGGCGAAGTGCTGCTCGTCGCCGTCTTATACGCGATCGCCCCTTTCATCGTGGCGCGGAAGCTCGCCGACGTCCCGTCCATGGGCACGATCACCCTCTCGCTGCTCATGATCGGCGTGCTGTATCTGCCAATCGCCCTGCTCACGCAGCACGAGGTACCGACCCTGCCGTCGATCGGCGCGCTTCTCGCCCTGGCGGTGATCTGCACGGCTGTCGCCTTCCTCGCCTTCTTCGCGCTCATCCGCGAGGTCGGCCCGGTGCGTGCACCGCTCTTCACCTACGTGAATCCGGTGGTGGCGATCATCCTGGGCGCGATCGTGCTCTCCGAGCCGCTGACACCGGGTCTCCTCATCGGATTCCCGCTCATCATCGCCGGATGCTGGTTCGCAGCGACCGGCGGGCGGCTCCGACCCGCCGCCTCCACTGCCGCACGCTCGGAGGCTGTTCCGCCCGTCGCCCTGCCGCCCGCACCCTGAAACCGCACCAGCTGGCACCGCCCGGCGTGTGTCACATGCGCGGCGGCGTATACGCGCCGATCGTAGAATGAGCGTGGGCGGATCCGCCCGACAACCCGGGGAGTGATCGTGGCCCTCATCGTGCAGAAGTACGGCGGCTCATCCGTCGCCGACGCAGAGAGCATCAAACGCGTCGCGAAGCGCATCGTCGACACGCGCCGAGCCGGGCACGACGTCGTCGTCGCGGTGAGCGCCATGGGCGACACGACCGACGAGCTGCTCGATCTCGCGAACGAGGTCGCCCCGATTCCGGCTCCGCGAGAGCTCGACATGCTGCTTTCCAGTGGAGAGCGCATCTCGATGGCGCTGCTGGCGATGGCCATCCACTCGATGGGCTTCGAAGCACGGTCGTTCACCGGCAGTCAGGCCGGCATGATCACCGACTCGCAGCACGGTGCCGCTCGTATCGTCGACGTCACCCCGGTGCGTCTGCGCGAGGCCCTCGACGAGGGCGCGATCGTCATCGTCGCCGGGTTCCAGGGTTTCAACCGCGACACTCGTGACATCACGACGCTGGGTCGTGGCGGCTCCGACACCACGGCCGTGGCGCTCGCGGCGGCGCTCGACGCCGACGTGTGCGAGATCTACAGCGACGTCGACGGCATCTTCACGGCGGACCCCCGGGTGATCCCCCGGGCGCAGAAGCTCGACCATGTCTCCAGCGAAGAGATGCTGGAGCTCGCAGCCAACGGCGCGAAGGTGCTCTACATCCGCGCCGTCGAGTACGCCCGCCGTCACGGTGTCCTGATCCACGCTCGGTCGACGTTCTCGTCGTCCGAGGGCACGTACGTCCTGGGCGAGGGCATGAAAAACCCGCGCGAAGCAGAGGGAGCAGTCATGGAAGAACCGATCGTCGCCGGAGTCGCGACCGACTTCAGCCACGCCAAGATCACAGTGGCCGGCGTCCCCGACGTCCCGGGCAAAGCAGCCGACATCTTCAAGATCGTCGCCAAATCCGGCGCCAACGTCGACATGATCGTGCAGAACGTGTCGGCGACGGGGCGCACCGACATCTCGTTCACGGTCCCCAAAGCGGATGCGACGGCGGCACTCAAAGCCCTCGCGGCAGAGCAGGGTCAGGTGGGGTTCCAGAACCTCATCCACGACGACCAGATCGGCAAGCTGTCGGTCGTGGGCGCGGGTATGCGCACCCATTCCGGCGTCTCGGCGACGCTCTTCGAGGCGCTGTCAGCCGGTGGCATCAACATCGAGATGATCTCGACCTCCGAGATCCGCATCTCCGTGGTGCTGCGCGGCGATGACCTCGCCGAGGCTGCGCGCACCGTGCACACCGCGTATGGCCTCGACGGTGAGGCCGAAGCCACGGTGCACGCCGGCAGCGGTCGCTGACCACGCCCCTCCGCCAGCGCGATAGACTCACCCGAACCCTGACATCGGCGCCAGGCGCGGCATCCGCACCCCGACGTCGCGCCCGAAGCCTCGTATGCCGCACCGCACGAAGCCAAGGAACCTCATGACCCGCATCTCCGAATCAGGACTCTCCGTCGCCATCGTCGGCGCCACCGGCCAGGTCGGCACCGTCATGCGCGAGATTCTCGCCGAGCGAGCGTTCCCGATTCGCGAACTGCGGCTGTTCTCCTCTTCGCGGTCCGCGGGCAGCGAGATCGAGTACCAGGGAGCCGTCGTCGTCGTCGAAGACGTCGAGACGGCGGATGCTGCGGGCATCGACATCGCGCTCTTCTCCGCCGGCGCCACCGCGAGCCGCGCCTACGCCCCTCGCTTCGCCGAGGCGGGTGCCGTGGTCGTCGACAACTCCAGTGCCTGGCGGATGGACCCCGAGGTGCCGCTCGTGGTCAGCGAAGTCAACCCGCACGCCATGGACGACCGCCCCAAGGGCATCATCGCCAACCCGAACTGCACCACGATGGCGGCCATGCCGGCACTGAAGGCGTTGGATGCCGAGGCGGGCCTCGAGCGTCTGATCGTGTCGACCTACCAGGCTGTCTCCGGTTCCGGTCTCGCCGGTGCTCAGGAGCTCCTCGATCAGGTGGAGGGGGTGCTCGCCCAGGGCGACACGCTCCGACTCGTGCACGACGGGTCCGCGATCGATTTCCCTGAGCCCGTGAAGTACGTCGCGCCGATCGCGTTCGACGTCATCCCGCTGGCGGGGAACCTGGTCGACGACGGTCTGAACGAGACGGATGAGGAGAAGAAGCTCCGCAACGAGAGCCGCAAGATCCTCGAGCTGCCGGACCTCCGCGTCGCGGGGACCTGCGTTCGAGTGCCCGTGTTCACCGGCCACTCGCTTTCGATCCACGCGGAGTTCTCGCGCGACATCACTCCCGAGCGTGCCGCTGAGGTCCTCGCCGAGGCCCCGGGTGTCGTCCTGCAGGATGTTCCCACCCCGCTGCATGCTGCCGGCAAGGACCCGAGCTTCGTCGGTCGCATCCGCGCCGACCAGTCCGCTCCCGAGGGCAAGGGGCTCGTCCTGTTCATCAGCAACGACAACCTGCGCAAGGGCGCTGCTCTCAACGCCGTGCAGATCGCCGAGGTTCTCGCCGAGCGTCTCGTCGCAGCCCACTGAGTCCGCGCGAACTTCGATCCCCTGCGGCTGGCTCTCGGGTCGGCGCAGGCGAACTAGACTGATTCGGTGACTGAAAACGTCGATGTCGTCCTGATCGGCGGTGGCATCATGAGCGCCACCCTGGGTACTCTGCTGCATGAATTGCAGCCGGAGTGGAAGATCGTCGCCTTCGAGCGACTGTCTGACGTGGCGCAGGAGAGTTCCAACCCGTGGAACAACGCCGGCACGGGCCACGCCGCGCTCTGCGAGCTCAACTACATGCCGCAGCAGGGCGATGCTCCGCTCGATCCCGCCAAGGCGGTGTCGATCAACGAGCAGTTCCAGCAGAGCCGCCAGTTCTGGTCGTCCCTCGTGGATCGAGGGGTGCTCGACGCGCCGTCGACGTTCATCAACGCGACGCCGCACATGACGTTCGTGCGGGGCGAGAAGGATGTCGCGTACCTGAAGGCCCGCTATGAGGCGCTCAAGGACCAGCCGCTGTTCGCCGGCATCGAGTACAGCGAGGACTCGCGCGTCATCAACCAATGGGCGCCGCTGCTCATGCAGCAGCGACGCAAGGGTGAGCCGTTCGCGGCGACGCGGGTCCCCGCGGGCACCGACGTCGATTTCGGTGCGCTCACCCACCAGCTTTTCAACCACCTCACCTCCTCCGGCGTCAGTCTGCGCAAGAACCAGGAAGTCCGCAGTCTGAAGAAGGAGAAGGATGGCGGGTGGCTGGTCAAGTACCGCACCACGTTGGGGCTGACGCCGAGCGAGATCAAGGCGCGTTTCGTGTTCGTCGGCGCGGGCGGCTGGGCGCTGAAGCTTCTCCAGAGTTCCGGCATCCCCGAGATCAAGGGTTACGGCGTCTTCCCGATCGGTGGCCAGTTCCTGAAGACCACCAACCCCGACGTCGTCGCGCAGCACAAGGCGAAGGTCTACTCGCAGGCGTCCGTGGGCGCTCCGCCGATGTCGGTCCCGCACCTCGACACGCGTGTCGTCGGCGGGGAGGCCTCGCTGATGTTCGGTCCGTTCGCGACCTTCAGCCCGAAGTTCCTCAAGAACGGGTCGATGCTCGACCTCGTGACGCAGGTGCGCACCCACAACCTGTGGCCGATGCTGCGGGTCGCGCTGGCCAATCCCGACCTGATCACGTATCTCGTCGGTGAGTTGCTGAAGAATCACCGCAAGAAGGTCGACAGTCTCCGCACCTTCATGCCGACCGCGAAGGATGAGGACTGGACTCTCATCGACGCCGGACAGCGCGCACAGGTGATGAAGAAGGACCCCAAGAAGGGCGGCGTCCTGCAGTTCGGTACCGAGGTCGTCTCGGCTGCTGACGGATCGATCGCTGGTCTGCTCGGTGCCTCGCCGGGCGCTTCGACGGCCGTGCCCATCATGCTCCAGCTGCTCGAGACCTGCTTCCCGGATGAGTACCCCGGCTGGGAGCCGGAGCTGCGCGCACTGATCCCCACGTTCGGCGAGAAGCTGAACACGGATCCCGCGCTGGCGGCGGAGTCGACGGCTGCCACGGCTGCCGCCCTCGGCATCAACGTCTGACCCGGCACCGTGGCGAAGCTGTACTTCCGCTACGGCGCGATGAACTCCGGCAAGTCGACCTCGCTGCTTCAGGCCGCGTACAACTACGAGGAGCGCGGTCAGCACGTGCTGCTCGCGAAGCCCGCCATCGACACCAAGGGCGCCTCGGAGATCGCGAGCCGCCTCGGCGTCACGCGCGAAGTCGACTTCCTGATCGCACCGGGGGCTGATGCCAGGGCGCTGTTCGCCGAGCATCGTGATCGTGCGCGCCGCTCGGCCGAGGAGGAGCTGATCCCCAGCGGTCCGATCGACGTGGCGTGCCTGCTCATCGACGAGGCCCAGTTCCTCACTCCGGCGCAGATCGACGACCTCTTCCGCATCGCGGTCGAGGACGGCGTCCCGGTGATGGCCTACGGCATCCGCAACGACTTCCTGACCCATGCCTTCCCGGGCTCCGCACGGCTGCTGGCGATCGCCCACTCGTTGGAAGAGCTCAAGACGATCTGCCGCTGCGGACGCAAGGCTGTGTTCAACGGCCGAGTGGTCGGCGGACGGTTCGTCTTCGACGGCGACCAGGTCGCCATCGACGAGGGTGCCGACGGATCGGCGGCCCCGGAGTTGACGACCTACGAGTCGTTGTGCGGCACCTGCTACCTCCAGGAGTCCGGCGGACGCCTGGGCTGACGCTCCCTCGTCGAGCGCGTGCCCCATCGTTCGTTTCGTTGCGCCCGCTCCGCTCGTTGAGCGAGCGCCAGCGAGACGAAACGCTTCACTGCCGCGGATTGCGTGGTCTGATTACTCACGCTACTGTGGTCAGACCACACCGAGAGGGAGCATCGATGCCCGAGACGCAGCCATCGCGCGCCTGGCGCCTCGTGCTCGAGCACATCGAACGCGACCTCCTCCACGCACGGCTCGGACCCGGTGACCGGCTCCCTTCGGAGCGCGAGCTCGCCGCCGACCTCGGTGTCGGTCGCTCCAGCGTCCGCGAGGCCCTTCGGGTCCTCGAGGTCATGGGTTTGATCCGCACCGCGACCGGCTCAGGGCCGCAATCCGGGGCCATCGTGATCGCCACCCCCACCGGTGGCCTCTCCGTGCTCCTGCGCCTTCAGGTGGCCGCGCAGGGCTTCCCGTTGGACGATGTCGTTCAGACGCGTCTGGTGCTCGAAGCCGCGGTCGTGACCGCCCTCGCCGAGGCGGGCGACCGTGACACGACGGAGGCGCACCGCATGCTCGACGCCATGGACCTCGACGGCCTGACCGCGCAGGAGTTCCTGGCTCTGGATGCGCAGCTGCACCTCGCGCTGGCGGAGGCCAGCGGCAACACGGTGATCGCCGCGATGATGGCGGGCCTGCGGTCATCGATCGAGTCCTACGTCCAGTCGGGTGTCGCCGCGATCGGGGAGTGGGACGAGATGGCGAGCACGCTCCGAGCCCAGCACCGCGCGATCGTCGAAGCGATCGACGCCGGAGATGCGGATGCCGCCCGCGCCCTCATGCAGGGTCACATCACCGGCTACTACACGCAGATCCTGCACCCCTGATTTTCCCGACACCACCCACCGAGAGGCACACGATGGTCCAGCGCCAGGTTCCCAACCCCGTAGAACTGCTCGAGCTGATGAAGTTCAAGAAGCCCGAACTCGACGGGAGGAAGCGCCGCCTCGACGCTGCGCTCACAATCGATGACCTGCGCTCGATCGCCAAGCGTCGCACCCCGAAGGCGGCCTTCGATTACACGGACGGCGCCGCTGAAGGCGAGCTCTCGCTCACACGTGCGCGTCAGGCATTCCAGGACGTGGAGTTCCACCCCGGCATCCTGCGCCCTGCCCCCACCGTCGACACCCGTGTCGAGATCCTCGGTGGCCCGTCCGCTCTGCCTTTCGGTATCGCGCCGACCGGCTTCACGCGCCTGATGCAGACCGAGGGCGAAGAGGCCGGAGCCGCGGCCGCTGCCGCCGCCGGCATCCCGTTCACGCTCTCCACTCTCGGCACCACGTCGATCGAGGGCGTGAAGGCGGCGAATCCGCTCGGACGCAACTGGTTCCAGCTGTATGTCATGCGCGATCGTGAGATCTCGTACGAGCTCACCCGGCGCGCGGCGGCTGCAGGTTTCGACACTCTGCAGTTCACCGTCGACACTCCCGTGGCCGGGGCTCGGCTCCGCGACAAGCGCAACGGCTTCAGCATCCCGCCGCAGCTCACGCTCGGCACGATCATCAACGCGATCCCGCGGCCGTGGTGGTGGTACGACTTCCTCACCACTCCGAAGCTCGAGTTCGCGTCGCTGAGCACCACCGGTGGAACGGTCGGGGAGCTGTTGGATGCCGCGATGGATCCGACCATCAGTTACGACGACCTGGCTGTGATCCGTGACCTGTGGCCCGGCAAGATCGTGATCAAGGGTGTGCAGAACGTCGAGGATTCGGTCCGGCTGCGCGACGAGGGCGTCGACGGCATCGTGCTGTCCAACCACGGCGGCCGCCAGCTTGATCGCGCACCGATTCCGTTCCACCTGCTGCCCGAGGTTCGCAAGGCCGTCGGCGACGACTTCACCGTGATGATCGACACGGGCATCATGAACGGGGCCGACATCGTCGCATCCGTCGCCCTCGGTGCGGACTTCACCCTCATCGGCCGCGCGTACCTCTACGGCCTGATGGCCGGCGGTCGACAGGGGGTCGATCGCACCATCGCGATTCTGCGGTCGGAGATCGAGCGCACCATGCGCCTGCTCGGAGTCTCTTCGCTGGCGGAACTCGAGCCGGGGCATGTGACGCAGCTCACCCGCTTGGTGCCGGTGTCGCGAGCGGCCGCAGAAGCCGTCGTACGCTGACGATCCGCAGGACCAGGGCCGAAGCCCGGTTCTGGTCCTGCGCGGCGTCAGAGCGTCTTCAGCAGGGCATCGAGCTTGTCGGCGGTGTCTTCCCAGCCCTCGACGGCCACCGACGGCACTCCCAGTGCGAGGACCGGATAGTCGTTGCCGCCCTCATCGAGACGATCGCCGTAGAAGAGCATTGCGGTGAGGGGGATGCCGGTGTGCTCGGCGAGCTGTCGCATGCCGAAGGCCTTGTCGATGCCGGCCTTCGTGATGTCGATGGAGGTAGAGCCGCCGGAGCGCACCTCGAGTCCGGGGAGGCGGGCGCCGACCGCTTCGCGTAGCGCTTCGCGCTTGGCGCCGGTCGGGTCCCACGTGTGCTTCGCGTCGCGGGGCGCGCGCTGGCCGAGAGCCGAGAAGGTGATCTGCGAGCCGCGGTCTTCGAGGATGTCTCCCCAGGGCTCTGCTTCCCAGTGGCCGAGCCGCTCGGCTTCTTCGCGCAGAGCCGTCATCGCGGAGGTCTTCTCTGCGTCGCTCAGGTCGTGCGCGTAGACGGGCAGGAAGTCGGCGCCGTCGTGCCGGAGGTACCGTGTGCCGCAGGTCGGCAGAAGGTGCAGGCGTGCGAGGTAGGCGGCATCCGCATCGGCGAGCCGGGAGATCACCTGTGAACGGAACTGCGCCTCGTTGCCGCCGGAGATGATGGCGACGTCCACCGTCCGCAGCAGAGCACGCAACAGATCGGCGATGCGGTCGTCGATCACGCCTTTGGAGGGGGCGAGCGTGTCGTCGAGGTCGAAGGCGACGAGGGCGGGTGAAGTCATGGTGTCTTCCAGCCTAGGAGATGGGGCGGACGCCGAGGCATCGTGCCAACAGCACAGACAGAGAAGGCCGCCCCGAGGGGCGGCCTTCGCGTGTCACTGGTCGGGGTGACAGGATTTGAACCTGCGACCTCTTCGTCCCGAACGAAGCGCGCTACCAAGCTGCGCCACACCCCGTTTTGCAACCCTCCGAGTCTACAGGGAAAACCCCGGCGTGCCGAATCGGGCCGGACCTCAACCGCGCGCGGTCAAGGTCAACAGCGTCGCCTCGGGGCGGCAGGCGAAGCGGACCGGCGCATAGATCGAGTGACCGCAGCCGGCGCTGACGTTCAACGGCACGGTACGGCCTTCGTGCGACCACGTGCTCAGCCCCTTGGCCTGCTTCAGTGGGATGTCGCAGTTCGCCACGAGTGTGCCGTATCCGGGCAGGCAGACCTGGCCTCCGTGGGTGTGTCCGCCGAAGATCGCGTCGGCCCCCAGGTCGGTGAAGCGGTTCAGCACACGCTGGTACGGGGCGTGGGTGACGCCGAGCAGGGGAGTGGTGGCATCTCTCGTGCCGAGCGCGTCGATGGCGGCAGGGAGAACGTCGAGGCGATCCCAGTCGCGGTGGGCGTCGCTCACACCGAACACGTCGATGGCGGTACCGTCGACGGTTAGACGGGCGGCCGAGTTGTTGAGATCAGTCCAGCCGAGGTCGTCGGTGAAGTACCGGTTCATCGCGTCGGTGTCGAGCATCTCCGGCTCGCGCTTCGTCTTCGACGGCCCGAGGAAATACCGCAGCGGGTTGCGGGGAGTCGGAGCGACGACGTCGTTCGAGCCGTGGACGAAGACCCCGGGAATCCCGGCGAAAGCGTCGAACGCGCGGCGGATGCCGTCGAGTCCTTCACGGTGCCCGAGATTGTCCCCGGTGTTGACGATGAGATCAGGTTCCAGGTCTGCGAGCGATGCGAGCCAGTCCTGCTTCCGGTGCTGCCAGGGTGCCATGTGCGCGTCCGAGACGTGCAGGACACGGATGGGCCGGAATCCCGGCGGCAGAGCGGATGCTGTCGCCTCACGCACCGTGAAGAGGTAGCGCTCGATGCCGATGCCCCAGACCGCCGCCGCAACACCAGCGGCCCCCACCGCGCCGAGCGCGATGAGGGCCGGGTGTGCGGACCGACTGGCGGTCAACAGGCCACCGTGATCTTCTTCGACTTGTTCGCGGGTTCGCCAGCGGCCGGGCTCGTGGCGGTCGCCTTCGCCTTCGCCGCGTTGCAGTTGCTGGCGAAGTCGACGGCAGTGAAGCCCGCGCCCGTGAGCGCCGCCGCCGCCGCCGTCGGAGACTGTCCCTTCACGTCCGGGACAGTTGCGCCCTGCCCGTTGCTGACAGCGATCGTGACCGTCGCCCCACCGGAGGCCTGACCCGAGGGGTCTTGCGTGACGACGATGTTCGTCGCCTTGGCGCTGTCGACAGGAGCGCCGACGCCCACATCGAATCCGGCGCCGCGGAGGGTGTTCGTCGCCTCGTCGATCGTCATGCCGACCACGTCCGGCACGTTCACCATCACCTGGCGGCTCAGGTTGTTGTCCGGCTGCGGGAAGGCGTCTCCGCCGTATGCGGCATTCGCCGCACGCTGCGTCTCGCGCGCCAGCGGGTAGCGCATCTCGTTGAGCTTGTGGTTGCCGGCCCAGACGTTGAAGACGTTCTCCTCGCCCTTCCAGCGTCCGGCCCACACCGCGGTGGCGACCTTCGTGCTCGATTCGATCATCATGGTCGACCACTCGTTGTGCGTACCGGTCTTGCCGATCAACGGGGTGCCGTCTCCGGGATTGGCGATGGATCCGGTCCCGCCGCCCGACATGACGGACTGAAGGGCGAACGCCGCGGTGGCCGCGACCTCCTTGGAGATCACACCCTCCGTGCACGACGACTTCGGAAGCGGATGCTCGTTGCCCTCGGCGTCGATGACACGGTCGATCGCGCGCGGGGTGCAGTAGGTGCCGCCGCTTGCCACTGTCGCGTAGGCGTTGGCCATCGCCAGCGGGGAGATGTTCTTCGAGCCGAGAACGTCGAAGGGGACGTTCCCTCTTCTGTCTTCGCCCTTTTCATAGACGGTCTGCGCGTCTGTGTAGACCTTCTTGCCGTTCGCCAGGGTCACGCCCATGCGATCGGCGACCTTGTTGATGTCGCAGAGGTCGAGCTTCGACGCCATCGCGAAGTATCCGCTGTTGAGCGACTGCGCGGTGAACGTCATGACGGAGCCCGTGTACCCCCGGCTTCCGCCGAAGTTACCGATCTCGCGCGTGTTCGCCGTCGGCGACGACCCGTTGCAGGAGTCCTGGAACGTCATGTTCTCCTGCACGCCGCCGTTGAGCACCTCACGGACGGAATGACCCTTCTCGAGCCAGTCGATGAGTGTGAAGAGCTTGTAGGTCGATCCGACCTGGACTCCACCGGATTTGCCGTTCTTCTGGTCTCCCGCGAACACGAGCGACGTGTAGGCCTGGTCGTCTCCGGGTGTCTCACGGAAATGCGTGTTCTGCGTCAGCGAGAGGATGCGTCCGGTGCCGACTTCGATGGAGGTGCCGGCGGCGCCGAAGTACTTGTTGTCGAAGTTCGCAGGAACGACCTCCTGCATCGTCCGCGAAGCGGTGTTCTGGATGTTGAAGTCCAGCGTCGTGTAGATCTTGAGTCCGCCACGGCGGAGCAGGTCTCGGCGATCCTGATCCGTCTCACCGAAGGCCTCGTCGTTCTCGATGATCGACTTCACGTACTGGCAGAAGTAGGCGTTGGGGCCCGCAGCCGCGCAACCCTGAGTGGGCACGGTGATTGCGGGGACGATGTCGGAGGCGTCCGCCTCGTCGTACTGCGCCTGTGTGATCTTGCCGTCGGCGAGCATACGACCGAGCACATAGTGGCGGCGGTCCTTGGTGCTGGCGTACCCGTCGGCCTCGCTGTTGTGGGCGACACCGTCAGCGTCCGTCCACGAGCCGTCCTTCTTGTCGATCCGGTAGGTGTTCGGGTTCTGCACGATGCCGGCGAGGGTCGCGGCCTGAGCCAGCGTCAGCTTGGCGGCCGAGGTCGAGAAGTAGTAGCGCGAGGCGGCCTCGATGCCGTAGACCGTGCCGCCGAAGTTGGCGATGTTCAGGTACCCGAGCAGGATGTCGTTCTTGGAGTAGTCCTTCTCGATCTGGATCGCGTAGCGCATCTCCTGCAGCTTGCGCTCGATGCCGTCGACACCGGTCGCCTCGGTGGCTGCTTCCCAGCACTGGCGGAGTTCCTCGGAGTACGTCTCCGACGCGGTGTCGACCTCTTGCTCGCACTCCTGGATGCGCACGTTCTTGACGAACTGCTGACTGATGGTCGACGCTCCGCGGCTGGACGTCCCCTGCACGTTGTCGACGAGAGCCTTGACGGTGGCCCCGACATTCACGCCGCCGTGGCTGTAGAAGCTCTTGTCCTCACTGGACAGCACTGCATCGTAGAGAAGCGGGGACACCTTGTCGTAGGTGACCGGTACCCGGTTCTGCTCATAGAACGAGGCCAGCACCTTGTCGCTGCCGTCGGTGTTCTTGGCGTAGAGCGTGGACTGCTCCATCGGCTTGTCCACTTTCAGCACCTCGGGCAGCTCTTCGAACAGCGTGAGGGCCTTGGTGCCGGCGAGGCCCGTCATGGCGAGTACCGGGGTGACGCTGGCGGTCACCAGGAGTCCGGCGACGACGCTCAGGCCGACGAGGCCGAGGAGCCCGCCGAGCACGCCGTTCACCGTGCGATTCTTTTGAGGCATACGCTTGATCGTAGGGGAGTTCCCTGAATACCACCTTTGACGAGCCGGCACCATCTGAAGGGCGTTCGAGCCCCGCAGCCCGGTGTCGCGCCCGAATCGACAGGAGTGCCATGACCACGTGGGAGTACCTCACCACCCCGCTGCTGATCCACAACACCGCAGCCATTCTCAACAACTGGGGCAAGCAGGGCTGGGAGCTGGTCCAGGTCGTGCAGGGACCCGAGGGTGGCCTTGTCGCTTACCTGAAGCGTCCGGTGACGACGGATTCCTCCGCGAAC
Source organism: Microbacterium sp. CGR2 (assembly GCF_003626735.1). Taxonomy (NCBI): domain Bacteria; kingdom Bacillati; phylum Actinomycetota; class Actinomycetes; order Micrococcales; family Microbacteriaceae; genus Microbacterium; species Microbacterium sp. CGR2. Next base: position 141,401 of record NZ_RBHX01000001.1, on the reverse strand, counting down.
TCGGGCCTCGCAGCCGCCGCCGAAGCAGCGCGCCAGTTCGAGGGAGGGGCCGCGTGACCGTCGCCGCGCGCCTCGCCGAACTCGGCATCGTGCTCCCCGCGGTCGCCGCCCCGGTGGCCGCGTATGTTCCCGCCGTGGTGCACGACGGGTTGGTCTACACCTCCGGGCAGTTGCCCTTCGTCGCCGGTGCGCTGCCTGCCACCGGCAAGGTCGGTGCGGACGTCACAGCGGAAGACGCGAAGACGTACGCGCGCACGTGCGCGCTCAATGCTCTCGCCGCGGCCGCGGATGCCGCGGGCGGCGTCGACCGGATCGCCGGTGTGCTGCGGCTCGGCGGCTTCGTCGCCTCCGTTCCCGAGTTCTCCGGACAACCCGGAGTCATCAACGGAGCCAGCGACGTGCTCGGCGAGATCTTCGGTGAAGCCGGCCGCCATGCGCGTGCGGCCGTCGGTGTGCCGGTGCTCCCGCTCGACAGCCCCGTCGAGGTCGAGGTCACGTTCATCCTCGCTTGACAGCTCCGCCAGACGAAACGCCCCACGTTCCTCGGAACGTGGGGCGTTTCGTCTCACGGGTGCTACTTCACCTGTGCCGAGATGATGCTCATCACCGCGGTGTCTGCGAGCGTCGTGGTGTCACCGACCTCGCGGCCCTCGGCGACATCGCGCAGCAGTCGGCGCATGATCTTGCCCGACCGGGTCTTCGGCAGCTCTCCGACGATGTAGACGTCGCGAGGGCGCGCGATCGCCCCGATCTGCTCGCCGACCCAGAGGCGCAGCTGCTGGGCCAGGCCGGCCGGGTCGTGCTCGGCGAGATAGCTCTCCTTGATGATCACGAAGGCGACGACCGCTTGTCCCGTGGTCTCATCCGACGCGCCGACGACAGCTGCCTCGGCGGTCGCTTCGTGCGCGACCAGCGAGGATTCGATCTCGGCCGTGGAGAGGCGATGGCCCGACACGTTCATCACGTCGTCCACGCGTCCGAGCAACCAGAGGTCGCCGTCTTCATCGAGCCGGGCGCCGTCGCCGGCGAAGTAGTAGCCCTGCTCTTCGAACTTCTCCCAGTAGGTCTCGCGGTAGCGCTCCGGGTCTCCCCAGATTCCGCGGAGCATGCTCGGCCACGGCTCGGTGACGACGAGGAGCCCGCCGTTGCCGTGGCCGACCTCGGCGCCCTTCTCATCGACGACGTCGATGGAGATTCCGGGCAGCGGTACCTGTGCAGAGCCGGGCTTGGTCGCCGTGACGCCGGGGAGAGCGGAGACCATGATCGCGCCGGTCTCGGTCTGCCACCAGGTGTCGACGATCGGCGTCTTGTTCGCGCCGATGATCTCCCGGTACCACATCCACGCCTCGGGGTTGATGGGCTCGCCCACCGAGCCGAGCAGGCGCAGCGACGAGAGATCGAACTTCGCGGGCACGCTGCGACCGATCTTCATGAACGAGCGGATCGCGGTCGGTGCGGTGTAGAAGATCGACACCTTGTACTTCTCGATGATCTCCCACCAGCGGCCCGGATGCGGAGTATCCGGAGTGCCTTCGTACAGCACCTGCGTGGCGCCGTTCGCGAGCGGGCCGTACGCGACGTACGAATGACCGGTCACCCAGCCGATGTCCGCCGTGCACCAGTAGACGTCGCTCTCGGGCTTCAGATCGAAGACGTACTTGTGCGAGTACGCCGCCTGGGTGAGGTATCCGCCGGACGTGTGCAGGATGCCCTTCGGCTTACCCGTAGTCCCCGAGGTGTAGAGGATGTAGAGCGGGTTCTCGGCAGGGAAGGCCTGCGCCACGTGCTCGGCGGATGCCGCGGGCACCGCCTCGTGCCACCAGACGTCGCGCCCCTCGACCCAGTCCACGTCGTTGCCGCCCCGCTTGACCACCAGAACCCGCTCGACCGTCTGCTGCTCGCCTTCGCCGCGGTCGCCGAGCGCCTGATCGACAGCCGGCTTCAGGGCCGAGACGCGTCCCTTGCGGTATCCGCCGTCGGCCGTGATGACGACCTTCGCCCCGGCGTCGTCGATGCGCGCGCGCAGGCTGTCGGCGCTGAACCCGCCGAAGACGACCGAGTGGATGGCGCCCAGGCGCGCGACCGCGAGCATCGATGCGATCGCCTCCGGGATCATCGGCAGGTAGATCGCGACCCGGTCGCCCTGGCTGATGCCGAAGTCCGACAACACGTTGGCGACGCGCTTCACCTCTTCGGTGAGCTCTGCGTAGGTGATGCTGCGCGCATCGCCCGGCTCGCCCTCCCAGTGCAGGGCGACGCGGTCGCCGTTGCCTTCTTCGACATGACGATCGAGACAGTTGTAGGCGACGTTGAGCTCACCGTCGTCGAACCACTTCGCGAATGGCGGATTCGTCCAGTCGAGGACGCGTGTGAAGGGCTTGTGCCAGTGCAGCAGGTCGCGGGACTGCTGTCCCCAGAAAGCCTCGCGGTCGGACGCTGCGCTCTCGTACAGCTCCGGAGACGACACCGACTGCGCGGCGAATTCCTCGGATGGCGGGAACTTCCGGGTCTCGTCGAGAAGGTGGTCGATCTGACTGCTCATCGGCAGGCGCTCCTTTGCGGCGTCACGGGTCGAGCGGCCGCGTCGGGGCGCGACCATGTGAGGGCGAATCTATCCCCGGGCACCGGCGCCGCCTACCGCCGAAAGTCGGTACTGCGGCGGGTTTTGTCAGGACGCCTGCCTTGCGTACACTCGACGACAGCCGAATTCTGATTCTGGCTTTGGTGCGCCCGTTTCCCCCGAACGCGCGCGCTCCGGGCGGCACTTCATTCCCCCCATGAGGTGTCGCCCTCTCGTGTGAGAGCGCTCCCTCTCGCAGCCGGGTATGCGTACTCCACCACCGATGAATGCGTGGGCTTGTGCACAGCGCTCGGCCGTCGACCGGTGTCCGCCGCTGTGACGAGGACGGCGGCGTCTAGCGTCCCTGTATGCCCGATTCGTTCGTCATCCAACCGCGGAACAGCAGCTCCACGGCACCGCCGATGTCCGCCACCGGCGAGCCCCTGCGCATGGACCCGGCCTTCGGTGCCCTGGCGGAGCACTGTGCAGATGAAGCCGTCACCGACGTGTTCGTCAACGGTGCGTGCGGCCTGTTCGTCGACCGCGGGAGTGGAGCGGAGGCGATCTCTGCGTGGCGCGCCTCGGAGCGCGAGGTCCGCGACCTTGCCGTGGCACTGGTCGGACTCGGTGGGCGCCATCTCGACGACCAGGCACCGTGCGTCGATGTCAGGCTCGACTCCGGCATCCGGGTGCATGCCGTCCTGGCGCCGGTGGCGACGACAGGCACCGCACTGTCGATCCGCATCCCTCGGGTGCGCGCGGCCGATCTCGAGGCTCTGGCGGCACTCGGATCCTTCGATGCGAGACAGCAGAGCTGGCTGATGGGGTTGGTCGCCGACCGTGCGAACATCCTGATCACCGGAGGCACCGGAACCGGTAAGACCACCCTGCTGTCGGCTCTCCTCTCTGAGGTGCCGGCCGCCGAGCGCATCGTCACGATCGAAGATGTGGCTGAGCTTCGTCCTCGTCACCCGCATCACGTCGCTCTCGAAGCGCGACAGGCGAATCTCGAGGGCGCGGGCGGCATCAGCCTCGCGCGGCTGGTGCGCGAGTCGCTGCGAATGCGCCCTGACCGCCTCGTGGTGGGGGAGTGTCGAGGAGAAGAGATCCGCGAACTGCTCACTGCGCTCAACACGGGGCACGACGGCGGCGCGGGCACTCTGCATGCCAGCGGCCTTCGCGACGTGCCCGCTCGCCTCGAGGCACTCGGAGCACTCGCCGACATGGATGCCGTCGCCCTCGCCCGGCAGGCGGTCAGTGCCTTCACGATCGTGCTTCATCTCGAGCGGGCGCCCGACGGGACCCGCCGCATCGCCCAGGTCGGACGCTTCACCGTCACGCGTGACCGCCTCGACATCGAAGAGGTCAACCCGTGGTGACGTCGTTGCGTCGAGGGGTCGACGCGGGGCAGCACGGGGGAGCGGATGCCGCCACCTCGGTGCAGACCCTGGCGGTGCTGTTGCAGGCGGGTGCCGTGCCGCTCGTGGCGTGGCACCACCTCGCGGGCACCGGTGACACACACGCGTCAGCGATCGTCAGTCGTGTCGAGTCCGGCACTCCGCTGGTCAGCGCCATCGAGGCCGAGGGAGGGGCATGGGCGGATCTGGCCGCCGCCTGGGAGGTGGCGACGACGGTCGGTGCGCCGCTCGCCGAGGTGCTGCGCATGATCGCGGAGACGCTGCGCGACGCGGCATCGGCGGCGGATGACGTGCGCATCGCCCTCGCGGAACCCGCGGGCACCGCCCGGCTGCTGCTGTGGATGCCGTTCGCCGGTCTCCTCCTCGGGTTCGCGCTCGGTTTCGACACGATCGGAGTGATCGTCGGAAATCCGCTCGGTGCCGCATGCGTGATCGCCGGACTGCTGCTCGTGCTGGCGGCTCGGTTCTGGACGCGACGACTTCTTCGCCGGGCGGCCCCGGCACCGGGCACCCCCGGGATGCGGGCGGAGCTGGTCGCGGTCGCGCTCTCAGGCGGAGCGTCCATCGACCGGGCGCTGCGGCTGGTGGCGGACAGTTCGGCATCCGGGGCAGATCAAGAGGAGCGCATCCGCACCGTCCTCGACCTCTCGCGGGCGGCCGGTGTGCCCGCCGGCGAACTGCTTCGCGCCTCGGCGGCGCAGGATCGTCACGCGTCACGCATCCAGGGGCGCATTCGCGCAGCCAAGCTCTCGACCCGGTTGCTCGTCCCCCTCGGCGTCTGCACACTTCCGGCTTTCCTCCTCCTCGGGGTCGCTCCGCTCCTGCTGAGCGTTCTCCGTTCGACGCCCCTTCCTCTATGACCACTCCCGCATCACCCTCCACCGGATGCGACGCATCCTCAGAGAAAGAAGGAACACCATGAACACCATTCCCACGCTGACCTCTCATCGCGCGGCGACACTCTTCGGAGACGACACCGGAGCAGCGACCGCTGAGTACGCGATCACGACGATGGCCGCCGTGGCCTTCGCCGGCCTCCTCGTCGTCATCATGCGGTCCGACGAAGTGCGCGGCATCCTGACCGACCTGGTCCGCCGGGCGCTGACGGTGGCGTGATGCTCGCGACTCGGGCCCCTCTCGCGGTATGCGCGGTACGCCGGGATGGCGCGAGTTCAGGCAGCCCGCCTCGCCGCACTCCCGCGGCCGGAGCGTCTCGCCGGATTCCCGGGTCGATCACACGGGTGCGCTTCGGCGGCGATCGAGGATCGGTCGCCGCCGAACTCGCCCTCGCGCTCCCGGCGGTCGTGCTCGTCATCGTGCTCGGGGTGAGTGCCCTCGGGGCGGCGTCTCGCCAGGTGGCACTCCAAGACGCCTCGGCCGACGCCGCTCGCCTCCTCGGACGCGGCGAGTCGTCCGGCGCGGCCGCCGGTGTGGTCAGTCGGGCGGTTCCCGGAGCCGCCGCCGCGTCATCCCGCGCCGGCGACCTCGTCTGCGTGACGGCGTCCGTCGATGTGTCCATCGGTGCCGTCATCACTGTTCCCCTTCACGCGTCGAGCTGTGCACTCGACGGAGGACGCTGATGGCCGGCTCAGCGCTCGCGGCGGGAATCCTCAGCGTCGCCGCCGTTCTATCGATCGGGCTCGCCGCGGTCGGTGGGGCGGCCGTCACCTCACAGCGTGTCGCCGGCGCCGCGGATGCCGCGGCGCTCGCTGCCGCCGACGCGGCGAGCGGTGCCGTGCCGTCTCCGGAAGAGCCGTGCGCGCTCGCCGCGCGGGTCGCGAGCGCCGGCGGGGCAGCCCTCACCGGGTGCACGATCCAGGGCTTCGTGGCGACCGTGGAGGTGCAGGCGGCGTACGCTGGACTCGCTGCCGTCTCCCACGCCCGTGCCGGGCCACCCGAGGGTCAATGACGGCTGCGCTACCTCGCTCACTGTGAACGACCCCACACAGTGGTGTGTATGGTGTGCTTCGAAGAAAGGACGCACCCTTGGCTGAAGGCAAGAAGCTCGTCATCGTCGAGTCCCCGACGAAGATGCGGTCTATTCAGGGATACCTCGGCGACGGCTACGAGGTGCTCAGCTCCGTCGGCCACATTCGCGACCTCGCTGACAAGAAGGACATTCCCGCCGCCGACAAGGACGCCTACGGGAAGTACTCGATCGACATCGAAAACGGGTTCGACCCGTACTACGTCGTCTCCGATCGGAAGACCAAGACGGTCGCCGAACTCAAGCGCGCGTTGAAGACCGCAGACGAGCTTCTGCTCGCCACTGATGAGGACCGCGAAGGAGAGGCGATCGCCTGGCACCTGCTGGAGACCCTCAAGCCCAAGGTTCCCGTCAAGCGGATGGTCTTCCACGAGATCACCAAGGATGCGATCCAGGCCGCGATCGGCAATACTCGCGAACTCGACCACGATCTGGTCGACGCGCAGGAGACCCGTCGTATTCTCGACCGCCTCTATGGCTGGGATGTCTCCCCGGTGCTCTGGTACAAGGTCAAGACGGGCATCTCGGCAGGGCGCGTGCAGTCCGCCGCCACCCGCCTGATCGTCGACCGCGAGCGTGAGCGCATGGCCTTCGTCTCGGCCGAGTACTGGGATGTCGATGCAGCGGCGGCCGCGGCGCAGACGTCCTTCAAGATCCGTCTGGTCCGCGTCGACGGCGGTCAGCTCGCCCGCGGCACCGACTTCGACGACGCCGGAAAGCTCAAGAAGGCCGTCGTCATTCTCGCCGAGGCCGAGGCCGCAGCCCTGGCTCAGGCCATCGATGCCGTCGGAGCGGGGACGGTCACCAAGGTCGAGGCCAAGCCCGGCACCCGCAGCCCGTACGCGCCCTTCACCACCTCCACGATGCAGCAGGAAGCGGGGCGCAAGCTCTCGATGGGGGCGAAGCAGGCGATGGGGGTCGCGCAGCGCCTCTATGAGAAGGGGTACATCACCTATATGCGAACGGACTCCACGGCGCTGAGCACCCAAGCGGTGCAGGCAGCCCGGAGTCAGGCTGTCGCCCTCTACGGCGACGCCGCAGTGCCACTGAAGCCGCGCGTGTACAAGTCCAAGAGCAAGAACGCTCAGGAGGCCCACGAGGCGATCCGCCCCTCCGGCGAGAACTTCCGCACGCCGGCGTCGCTGTCGAAAGAGCTCGACCGCGACGAGCAGCGTCTCTACGACCTCATCTGGAAGCGCACCGTCGCCAGCCAGATGGCCGACGCGAAGTACGAGACCACGACGGTCACCATCGCCGTCGACACCTCCGCGGAACTCCAGGGAACGGGCGCTGCTCAGCTCGCCGAGTTCACGGCATCCGGCACCGTCTACACCTTCAAGGGTTTCCTCGAAGCGTATGAAGAAGGCCGTGACGAGAAGCGCGGCGACGCGGATGCCGCGGAGAACCAGTCGCTTCCGGCCGTGACGGTGGGCGACCAGCTCGCCGTGTCGGATGCCGAGGCCAAGGGGCACCGCACGACCCCCAAGCCCCGCTACACCGAAGCATCGCTCGTCAAGGTGCTGGAGGAGAAGGGGATCGGGCGACCGTCCACCTTCGCATCGATCCCGGAGACGATCCTCGACCGCGGCTACGCCGTCAAGCGTGGTCAGGCTCTCGTTCCCACCTGGCTCGCCTTCAGTGTCGTGCGGCTCCTCGAAGAGCACTTCGGTGCCCTCGTCGACTATGACTTCACGGCCGCACTCGAAGACGACCTCGACACCATCGCCCGTGGCGAGCAGAACCGCGTCGAGTGGCTCAAATCGTTCTACTTCGGTTCGGACTCCCGCGAGGGACTGCGTCAGGTGGTCGACAACCTCGGGGAGATCGATGCTCGGGCTCTGAACTCGACCCCCATCACCGACACGGCCACGCTCCGCTTCGGCAAGTACGGTCCCTACCTCGAGGTCGCCGATCCGGAGAACCCCGACGCCAAGCCGCGTATCGTCAACGTCCCCGAAGACCTCGCACCCGACGAGCTCACCCCGGCGAAAGCGCAGGAGCTCATCGATGCCCCCGTGGCCGGCGACCGGGTGCTCGGCGAGAACCCGGAGAACGGCAAGATCGTCGTCGTCAAGGACGGCAGGTTCGGCCCCTACGTCCAGGAGAACGACCCGGTGTCGGACGACGCCGCGGTCGACGAGACGACCGGAGAAGTGGTCGAAGCGCCCAAGCCGAAGCGCGGAACGAAGAAAGCCGCGGCGCCCAAGCCCCGCACCGCCTCCCTGTTCCGATCCATGTCTGTCGACACGATCGAGCTCGACACCGCGTTGCAGCTGCTGAGCCTGCCGCGCGTCGTCGGCGCCGACCCGGAATCCGGCGAGGAGATCACCGCGCAGAACGGAAGGTTCGGACCCTATCTGAAGAAGGGGACCGACTCCCGATCGCTGGAGAGCGAATCGCAGATCTTCGACGTCACCCTCGAGCAGGCTCTCGAGATCTACGCGCAGCCGAAGTACGGTGCCCGCCGTGCATCCAGTGCGCTCGCGGAGTTCGACGCCGACCCGGTCAGCGGCAAGCCGATCCGTATTCGCGACGGACGCTTCGGCGCCTACGTGACCGACGGTGAGACGAACGTGACGATCCCGCGCGGTCAGACGGTGGAAGACATCACGTTCGAAGTCGCCGTGGAGATGCTCGCCGACAAGCGCGCCAAGGGGCCCGCCCCGAAGCGCGGAGCGCGATCGAGCGCTGCAAAGAAGGCCCCTGCAAAGAAGGCCCCTGCCAAGACGGCCGCGAAGAAGACGGCCGCGAAGAAGACGGCGACCAAAAAGGCGCCGGCCAAGGCGTCGGTGACGAAGACGACGGCGACGAAGGCGGCGAAGTCCGACACCGCGACGTCGGCAGCGCGGTCGGCCGCAGCGAAGAAGGCGGCGGCGACGCGGGCGGCGAATGCGGCTGCGAAGGCGGCGACCAAGGCGAACTCGTGACCTCACGTGCGGGGGTGTGGATCACGCTCGAAGGCGGCGACGGCTCGGGGAAGACCACGCAGTCCGACCTGCTCGCCACCTGGCTCACGGATGCCGGCCACACGGTGGTCCGCACCCGCGAGCCCGGCGGGTCGGAGGTCGGACAGTTGATCCGTGACATCGTGCTGCACCATCGCGGCGACATCGCGCCCCGCGCCGAGGCGCTGCTGTACGCAGCCGACCGCGCGCACCACGTCGCCACCGTCGTCCGGCCGGCCCTCGACCGCGGCGACCTCGTGCTTCAGGACCGCTACCTCGACTCCTCGATCGCCTATCAGGGAGCCGGTCGCATCCTCGATGCGAGCGAGATCCGCGATCTGTCGCTGTGGGCGGTGGAGGGGGCTCTTCCAGACCTCACGATCCTGCTCGACCTCGACCCGGATGCGGCTCGCGTGAGGCTCGACTCGGCCGACAAGCCCTTCGACCGTCTGGAGGCGGAGCGTGCCGAATTCCACGGCCGCGTTCGTGACGGCTACCTGGCGCTCGCCGCGGCAGAACCGGAGCGCTTCCTGGTGGTCGACGCCTCGGCATCCGTCGGCGAGATCGCTGACGAGATCCGCGCCCGCGTTGCCGAGCTGATCGCCGCCCGCTGACCCGGACGGCGTACGTCGGCGCTCCCGCGTAGGCTGAGGGCATGCCCCAGATCGTCGCCGCCCCGTTCCCGTGGGCCGATGTGTGGGGGCAGGATGCAGCTGTCGAGACTCTTCGTGCTGCCGCCTCTGACCCGTCAGCGCTCTCCCACGCCTGGTTGATCACCGGCCCGCCGGGGTCGGGCCGTTCGACGCTCGCGTATGCCTTCGCCGCCGCGCTGATCGCCGAGCAGTCCGACGACGAGTCCACGATGCGCCAGGTGCTGGCGGGCACACATCCCGACGTCACCGCGCTGCGCACCGACAAGGTCATCATCACGATCGCTGAAGCCCGTGCGCTGGTGGAGCGATCGTACTTCGCGCCCTCTGCCGGTCGATATCGCGTCATCGTCGTCGAAGATGCCGATCGCATGGTCGAGCGCACGTCGAACGTGCTGCTCAAGGCGCTCGAAGAGCCGCCGGAGCTGACGGTCTGGATCCTGTGCGCGCCCAGCGAAGCCGACCTTCTGCCCACGATCCGCTCCCGGGTGCGGTCGCTGCGCCTCCGCGAACCCGATGTGGCCGATGTGGCCCGGTTGATCAGTCTGCGCACCGGCGTCGATGAGGTCGTCGCAGAGCAGGCCGCTCGCCACGCCCAGCGCCACATCGGCATGGCCCAGCGCCTGGCCACCGATGATTCGGCACGCCGCCGACGCGATGAGACCCTGCGCTCGGTGTTGGGGGTGCGCGGCGTCGGCGATGCCGTCGAGGTCGCGGGGCGGATCATCCAGGCCGCCACCGAAGACGCGAAGGCGCTCACCGCCGAACGCGACGCCACAGAGCGTGCCTCCATGCTCCGCACCATCGGGATCGCAGAGGGGCAGCCGGTGCCGCCCGCCCTGCGCACGCAGCTCTCCGCGCTGGAAGACGATCAGAAGAAACGCGGCACGCGCAGCCTGCGCGATGGCATCGACCGGGTGCTGACCGATCTTCAGTCGCTGTTCCGCGATGTTGTGATGCTGCAGTTCGGACGAGGCGACGACCTGATCAACAGCGAGTTGCGCACAGAGTTGAGCGCGCTCGCGTCCGCCTGGTCCGAGACCCGTACGCTTGTCGTACTTGACCACCTTGCTGAGACGCGGCAGTCGTTGGAGCGCAATGTCGCCCCGCTGCTCGCCCTGGAGAGCTTGCTCGTGACGATCACGAGCGGGAGGAAACCGTGAACGATCGATCGACTTCCCGCCTCCGTCGTGCTGCCGCTGTCATCGCGGGGATCGCCGCGGCTTCCGTCGCACTGTCAGGCTGCCTCTACGCGGCGATACCCGAACAGGCGGCTCCGCGTCCCTCGGTGACGAACGAGCCCGACACCGAGGGTGTCGACGCCGATCTGCTCCCGTACTACTCCCAGACACTGGAGTGGGCCGAGTGCGGCACCGGTTTTGACTGCACCGAGGTGACGGCCCCGCTCGACTGGGAAGACCCGAGCGCGGGCGACATCGCCCTGTCCGTCGTCCGACACCAGGCCGAGGGAACGCCGATCGGATCGCTGCTCACCAACCCCGGTGGCCCTGGCTCCAGTGGCGTGGACCTCATCCAGAACAGTCTCGACTTCGCGATCGGTGCAGACCTCATCGAGAACTACGACGTGATCGGTTTCGATCCTCGCGGTGTCGGCGCATCGACAGCGGTGACCTGTTACGACGCCGCGCAGATGGACGACTACCTGTACGGCATTCCGACCGCGAAGAGAGGGACAGCCGCGTGGGAGGCGGAGGTTCTCGAGTCGCACAAGGCGTTCTCCGAGGCCTGCGACGCGAACAGCGGCGGCATCCTGCCGCACATCACCACGATCAACTCCGCCCGTGACATGGACTTGATCCGAGCGGTTCTCGGCGATAAGGAACTCAACTACCTCGGCTACTCGTACGGCACGTTCCTCGGAGCCACGTACGCGAAGCTCTACCCCGAGAAGGCGGGTCGGCTCGTGCTCGACGGCGCGATCGACCCGGCCGTCCCGGGACTCGAGGTGGGCGCGACTCAGGCTCTCGGTTTCGAATCGGCGCTGCGCGCCTACATGCAGTACTGCCTCGACTCGGGCAGCTGCCCCTTCAACGGCACCGTCGACGACGCGATGGCCGATCTGGGTGCGCTGCTCGCGAGCGTCGACCGCACGCCGCTCGCGAACGGTGATGGGCGCATGCTGGGCGCCGACTCGCTGATGACCGGCATCATCGCCGCCCTGTATTCGGAAGACAGCTGGAGCTACCTCACCCAGGCGCTTGACGAGGCACTGCAGGGTGACCCGACGACGGCCTTCGTGCTTGCCGACTTCTACAACGGTCGCGAAGGCGACACCTACATCGACAACTCCTCCGAGGCGTTCCGGGCATACAACTGCATGGACTACCCGGTGGAAGAAGATCCGGACGCCGAAGCCGCGACCGAGGCGAAGATCGCCGAGGGTGCCCCGACGATCGCCCCTTACTGGAGCGGCCCCGACCCCTGTGAGGTCTGGCCGTACCCGCCGACCGGCACCCGCGGCGAGATCGCTGCGGAAGGCGCAGGACCCATCGTCGTCGTGGGAACGACCAACGACCCCGCCACCCCCTACGAGTGGTCGGAATCGCTTGCGGGCCAGCTGGAGGAGGGCGTGCTCATCACCCGCGTCGGAGAGGGGCACACCGGTTACAACAAGGGCAACGCCTGTGTCGATGAGGCCGTCGAAGCCTTCCTGCTCGAGGATGTCGTCCCCGAAGACGGCCTGCGCTGCGAGTGACATCGCGCCGCACCGGGAACGGTCGGCCGGCGGTCGTCGCCGCAGTCGTCGCCTCGATTCGCGACGAGCCTCGAGACAAGGTAATATCGGTGATCGCGCCGCTCACGCGTCGCACGCCGCCTTAGCTCAGTCGGCAGAGCATCTCACTCGTAATGAGAAGGTCGTCAGTTCGATTCTGACAGGCGGCTCCGAAGGCCCCGTGATGCGAAGAACATCACGGGGCCTTTCCCGTCCGTCACGGCGTACCCTCGAAGCATGAGCAGGGCACTCCTCATCGTCGACGTCCAGAACGATTTCACCGAGGGCGGTGCACTCGCCGTCGAGGGAGGCGACGCCGTCGCTGCGGCGATCACGGCCTTCCTGTCCGAGCGGGCGGCGGAATACGACGTCATCATCGCCTCGCGCGACTGGCACGACCCCGAGGGCGACAACGGCGGCCATTTCGCAGCAGTCCCGGACTTCACCGACACCTGGCCGGTGCACTGCGTCGCGGGGACCGAGGGTGCCGAGTACGATCCGCTCCTCACCACCGATGCCGTGACTCATCATGTGCGCAAGGGTCAGGGGAAGCCGGCTTACTCGATGTTCGAAGGCACGACGGATGCCGATGCGACGGTCGGCGCCGTGCTGACCGAGGCCGGTGTGCTCCGCGCGGACGTCGTGGGGATCGCGACGGATCATTGCGTGCGAGCATCGGCTCTCGATGCCATCGCGCACGGAGTGCAGGTGCGCATCCTCACCGATCTCGTCGCCGGAGTGGCCCCGGAGCCGAGTGCCGCCGCCCTGGCAGAACTCGCGCATGCCGGCGCGGAACTGCTCGAAAGCGCAGACGTGTGACACGGAGCGTCCTGCTGCTGCGCGCCGTCAACGTCAGCGGGCGGAACAGCGTGCCGATGGGGCGGCTTCGGGAAGTGCTGGCGGCGGAGACCGACCTGACCGATGTGACGACGTACATCGCGAGCGGAAACATCATCTGCGAGACACCCACAGAGCCTGCCGTGGCCTGCCGGTCCGTCCGCACGGCGATCGCCGCCGCGTTCGACGTGGACACTCCGGTCATCCACCGGGATCACGCGCAGCTGACAGCATCCGCCGGCCGGCAGCCGTTCACCGACGGCGTCGAGAAGTTCGTGCATGCGATGTTCCTCGAAGGTTCTGCGCCGCGAGGGGCGATCGAGGCCCTCCAACCGCGGCTGCGAACCGGCGAACGCCTGGCGTTCATCGGCGACGACCTGTGGATCGACTACGGCGACGGCGGGGTGCAGGTGACCAAGCTCACCAAGACCGTGCTCGATCGTGCACTCGGCGTCGCGGGAACCACGCGAAACCTTCGCACGGTCCGCGCTCTGATCGAGTTGACGAGATGACCGCGGATGCCGTCGAGCTCGCGCTGCCCTTCACCGGGCGTTGGCTGGTGCAGAACAGTCCGGCCTCACGCGTGCCCAGTCATGGCACCGAGCTCTTCGGCACGTCGTACGCGATCGACTTCGTCCCGGTGGGCGCCGATGGTCGCAGCGCACCCCGCACCCTCGCCAGTGTGTTCGCGACGGAACCGCCCGAGTCCTTCGTCGGGTTCGGTCGCCCGGTCCTCGCTCCGGTCGGCGGGGTGGTCGAGGTGGTCCACGACGGTGAGCGTGACCACGCCGCTCGACGCTCCCCGCTGGGACTGCTCGGGTATGCGCTGACCCAGTCTTCGCGAGTCCGTGAGGGCGCTGCGGCGATCGCCGGCAACCACATCGCCATCCGCATCGACGAGGGTCTCGTGCTGCTCGCTCATCTGCGCGCGGGTAGCATCCGAGTCAGGCCGGGTGAGCGGGTGACCGCCGGGACGGCCATCGGCGAGTGCGGAAATTCGGGCAACAGCACCGAGCCGCACGTGCACGTCCAGGTGTCCGATTCGCTCGAGCGGAACGCGCACGGCGTCCCGCTCGTTTTCGTCGATCCGTCCGGGAACCGCGTGCTGCCCCGCAACGGCGAGGTCGTCGCAGCCTGAGCGGCTCAGCTGCTCCTCCGGGGGAACTCAGGGCTCAGTGCGGCGGGAGGGGTCTGCGCGTGCGACTGCAGATCGACCCGGCGTGTGCCGCAATCGTCGCATCGCACGTACAGCACGGTCCCTTCGCTGGTCGGATGCCGCGACTCCACGAGCCAGGCATGCTCGTGGGTCGTCCGCGGGGGAGCGAGGCGGGGAACCGGAAGCGTGTTCGTCGAGGTCATGCATCCAGCGTGATGTAATGGTCTTATGCATCTCAACCCTTACGGCGAGTATGCGGTACTGCTCGCGGCATCCCTCGCCAATGACTGGCCGGACGACCGCGCCGGCATCGAGGAGCGCACACTCGAACTCGGCATGACGCAGACCTTCCCGCCGGCACCCGGCGACCACGCCGAAGTCCGGGCAGTGATCGACGACTGGTTGACGATCGTCGATGCGGACGACCCCGATCGGCGTGCGGAGATGCTCAACGCCCAGCTCGCCGCCGTGGCCGCGTACCCCCGCTTGACGAATCACGACGGCGAGGGGTGGCATCTCCACTACCGCGATGACGTGCGCTCGCTGCCGTTCGTCCTGCGCGCGATCATCAGCCTCGGCACGTCGCTGCACCTCGTGACGCGGGGCATGCACCGACTGGCGCGATGTGAGGCGGCCCCGTGCACGAATGTCGTCGCGGATGTGACCCGCAACGGCCGCCAGCGCTTCTGCTCCGTACGCTGTGCGAACCGTGCGGCTGTACGACGGCATCGTGCGCGGGGTGCCTGAGGCACGCGCCGATCGGGAGGGTCAGGCGGTCTGACCCGAGTGCTTGCCCTCGCCGATCTCCTCGACCAGCTTGGCGTTGAACGCGGGCAGGTCGTCGGGCGTGCGGCTCGAGACCAGTCCTGCATCGACGACGACCTCTTCGTCGACCCATGTCGCTCCGGCGTTGCGGAGGTCGGTCGTGAGGCTCGGGTAGCTCGTGAGGGTCCGTCCGTCGACCACGCCGGCTTCGATGAGGATCCAGGCGCCATGGCAGATCACGCCCACGGGCTTGTGCTGTTCGAAGAAGGTCCGCGTCAGCGCGATAGCAGCCTGGTCGAGACGCAGATGGTCGGCGTTCACGACGCCTCCCGGAAGCACGAGCGCGTCGAACTGGTCGGCCTTCGCATCGGCCGCGGCGAGGTCGACGGACTGCTCGTGACCGTTCTTGCCGGTGATCCGGCCGCTGTCAGGGGCGATCAGGGTCGCGCTCGCGCCTTCCGCGGTCACCGCGTCCCACGGGCTGGTCAGCTCGCTGTCCTCGAATCCGTCCGTCGCCAGGAATGCCACTCGGTTGCCGGTGAGAGTCATCGTTCATCCTTTCGTGGGGGAGTCGTCCCTCGGGTCGCGGGGACACATCGACTCTCCTTCGAGCAGGCTCAGTGCAAAAGGGGGTGGCCGATGCGAGAGAGGGGTGATACGCCCGCGAGTCGGATGTTGCGGGTCGCGCGGGGTCACGCGGGCTGACGGCGGAGCGCGAGGATCGTCAGGTCGTCTTCGATTGCCGCAGATGCGGTGAGCGCGGCGACGGCGCCAACGGCGTCCGCGGCAGATCCTGCGCGTGAAGCCTCCTGCCAGACCTTGTCGAGGCCCTCGGGCGTGCCGTCCACGGCATCGAGAACACCATCACTCATCACGAGAAGCAGATCGCCAGGAGCGAGATACTCCTTCCTGACGCCGCGCTCTTCTTCGTCGCCCACGCCCAGCGGCAGGTCCACACTCTCGAGTCGTCGCCCGGTGCCGCCGGCGGGAATGATCGCCGCGAGTCCGTGCCCGGCGTCCACATAGCGGAGCGCTCCCGTGGGGGCATGCAGATGCGCGTGAAAGACCGTGACGAAGGCATTGATGTTGGAAAGGTCCCTCACCATGCTCTTCTCGGTCGCCGACACGGCTCGCACGACATCCTGGTCCCCGCCATGCGCCCGGAGCAGGGAGCGCGTCGTGGCTGCCAGGATCGCCGCACCCGGTCCCTTGCCCATCACGTCCGCAAGAGTCAGCACCAGCCCGTCGTCCAGTTCGTACCAGTCGTAGAAGTCGCCCCCGACGGAGCCCGCAGGCACGAATCGCGCCGCCAGCTCGTATCCCGGGAGGTGAGGTAGATCGAGGGGCAGGAGACTGGATTGGATCTGAGCGGCGCGCCGAAGCTCCTCGCGCTCGAGTGTCACGTCGCGGAGTACCGTGACGACCCCGGCGCCGGCTGTCACCGGCAACCGCGCAGTGGTGAACGAGATGATCCGGTCACTGCTGGGCTCCGCGCCGTCGGGGCGTATCAGCAGTTCGAGGTCACGGACGTCGTTCCCGGCGAGAGACCTGCGAAACGGCATGTCGGTCGGTGCCAGCGCAGACCCGTCCAGGTTTCGGATCGAGGCGAGGTCCGGCTCCACCCCCTCCATGCTCTGTCGCGGCGCGCCAGCTCCGGTATCAACGCGGAGAAGGCGGGCGGCGGCGCTGTTTCGGACAACGAGGTGTCCTTCGCGATCGACCACGCGAACGCCCTCGGACATCGTCTCGAAGATGGTCTCGTAGAGATCGGCCTGAGCCTGGGCGTCGTTCTTCGCGTCGGACAGTGCGGCGGAGAGCTCGTCCCGATCGTCACGGTCGAGTGCGAGCGCCAACCCGATGGCACAGAAAAGTGTGACGTACAGCTGTGCGACGGCGATCTGAGTGATCGGCGCCCCGAGACTCAACCATGGTCCTGCGCCCGCGGCAGCGATGGCCGTGCAACCGATGGCGACGAGTGCGCCTTGCACGGGCACGAGGGGTGAGGGCAGTCTCGCTCCAGCCCAGCAGGCCAGAGCCAGCAGGGGGAAGACGATCGCCGTGTCCTCGGTGCTGATGAACCAGACGACGTGCACGATGGGCGAAAGTACGAGCAGGAAGGCCCACTCGGCGGGGTGCGATCGCAGCGCGTGGAGCCGTCCGGTTGCGGCTGAATCGACTGTTCGCACTCGCGCCCGGCGGATGAGTCCTCCGACGATGAGGCCGAGGGGAACGATGACGACGATGCTCCCGGTGTTCCGCGCACACCAGAGAAGGATCACCTGCCAGTCCCACCCGCCGGCGAACACAGCCGCGTTGAGACCGATGAGGACCGCGGACACGGCGGGGCCGAGAATCGATGCCAGCAGGAACCACCAGAGATCCCGCCGCGTGATCGGGCTCCCTGCTCGGCTGCGCCAGATTCGCGGGCAGTGGCGGGAGATGAGGACGGCGATGACAGCGGTCTGCACGATTGCGGCCAGACCTGCGGCGACGGCGCCGCTCATCTCGCCGCCGGTGACCGCCACGCCGAGTGAGGTGAGAAGGCCGATCAGGATGATGTCCAGCGCTGCCCAGGGACGGCCCGCTCGCGCGGTGATCCACAGCACTGATACCCCGGCGGCGGGCCACACCATACTGAGGTTGGACTGCGGGAGCACCGTGGCCCGTCCCAGCAGAACGGCAACGGCGTAGCCGACGATGAAGCCTGACAGCAAAACGATCTCGCGTCGGATTTCGCCTGCTTCAATCGTTCGTTCGGAGGTGACTCTCATCTGTCGTTGCCCTCCCGCCGTAGCCCGTCGGTGGTGCCGCGGGTGAGTTCAGCGTAGCCCTCGGCGTCGTCGGCCCCAGGGGCGAACGACCGGGAGTTGATGATCGTGCGGTGGGCCCCGTGGGGCTCGAACCCACGACCCGCGGATTAAAAGTCCGATGCTCTGCCAACTGAGCTAGAGGCCCTCCCCACCATTGTATGGGGCATGACGAAGGGCCGTCGGCGGTGCAACACCGTCGACGGCCCTTCGCGTCCTCCTCGCGTTCCTCCCCCGAGACGGGAGAAGGACGCTCGCCGGGTATCCCCACCCGGCTTTCCCGCTTACTCAGCCGGGGGCATCAGCACCGTGTCGATCAGGTACACGGTGGCGTTGGCGGTCTGGACGCCACCGCAGATGACGGCGGATGCGTCGTTGACCATCCAGTCGTCACCGCTGCCGGTGACCTCGAGGTCGGCACCCTGCACCGTGGTGTGCATGCCAGCGATGTCCTCGGGAGCGATCTGGCCGGGGACGACGTGGTACGTCAGGATCGAGCTCAGCGTTGCGCTGTCGGTCTTGAGTGCCTCGATCGTGGCCGGGTCGATCTTCGCGAAGGCCTCGTCCACCGGTGCGAACACCGTGAACTCGTCGCCGTTGAGCGTGTCGACCAGGTCGACGTCCGGGTTGAGCTGTCCGCTCACTGCTGCGACGAGCGTCTTCAGCAGCGGATTGTTGGAGGCTGCGACGGCGACCGGGTCCTGAGACATGCCCTCGACCGAGCCTGCGCCGTCCGGCACTGCCTCGGCGTAAGCCGCGCAGCCGGGGCCGACGAGGTTGGCGGCCGGGTCCATCGTCTCGGGCGCTTCGGTCTCCTCCGACGTCTCGGGCGCCGACGACTCCGGCGACTCCTCTTCGGGGGTGCCGCCCATCGAACAGGCCGAGAGCAGGAATGCGCTCGCCAGCGTGAGGGTGACTGCTGCGGTGACCTTCTTCTTGGTGGTGAACATGTCGAGCTCCTTCAAAAACTGAGCCGCGGCCTCTCCGTGGCGTCGAGTTCTGTTCGGAGCCCCCTCGCCATCGGATGGGACAGATCCCAAAGTTTTTTCTCCGGCGCCTTTTCTGCCCGATCTCGGACCATCGCACTCGGCCTCGATTCCGTCACGTTAGGGCGTCACGTGCGCGGTAATAGCGCGCGCATGCGGCATGCTTGTGCTGATGGTCATCGATGGAATGGACGTCCCGGAGGACGGGACGGCGAGTGATGTCGTCGGCGCACTCCTCCAACGCATCGCCGACGGTGACCAGCGTGCTTTCGCAGAGCTCTACGACGCCCTCTCCGCGCGCGTGTTCGGTCTCATCCTCCGCGTGCTGGTGAACCGCTCGCAGAGCGAAGAGGTGCTCCAGGAGGTCTTCCTCGAGATCTGGCAATCCGCTTCGCGCTTCGCTCCGAACAAGGGTCAAGGACGAGCATGGGTGATGACCATCGCACATCGCCGGGCCGTGGACAGGGTGCGTGCATCCCAGTCCAGTGCGGACCGAGATGTGCGGGCCGGACTGAGAGACATCGGTGTGGCGCATGACAGCGTCGCTGAACGGGTGGAACTCGGGATCGACGGTGAGAAGGTGGTCGAAGCGCTCACGGGGCTGCCCGAAGTGCAGCGTGAAGCTCTCGTTCTTGCTTACTACGGTGGTTACAGTCAGAACGAGATATCGGTGCTCGTAGGAGCACCGCTGGGGACGATCAAGACACGGATGCGAGACGGGCTCACCCGTCTGCGTGCGGCGATGGGGGTGACGGCATGAACGAGGAAGAATTCGCAGAACTCGCGGCAGGCGCCGCCCTGGGCGCACTGTCTCCCGACGACGAGCAGCGTTTCCGCGCAGCCCTCTTCACCAACCCGGAATGGCGTTCGATCGCCGAGACCGAGGCGGAGACTGCTGCCCTGCTGACGGACGCGGTCGCTTCGGTGACACCGCCAGACAACATCCGCGCTTCGCTGCTCGCGCAGATCGCCACGACACCGCAGGGCGTCGAGCCCGACGATCGTCCCGGTCCGACCGTCGACGCACCCGGGGTGGCGCACGCGACCGACGCCTCGCGCGCCCGCGACGAGCCTCGCTCGGCTCCGCGCCGCTGGACACGCGTGGTGTTCGCGCTCGCCGCCTGCCTTGCTCTCCTGGTGGGTGTGGGAATCGGGGCGGTGGCGCTCAACGATCAGCTCAACCGTCCTGCGTCCGTCGTGGCGTTGGAAGAGATCCAGGCTGCCGGGGACGCTGCACAGGCGACGGTCGAGCTGGACGGCGGCGGATCCGCCACGGCGCACTGGTCGGCGTCTCTGGGAACGGCTGTCCTGGTGGCCGACGACATCGAGGCTCCCGAAGACGGCAAGACGTACGAACTCTGGTTCCTCCGCGGCGACGCCCCCATAGCCGCCGGCGTCTTCGACGTCGACGACGGAGACGCGACGGCGGTGCTCGACGGTGACATGCACGAGGGCGACGCGATCGCGGTGACCGTCGAACAGGCGGGCGGTTCGCCCAACGGCCAGCCGACGTCCGATCCGGTGCTCGTCATCCCTACGGCCTGAGCACGGCAATCGCAGGTACCCTGGTTCGATGCCCGAGCAGCATCACCGACCCGTGCGACGCCCCACCAGCGCCTTCGACAACATCGTGGGCACGCACGACCCCGCAGAGGAGTCGCGAGTGGCGCACGCCACAGCATCCGCTCTGCTGACGCGCGTTCGTGCCGACGAGAGCGGAGCAAGCGCCGAGCGTCTCGTCGCGTTCACCGCCGAACACGGCATCGATGAGATCGCCGAACTGTGGTCCAAGGCACCGGGACGCACGCTGCCGGGGGCGTTGTGGCGGCTGTATGTCCTGCAGCTCGCGATCCATGGGGACCCGCGGACAGCGGCGTTTCTCTACGAGCGCGGTCGCGTCGAACTGGCCTCGGCGGATGCCGTCATCGCCGGCGCCCCTGTTCCCGCGGACCCCGATGAGCTCGTCGCCCTCATCGACACGATCCTTCGCGGCGCGTTCCGCGGCGACTTCGCCGTGGCGCTCGACCGGGCGGCAGCCTTCTGCCGAGTGCAGGCGTCCGGTGCCACGCACACAGCCGATGACTATGAGTCGACCGAGCCGGCGCGGGCGAGCGAACTCACCACGAGGGCACTGCGGCTCAGCAGCTATGGACACGACCTTTCCGCTGCCGCGATGCTGTGGCGCACGGGCGCCCTCGCCTGAACGTCGGGCGTGAGCCGACAACACGGCCGGATCAGCCGCGGATGGTCGTAGACAGAGAAAGACCGGGCCGCAAGAACGCCTCTCGGCGGAAGGCCGCTCAAAGCGGCGAATATTGGAGCCCGGGGTTATGCGGCCCGGCCGTTCAATTGTAACGCGAGACTCCGCAAGGTATTCCCGGCCCGTAGGCTCAAAGGATGACACAGCGCTTCGCTCTGATGATCGCCCCCGTCGTCGCCGGTGACGACCGCACGGACTACCGCGAGACGTTCACCCAGGTGGACGCGGCGGCTCCCGCCCTCAGCGTGGGGGAGCTGAGCACCCAGCGAGGCGACGGCGTCTTCGAGTCGATCGGCGTCGTCGACGGGCACGCGCAGGAGGTCGTGCCGCACCTCGAGCGACTCGCGCATTCCGCGCGGCTGTGCGATCTTCCGGAGCCTCATCTTCCGCAGTGGCGGCAGGCGATCGACCAGGCTGCAGCCCGATGCGGCGGCGGTGAGGCCGTCATCAAACTCATTCTCAGTCGAGGCGTCGAGCACGGGCCCACTCCGACAGCCTGGGTGACCGCAGCCCCGGCTCCCGACTTCGCGCGCGTACGGACCGAGGGCGTCCGGGTCGTGACCCTGGACCGTGGCTACGATCTCGGGGCGGCCGAGCGTGCACCGTGGCTGCTGCTCGGTGCGAAGACGCTGTCGTATGCCGTGAACATGGCGGCGCTGCGAGAGGCCAGGCGCCGCGACGCGGATGACGCGATCTTCCTGTCCAGCGACGGGTTCGTGCTGGAGGCGCCCACCGCATCCCTCATCCTCCGCTTCGGGGATCGCTTCGTGACGCCGGCCCCGAACGGTGGCATCCTGCACGGCACGACGCAGCTGAGCGTCTACGAACACCTGTCCGCGCGGGGCTTCGACGTCGAATACGACCGCGTTCCGGCATCCGACCTGCCACGAGCGGATGCCGCGTGGCTGGTCTCGAGCGTCCGCCTGGCTGCCCCGATCACCGCCGTCGACGGCACGGCTCTCTCGATCGACACTGCGTTGACGGCGGAGCTCAACCAGTACCTGTTGTCTCCCCGCGACTGAGTCCGCCCTTCCGTTCGCCGCAGCTGAAGCGGAGTCCCGAGAAGTCGAGGGCCCGGGACTATCCGAAGCGGCCGGACACGTAGTCTTCAGTCGCCTGAATCGACGGGGTGGTGAAGATCGTCGTGGTGTCGTCGTACTCGATGAGCTTGCCCGGCTTGCCGGTGCCCGCGATGTTGAAGAAGGCGGTGCGGTCGGAGACGCGCGACGCCTGCTGCATGTTGTGCGTGACGATGACGACCGTGTACTGCTGCTTGATCTCCGCGATCAGCTCTTCGATCGCGAAGGTCGAGATCGGGTCGAGAGCGGAGCAGGGCTCGTCCATCAGGATCACGTCGGGAGAGACCGCGATCGCCCGCGCGATGCACAGACGCTGCTGCTGCCCGCCCGAGAGGCCGGAGCCGGGCTTGTCCAGGCGGTCCTTGACCTCGTTCCAGAGGTTGGCTCCACGAAGCGACTGCTCGACCAGCGCATCCTGATCGCTCTTGGACATGCGCGTGTTGTTGAGCTTCACGCCGGCGAGCACGTTCTCCTTGATCGACATCGTCGGGAACGGGTTCGGACGCTGGAACACCATGCCGACCCGTCGACGAACGAGTACGGGGTCGACGTTCGCGTCGTACAGGTTGCGTCCGTCGATCAGCACCTCGCCTTCGACGCGAGCACCGGGGATCACCTCGTGCATGCGGTTCAGTGTGCGGAGGAACGTCGACTTGCCGCAGCCCGACGGGCCGATGAACGCCGTCACCGTGTTGGGCTTGATGTCGATGCTCACGCCTTCGACGGCGAGGAAGTCGCTGTAGTAGACATTGAGGTCGTTGACTTCGATGCTCTTGGACACCTGGAGATCCTTCTTCTTGGTCGGGAAAAGACGTCGGCTCAGCGGCCGTTGGTCTTCGGGGCGAAAATCTTGGCGATGAGTCGCGCCAGGAGGTTGAGGACCATGACGATCACGATGAGGGTGAGCGCAGCGGCCCAGGCGCGCTCGATGAACGCGTCTGCCGGGATGCCGGGATATTTGGCTTGCATGTAGGAGAACACGGGCAGCGTCGCCATCTGCCCGCTGAACATGTTGAGGTTCAGGCTCGGCACGATTCCGACGGTGAGGAGCAGCGGAGCGGTCTCGCCGATCACGCGGGAGATGGCCAGCATGATGCTCGTGGTGATACCGGCGATGGCGGTCGGCAGGACGACCTTGATGATGGTCAGCCACTTCGGCACGCCCAGCGCATAGGCCGCTTCGCGGAGCTCGTTGGGAACGATGCGCAGCAACTCTTCCGACCCTCGCACCACCACGGGGATCATCAGGACGGACAGCGCCAACGAACCCATGATGCCCATTCGTGTGCCCGGACCCATGAGGAGGGCGAACACCGAGTAGATGAACAGGCCCGCGACGATCGAGGGGATGCCGGTCATCACGTCGACCAGGAAGGTGATGCCGCGCGCGAGCCGACGTCCTTCCCCGTACTCGACGAGATAGATCGAGGTCATCAGGCCGATCGGGACCGAGATGATGGTCGCGCCGAGGGTGATGAGCACCGTTCCCCAGATGGCGTGGACCGCTCCACCGCCCTCGCCGACGACGTTGCGCATCGAGAAGCTGAAGAACTCCGAGTCGAAGCGGGTGAGGCCGTTGATCAGCACCGTGTACAGCAGCGAGACCAGCGGGAGCAGGGCGATCACGAACGCGGTCGACACCAGGGCCGTCATGAGGCGGTCCGTCGCGTGGCGGCGGCTCTCCGCAACGGAGGAGATCACGAAGATCATCACCATGTACAGCAGCATGCCGACGATGAGAGCGAGCGCGATGTTGAAGTCCGCCGGGTCACCGCCGATGTTGGCGATGGCGAAGACGGCGCCTCCCACAGCGAAGCAGCCGAGGAGCAGGGCCCAGGGCGCCCACTTGGGCAGGTGGCCGGCGGTCGTCGAGGACGACTGCGCGATGTCGGGAGCGATGGCAGTGGCGGTCATGTCAGTTGGCTCCCGAGAATTCGGAGCGGCGGGAGACGATCCAGCGCGCGACGAAGTTGACCGCGAAGGTCACGATGAACAGGATCAGACCGGCGGCGATGAGGGTGTTGACGCCCTCGTCGTGGGCCTCCGGGAAGCGCAGTGCGATGATCGCGGGGATCGTCGTGGGGTTCTCGGGGTTGATGAGGTTGAAGGTGACGATTCCGAGCGGGGAGAGGACGAGCGTGACGGCCATGGTCTCGCCGAGTGCGCGACCGAGGCCGAGCATCGCGCCCGAGACCATGCCGCTGCGGGCGAACGGCAGAACCGCCATCCGGACCATCTCCCAGCGGGTTGCACCGAGTGCGAGCGCGGCTTCCTCGTGCAGGCGCGGTGTCTGCAGGAAGACCTCGCGGCAGATCGCCGTCATGATCGGGAGGATCATCACGGCGAGCACGAGGGATGCGGTGAGGATCGTCTTTCCGGTACCGGACGGGGTGCCCGAGAAGAGTGGGATGAAGCCGAGGTTGTCGTTGAGCCATTTGTAGAACGGCACGAGCATCGGCGCGAAGGTGAGGGCTCCCCACAGGCCGAAGACCACGGAGGGCACGGCGGCCAGCAGGTCGATGACGTAGCCGAGTGCGCCGGCCAGGCGGCGCGGTGCGTAATGCGAGATGAACAGCGCGATGCCGATCGCGATCGGCGCGGCGATCACCAGCGCGATGGCGCTGGCCCACAGGGTGCCGAAGACGAAGGGCCACACCCAGGTGACGAACGGCTGTCCGTTGAGGATGTGGTTGCCGGAGGTGTCGGGCGCCAGTGCCGGGATGGACTGGATGATCAGGAAGATCGCGACGGCCGCCAGTGTGATGAGAATGACGATGCCCGCCGCGAGCGCGGTTCCGGAGAATATGCGATCTCCTCGTCGGCGCAGCGATGTGCGCGACGGGGACGAGCGGACCTCTTCGGTGTCCGTCGTGGTTGTGGTCATCGGTGCGGCTCCACGGTGGGGGGTGGGTGGTGCGGGCTATTCATGCGGGTGCCCCCGCGTGCGCCGGTCTTGTGGTCGACCGGCGCACCCGGGGGCGACAGGGTCTCAGCCTGGAGCCGAGAACCGGGTCACTCGGTGACGATCGCCTCGATCGCCGTGGTGACCTGGTCGCGAAGCTCCGAGGAGATCGGCGCGCTGCCGGCAGCCTCGGCGGCGACATCCTGGCCCTCTTCCGAGGCGACGTACTCGAAGTACGCCTTGACCAGCGAGGCCACCTCGGCGTCTTCGTACTCGACGCAGCCGATCAGGTACGAGACCAGGGCGATCGGGTAGGAGCCGGCGGGTGCAGCGGCCGGGTCGACGGCGTAGGCGAGGTCGTGGTCGGCACGGCCTTCCTCGAGCGGCGAGGCGGCGACCAGCGCGGAGGCGGCTTCGGCGGAGTACGCGACGTACTCGCCCTCGACCTCGACGGCGACCTGTCCGAGGTCGCCGGCCTGCGAGGCGTCAGCGAAGCCGATGTAGCCGACACCGCTCTTGATGGCGCCCACGACGCCGGAGGTGCCGTCGCCGGCCTCACCGGTCTGCAGCGGCCACTCGTCGCTGGCCTCGTAGGTCCACACGTCGGGTGCGACGGCGCTGAGGTAGTTGGTGAAGGTCTCCTGCGTGCCCGAGGGGTCAGCGCGGTGGACCGGCACGATGGCCTGGTCCGGGAGCTCGACGCCCTCGTTCTGCGAGGCGATGGCCTCGTCGTTCCAGTTGGTGATCTTGCCGGCGAAGATGTTCGCGATGGTCTCGCCGTCGAGGTTCAGCGTGTCGATGCCCTCGAGGTTGAAGGCGACAGCGACCGGCGAGATGTAGACGGGGATCTCGACGATCTCGTCGGATGCGCAGGAGCCGAAGCCGCCGGCGGCGAGCTCGTCGGCGTCGAACGCCCGGTCGGAGCCGATGAAGTTCGACGAGCCGGCGATGAAGTTCTCGCGGCCCGTTCCGGACCCCGTGGCGGTGTAGTTGACGGTGACGTCGGGGTTCGCGGTCTGGAAGCCGGCGACCCAGGACTGCTGGGCGGCTTCCTGGGAGGAGGCGCCGGTGGCCTCGATGGTGCCCGTGAGGCTGGACTCGGCGGGCTCGTCGCCGGAGCCGCCGCTGGCGGGTTCGTTCGCGGCACAGCCGGCGAGGGCGAGAGCGGCCACGGCGCCGATGGCGCCGATACGTGCGATTCGGGAGATCTTCACTGTGGATCCTTCGATCTTTGATGGGTGGGGCCCGGTGCAGGGCACACAGTGACGCTAGATGCGGCGGTTAACGAGACTCTCCCGCACAGGTGAACGGGAGGTGAACGGCGCGCGTCTCTCTGGGGCGATCGCAGGCGGCTACTGCGAAGGCTCAGACCTTCGGTGCGTGCGTCTCGATCGCGATGATTCCGGAACCGGGGTTCGTGGCGGATACATGCACGACCGAGAATGCTCCCGGTTCGAGGTCTGCGGCGCTGCTCAGATAGGAGCCCTGGATCGTCGCGGTGGCCAGCGCGATCTCGGAGAGCAGCCCCGGCAGCACCGGCCCGTGGCTGCAGAGCACGGCCGGCTTGCCCGACCGGATCCGTCGTCCCACCACCGCGCGCAGATCGGCCACATCATCGTCCCAGGCGTCCTGACTGATCTTCTCGGTCAGGGTGGGTTTGCGGTCGAGTTCCCGGGCAAGGGGTGCGACGGTCTCCACGCAGCGCACGGCGTCGCTGGTCACGATCTTGCGGACGCCGAACGCGCGGAGGGGGCCGACGATGGACTTCGCCTGCTTGCGGCCGCGCTCGGACAGCGGTCGCGCGGCATCCGCACCGTCCCATTCCGACCGGGACAGTGCCTTCCCATGGCGGAGGGCGATCACCGGGAAGGTGCGGAGCACCCCGTCGTCGACCAGGTTCGTGAAGAAGTCGAGGATCTCCAGATCGACGGGGTAGCTGAGGCGTGCCCGCGCCCTCTTGACGCTCACCCATTCGATCGCCGCGATCTCCCGGTTCGGAACGAAGGTGGATTCACGGATGGCGTCATCGGTCGCCTCCGCCGCCCAGTAGTGCACGACCTTCTGCTTCTTCGATGCCAGGTGGTAGCGGCTCACACCGACGGGGACGCCGAGGGACACGCGGATGCCGGTCTCCTCGTGCACCTCGCGCACGGCGGTCTCTGCGAGCATCTCGCCCGGATCGACCTTGCCCTTGGGGAGCGTCACGTCGCGGTACTTCGTGCGATGGATCAGGAGGACGCGGAGCTTCCCGTCGACGAGTCGCCAGACCACGGCGCCGGCGGCGTAGACGGCCTTGTCGGTCCACTTCGATCCTGCCGGGACCTGGTCCTTTCGAAGGGTCATCGAACCGCCCGCGCGCGGCGCCGTCGCTGAACCAGACCCATCGTCTTGTCCTGCAGATCGACCAACGGCTTCCCGTCGGCATCTTCGGCGTGCCGCTCCCAGACGCCGTCCGCGCCGAGGTGCCACGACGTCGTACCGGGGTCCATGGCGAGATCGAAGAACGCCTGCAACTCCTTCAGATGTGCTGGGTCGGTCACCCGCACGAGCGCTTCGACGCGACGGTCGAGGTTCCGGTGCATCATGTCGGCGCTGCCGATGTACACCTGAGGATCGCCGTCGTTGTCGAAAGCGAAGATCCGGGAGTGCTCCAGGTATCGACCGAGGATGCTGCGAACGGTGATGTTGTCGCTGATGCCGTCGAGGTCGGTGCGCAGACTGCAGATTCCGCGGACCCAGACGTCGACTTTCACCCCTGCTGCGCTCGCACGGTAGAGCGCGTCGATGATCTCCTCGTCGACCATGGAGTTCACCTTGATGCGGATGTGCGCGCGTTTGCCCGCTTCGGCGTTCTTGCGCTCGGCGTCGATCTGCCGCACCAGGCCCTTGCGCAGATGCAGGGGAGCGACCAGCAGGCGCTTGAACTTCTTCTCGATCGCGTAGCCACTGAGCTCGTTGAACAGGCGGGTGAGGTCTTTGCCGACCTGCGCGTCGGCGGTGAAGAGTCCGAAGTCCTCGTAGATACGGCTGGTCTTCGGGTTGTAGTTGCCGGTGCCGACGTGCGAGTAGTGGCGCAGCATCCCGTCTTCCTCGCGGATGACCAGCGCGAGCTTGCAGTGCGTCTTGAGTCCGACGAGCCCGTACACGACGTGCACGCCGGCCTTCTCGAGCTTGCGTGCCCAGACGATGTTGTTGGCTTCGTCGAACCGCGCTTTCACCTCGACGAGTGCCAGCACCTGCTTGCCGGCCTCGGCGGCGTCGATGAGAGCCTGCACGACCGGGCTGTCGCCCGAGGTGCGGTAGAGGGTCTGCTTGATGGCGAGGACGTGCGGGTCGCGCGCTGCCTGCTCGAGGAACGCCTGAACGCTGGTCGTGAACGACTCGTACGGGTGGTGCACCAGCACGTCGGATTTGCGGATGGCCTTGAAGATGTCGGCGCGTGTGCTGGATCCGGTCGGCTGGAAGGCCACCGCCGTCGTGGGCAGGTGCGGCGGGTAGCGGAGGTCCGGACGGTCGATGCGGGAGAGGTCGAACAGCCCGCGCAGGTCGAGCGGGCCGGGAAGGCGGTAGACCTCGCGCTCGGTGATGTCGAGCTCTTTGACCAGCAGCTCGCGGGTCACCTCGTCCATCTCCTCCGTGATCTCGAGGCGGATGGGCGGGCCGAAGCGGCGGCGCAGGAGTTCGGCTTCGAGCGCCTGGATGAGGTTCTCGCTCTCGTCCTCTTCGATCTCGACGTCTTCGTTGCGGGTGAGGCGGAACGCGTGGTGGTCGAGGACCTCCATGCCCGGGAAGAGGTCGCCGAGGTGGTTGGCGATGAGTTCTTCCAGGCGCAGGAAGCGCTTGATCTCTCCGGCGCGGGGGACCTCGACGAACCGCGGGAGCATCGGCGGCACCTTGAGGCGCGCGAACTCCTGTCGACCGGTGCGCGCGTTCCGGATGCGGATCGCGAGGTTCAGGGACAGGCCCGAGATGTACGGGAACGGGTGTGCGGGGTCGACCGCGAGCGGCATGAGGACGGGAAAGACCTGAGCCTGGAAATAGTCCGTCAGCGCCGACCGCTCTTCGTCGGTGAGCTCTGACCATTCGGTGATCTCGATGCCGGCGTCCGCGAGGGCAGGACGCACCATCGAACCCCAGGCGTGGGCGTGCCGCAGCTGGAGCGCATGCGCCTCGCGCGAGATGTCGGCGAGGGCGTCAACGGGGGACCTGCCGATGTTCGTCGGGACCGCGAGCCCCGTCATGATGCGCCGCTTGAGGCCGGCGACGCGGACCATGAAGAACTCGTCGAGGTTGCTGGCGAAGATCGCCAGGAAGTTCGCGCGCTCCAGCTCGGGGAGCGTGGGGTCTTCGGCGAGTTCCAGCACTCTCTGGTTGAACGCCAGCCAGCTGAGCTCCCGGTCGAGGTAGCGATGGTCGGGCAGCAGGGCGTCCGGCGATTCGGTGGCGTCGAAGTCGTCGTCTTCGGCGTCGCCGAGGCCTGCATCAGCGAGTGCGGGATCGATCATGGGGTACATCTAAGCATCGACCGGTGACGCACGTGTGAACGCGGCGGTTCCGTTACCGCGCGCCCGCCAGGGTCTCGTCCTCGTAGACGTTGAACCGGTAGCCGACGTTGCGCACGGTGCCGATGATCTGCTCCTGGTCGCCGAGCTTCGCCCGAAGGCGCCGCACATGCACATCGACCGTGCGGGTGCCGCCGAAGTAGTCGTAGCCCCAGACCTCGCTGAGCAGCTGCTCCCGGGTGAAGACCCGCGACGGGTGGGTGGCCAGGAAATGGAGCAGCTGGAACTCCTTGTACGTGAGGTCCAGCGGCTTTCCGTGCAGCTTCGCCGAATACGACTGCTCGTCGATCGAGACTCCGGACGCCTGTACGCGGGAGGGTTCGGCGACCTCGTCGCGCCGTGCCAGGCCGAGACGCACGCGTGCGTCGATCTCGGCGGGGCCTGCTGTGGAGAGGAGGACGTCGTCGATGCCCCAGTCGCCCGACAGCGCACTCATGCCGCCTTCGGTGACGACGAGCAGGAGCGGCGCGGTCTGGCCGGTGGCGCGCAGCAGTCGGCACAGCGACTTGGCTCCGACCAGATCGTGGCGGCCGTCGACGATCACGACGTCGTATTCCGGTGCGCTGACGAGTTGCGCGGGCTCCGCGGGAATCTGGCGCACGCGGTGGCTCAGCAGTTCGAGGGCGGGCAGAACCTGCTCCGAGAGCGGAGCGTTGGTCAGAACCAGCACCAGGGCCACGCGCACTCCTCACCGGCGCGGGGGTCGACGCCGTGCCGTAATGATACCGGCACCGATGCGCCACAATGGTGACATGACGGATCCAGCACTCGCGCCGCGTAACGCGTTCGTCGGAGTGGTCGCCGTATGGGCGGCCACCTTCGTCGCCACGATAGCCGTGGGCATCTTCGTGCCCGAAGAGTGGCGTGTCTCGTGGATGCTCGTCGCCTTCGGCGGCGTCGTGCTGCTCTCGTTCGCGGTGCAGCTCTGGTTCGGCCGCACACAGGGCTTCATCTTCCGTGTGGCCAGCAGCGTGACGGGAGCATTGCTCCTCATGGGCGTCATCTCGGTGGGCTTCGGCCTCGCCGCCCTGATCCCCACCTGATTCCGGTCCGACGTCGGTGGTGGCGCGGTAAGGTGGAGGCCATGGACCTCATGGCGCTCGAAATCTTCTTCATCGGCCTCCTGGGCCTGGCGAGTCTCGCTATCGTCTTCGTCTCGGCCGTGGTTCTTCGCAACCTCTTCCGCGGCCAGCGCTGACCGACCGTGATCGAGCTGCCCACCGACCTTCCGGCTGATCTCGCCCCCCTCTCCTGGCTGATCGGGGTCTGGGAGGGATCCGGTGTCATCGACTATCCCGTCGGCGAGCAGCGCCTCCAGGGGGAGTTCGCCCAGCGGGTCAGCTTCAGCCATGACGGCGGTCCATTCCTCAACTACTCGGGTACGGCGACCTTCACCGGCGAAGACCAGTCCCTCTCCGTACCGCTGATCGCAGAGACCGGGTTCTGGCGCCTCTCGCGTCCGGCCGCGGCAACGGATGCCGGTCCCGCGCTCCTGCCTCCGCAGAGTGAAGCCGTGCTTCGGACCGTCGACGACGTCGAGGAACTGCGCGGCGAGAACGGTGCGTTCCCCATCGAGGTGTCGCTCGCGCACTCCGACGGCATCCTGGAGTTCTATCTCGGGGAGATCAACGGTCCCCGCGTCGACATCGCCTCAGATGCCATCGTCCGGGGCGCCGGAACCAAAGACTATGCGGCGGCGTCGCGGATGTACGGACTCGTCGACGGACACCTGCTCTGGGCCTGGGACATCGCCGCACTCGGCACTCCGCTGCGTGCGCACGCCTCGGCGCGTCTGGCTCGGGTCTGAGATGAGTGTTTTCGAGGGCATCAGCGGAGCCGTCGCCGGCGATCTCGGCATCGGGCATTTCGGCGATCCTTTCCGTGAGCAGCGCCGCCTGGCGGCGGGCTCAGCGGTCGTCCCGCTCGACGACCGCGTCGTGATCCAGGTGTCCGGGCCGGAGCGACTCGGCTGGCTGGACTCCGTCACCTCGCAGTCCGTGGGGCGGCTCGCCGCCGGTGACAGCACCGAACTGCTCGTGCTCGACCCTCAGGGCCGCGTCGAGCATGCGGCCGGCGTCGTCGACGACGGTTCATCGACCTGGCTGATCGCGGATGCCGCCGATGCCGAGGCGCTCGCCGGCTGGCTGACCCGCATGAAGTTCCGGACTCAGGCCAGCGTGGATGTGCGCCGGGACCTCGTCCTGCTGGGCTTCGTCGAGGGGGGATCCGCTGCCGAGCTCGTCCGCGCGGCTGGTGCGTCGCGCGGCGGCGTGCCTCTCGTGTGGGTCGATCCCTGGCAGCAGGTGAGCCTGGGCGGGCACCAGTACGCCGAGGTCGCCGAGCATCCCGGGGCAGCGCTGGCGTGGCGGGTCGGCATCCTTCCGGCAGACGTCGTCGAGGCCACGTTCGCCTCCGTCGACCACGATTCCGTCGCGGGGCTGATCGCAGCAGAGGCGTTGCGCGTCGCCGCGTGGCGTCCGCGCTGGGCGGCGGAGGTCGACGACCGGTCGCTGCCGCACGAGTCCGACTGGATCCGTACTGCCGTGCATCTGAGCAAGGGCTGCTACCGCGGGCAGGAGACGGTCGCGAAGGTGCACAACCTCGGGCACCCGCCCCGTCGGCTCGCTGCCCTCCAGCTCGACGGCAGCGAAGCGGTCCTTCCCGAGCCCGGCTCCCCGGTCTTCGTCGGCGATGACGAGGTGGGGCACATCACGTCCGTCGCACGCCATCACGAGGACGGACCGATCGCGCTTGCCATCCTCGCCCGACGGACGCCCGTCGGCGACCTGGTCGTGCGGGCTGACGGCATCGACGTGGCGGCCGCTCAACAGGTCATCGTGCCGGCCGATGCGGGGGCCACGGCAGACATCCCGCGGCTCACGCGCCTTTCGCGCCGGCCGTCAGCGCCGGATCCGCGCGGCGCAGGCCTCTGAGCCCGTTTCCTCACTTCGACTCGCTTCGCTCGCTCGGTACGGCGCTCGTCACCGCGCGCCGCGGTCGACGACCGGGCTCGATCAGTGTTCGTTCGCGGGCGCGACGGCATCCCACGGCAGGGTGATCTCGCCGAGGCGCCAGCGCGCACGCCCGCCGAGCACCGGCCATCCCTGCTCGCGGATCGCCGTGACCGCCGCCAGGAACCTCTGAGTGGCGCCGAACGTGGAAAGGGCTGCGGCGCGCTCCCATTCGCGGTCGAGGTCGACCAGCAGCGCGTGGATCCGCTCACCCGGGATGTTCCGGTGGATCAGCGCCTTCGGCAGCCGCTCGGCGACGATGCTCGGACGCTCCAGACCGGACAGACGCAGCGAGATCGTGAACCGGACGGGCGTGCCGTCTGGCTGCACATCGACCCAGCTCGCCACCCGACCGATCTCGTCGCACGTACCTTCGATGAGGAGCCCGGTCGGCGCCAGCCGTGCGGCCATCGTCCGCCAGGCACTCGGCACGTCCGCCTCGTCGTACTGACGCAGCACGTTCATCGCTCGGATCACCGCGGCACGCCGACCGTCTGGGAGCGGCACCTCGAATCCGCCGCGCGCGAAGGAGACCCGGAGGTCCGCGGGAAAGCTGGTGCGTCCTTCGCGCACCTCGGTGAGTTGGTGCTCAGCGGTGGCCACCCGTCCCGGGTCCAGCTCCAGACCTCGCACTTCGGCATCCGCACGGGCTCGGCGCAGGCGGGCGGCCAGCTCGAAGGCGGTGACGCCGCTCGCCCCGAAACCGAGATCGACGACGAGCGGATCCGCTGCCCGCAGGAAGGCCGGGCTGGCCGAGATCCAGCGATCGTTACGGCGCAGCCGGTTGGTCCCGGTCGTGCCGCGCGTGGGTCGACCGAGCGGAGATGGCGCCATGGGTCAATCTTCTCCCGTCCCGCTGTTCACGAACCAATCCGAAGGGCCTCGCGCGGATAAACTGGCGGCATGACTTCGAAGCGCACCCTGATCCTGCTCCGTCACGGCCAGAGCGAATGGAACGAACTGAACCTCTTCACCGGCTGGGTGGACGTCCGTCTCACCGAGAAAGGCAAGGGGGAGGCTCGCCGCGGCGGCGAGCTGCTCGCCGAGGCCGGCATCCTGCCGGACATCCTCCACACGTCGCTGCTGAGTCGTGCGATCCAGACGGCCGACATCGCGCTCGATGCCGCAGACCGCCTGTGGATCCCCGTGACGCGGTCGTGGCGCCTCAACGAGCGCCACTACGGTGCGCTCCAGGGCAAGGACAAGGCGCAGACGCTGGAAGAGTTCGGACCGGAGCAGTTCCAGCTCTGGCGTCGGTCGTTCGACGTTCCGCCGCCCCTGCTCGATGACGCGAGCGAGTTCAGCCAGGTCGGCGACGCTCGGTACGAGGGGATAGACGGCGAGGTGCCGCGCACCGAGTCACTCAAGCTGGTCATCGACCGTCTGCTTCCCTATTGGGAGGATGCCATCGTTCCCGACCTCGAGGCGGGGAAGACGGTGCTCGTCACCGCGCATGGCAACTCGCTGCGCGGGCTGGTCAAGCACCTGGAGGGGATCGGCGACGACGACATCGCTGGGCTGAACATCCCCACGGGCATCCCGCTGGTCTACGAGCTGGACGAGAACAACGTTCCCACCGCTCCCGGTCGTTATCTCGACCCGGAAGCGGCCGCAGCCGGCGCCGCGGCCGTGGCCGCTCAGGGCAAGAAGTAGCCCAGGGCCTCGCGCTCAACGACGAGGCCCCTCCTCACCGTCACCGGTGCGGAGGGGCCTTATCCGTCTGCGGAGAGGCGGATGCTGCGCTTCGAAGGCGCGCAGGCACGTCTCAGGCGTGACCGAGCTCCCGCTGCTGCTCGACGGCGAGAGCGATCTCGGCCTCGGACACCCGCCAGTCACCGGTCGCCAGGTAGACCATCTTCTTGGCGACAGCGACGGCGTGGTCGGCGAAGCGCTCGTGGTAACGGCTGGCGAGCGTCGCGTCGACGGTGGCCGTCGCTTCGCCCTTCCAGTTGTCGCTGAGCACCTTCTCGAAGACACTCGCGTGCAGTTCGTCGACGTCGTCGTCCGCGTTGCGGATCGTGTCGGCGAAGCGGAGGTCTCCCGTGCGCAGCAGGTCGGAGAGCGTGCGAGAGATCTCGACGTCGAGTTCGCCCATCTTGACGAAGGTTCCCTTGAGACCGCGCGGGATGGCACGTTCGGGGAAGCGGAGACGAGCGAGCTGTGCGATGTGCTCGGACATGTCGCCCATGCGCTCGAGCGACGCGCTCACGCGGAGCGCGGTCACGACGATGCGCAGGTCACGGGCGACCGGCTGTTGGCGGGCGAGGATCTCGATCGCCAACTCGTCGAGCGCCACGGCCAGCTTGTCGATGTTGGCGTCGTCGGCGATGACCTCCTCGGCGAGAGCGACGTCGCTGGTCGCGAACGCGCGAGTCGCCTTGTCGATGGAGACCGTCACGAGATCGGCGATCTCGACGATCCCGGATTGCAGGTCCTCGAGGGACTGGTGGAAGACTTCGCGCATGGGGCGCAACCTTTCGTTCGAATCTCGGCTGTGTGGGTTGTCAGCGCGAAACGGCGGTCGTCCGCACGCAGGGAGCAGGACTGCGCTCCCGCACAGGCCCGAAGCGATTGTCTGCTTCGAAGGTTAACGAACGGTGCCCAGAACGTGAATACTACTTCGCGCTCTGGTGCCAGGGCGCGGAAACTCGCCGGACGGCCGGTGAACGCACTCTACGCTTAGTGCATGACCTTGCCGCAGCTCGCGCTGTTTTCACTCGCCGTCGGGCTGGTGATCGGCGTGGGGCTCAGCCTCGTCGTGGTGTGGGCCTACCGGGCCCGCGCACGGGCCGAGGAGGAGACCTCCCTCGCGATTCCGACCGGGATCATCGATGTTCTCGACAGCATGGACGACGCCGCCTGCGTGGTCGATTCCTCCGGGCACGTCCTCGCGGCATCCCAGGCGGCGGCACGCTTCGGTATCGAGGTGGGCTCCACGCTGGACAATCCCGAGCTGCGTCAGCTCGTGCGCGGTGTCAAGATCGCGGGCGGCTCCAACACCGAGTCGATGCGGATCACTCGCGGCGGGCTGAGCCTCGATCCGCGACTGGTCTCGGCCCGTGCGAGCGTGCTGGGCGCGCGCCTGGTGCTGCTGATCATCCGTGACGTCACCGAGCAGGAGCGCCTCGATCAGATGCGGCGCGACTTCGTCGCGAACACCAGTCATGAGCTGAAGACGCCGGTCGGCGCGGTCAGTCTCCTCGCCGAGGCGATCGAGTCGGCTGCCGATGACCCGGCGCAGGTGCGCATCTTCGCCGCCCGGATCTCTGCCGAGGCGGGGCGTCTCGGTCAGCTCACCGGCCGCATCATGAGCCTGTCGCGCCTGCAGGCGGAAGACGGGCTCACCGAAGTCGCGCCGGTGAACATCGACGAGGTCATCGCGTCGTCGACCGAGGCCCACGTCGTTCAAGCCGACTCGGCAGGGGTCGAGCTCACGCGTGGTGGTGACCGCGGTGTCTGGGTGCGTGGAGATGCCCAGATCCTGATCGAGGCCGTGGGCAACCTGATCGCGAACGCGATCGTGTACTCGCCCCGAGGTTCGCGGGTGGGCGTGGGGGTGAAGGCGCTCGACGACATCGTGGAGATCGCCGTGTCCGACCAGGGGATCGGCATCGCCGAGGCCGACCGTGAGCGGATCTTCGAGCGGTTCTACCGCGCGGATGAGGCGCGTTCGCGGCGCACCGGTGGCACCGGTCTCGGCCTGTCCATCGTCAAGCACGCCACACAGCGCCACGGTGGCGAGGTGCGACTGTGGTCTCGCCCCGGCCGGGGCTCCACTTTCACGATCCGACTCCCGAGGATCGCCGCGCCCGAGAACCTCGATCGCGGCAAGAAGAGCAAGAAGAAACGTGCGCGCAAGGCTGCCACTGCGGCAGCACCCGCGCACGTCCGAAACGGAGAGAGAGCATGACCCGCATCCTTCTCGTCGAAGACGAGCCCGACCTCGCGGATCCCCTCGCGTACCTGCTGCGCCGAGAAGGTTACGAGGTGGAGATCGCCGAAGACGGACCCGGCGCGCTCACCGCGTTCCGCGAACGCGGCGCCGACATCGTCCTGCTCGACCTGATGCTCCCCGGAATGCCGGGCACGGAGGTGTGCCGTCAGATCAGGTCGACATCGGCCGTCCCGATCATCATGCTCACCGCCAAGGACTCCGAGGTCGACATCGTGGTGGGCCTCGAGCTCGGCGCGGACGACTACATCACCAAGCCGTATTCGTCACGCGAGCTGCTCGCGAGGATGCGGGCCGTGCTGCGCCGCGTCGTCCAGGCCGACAGCGAACTGGACGAACGGATCCTCGACGGCGGTCGCGTCTCCCTCGACATCGATCGGCACACCGTCGCTGTGGCGGGTGCGCAGATCAACATGCCGTTGAAGGAATTCGAGCTGCTCGAAGTGCTGATGCGCAATTCGGGGCGCGTCCTGACCCGCGGACAGCTCATCGATCGTGTCTGGGGGAGCGACTACTTCGGTGACACCAAGACCCTCGACGTGCACATCAAACGCATCCGGTCGCGCATCGAGGAGAATCCCAGCGAACCGGTGATGCTGGTGACGGTACGCGGGCTGGGATATCGCTTCGAAGGTTAGACCGAGTACGAGAAGAGGCCGGCCGCCCCTCGGGGCGCCGGCCTCTTCTCTCGCGGGGAACGCGAGGTGTCAGGGGTGAACGATCACTCTGCCGGTGCGGGGGCAGCGGTGTCGGTCGGCATCGGCGTCGGTGACGGCGTGGACTCGACCATCTCGGGGACGAGGTCTGCGTAGTAGGGCAGGGTGCCGTCCAGCACGGGGATCTCGCTCTTCGCGCCGGTGGAATCGCCCGACTGGAAGTGCATCTCGACCGTCGCTCCTGGCAGCGTGTCGAGGTCGACGATCCGCAGGGGCTCTTCGTCGCCGCCCAGGCTGACGGTCTTGCCGGCGGGGACGGTGACCGTGAACGGGTCGCTGCCCTTGAGTCCGATCGTCAGCGTGGCGCTGTCTTCGGTCGGGTTCGCGAGCGCAGCGACGAAGTTGCCGACCGAGCCGTCTTCAGTGGCGACGATGAGCGCGTTGCGCACGTCGATCGGACCCGCGTCGTCGGAGATGTTCACACCGTCCGAGGCCGAGTACTCGATGGTCGTCGCCTGGGGCGAGATGAACGTGCATCCCGTCGCGCCGAGAAGAACGAAGGCGCTGATGGCGGCAGACGCAACAAGGCGCGATTTCACGGGTCCTCCTGAGGTCCGGCGGGATGTCCGCACCCATTCTACGGGTATGCGGGAGGCGGCTCGGAGACGACGAGGCGCGAACCTTAGCGCATATTCGCTGTGGTATCCTTGAGGTTGCCGAAAGGACACGTTTTTATGCTTTTTGAGGTTGGCGAGACAGTCGTCTATCCGCACCATGGCGCCGCGACCATCATCGAGGTCAAGGAACGCATCATCAAGGGTGAGGCGAAGAAATATCTGAAGCTCAACGTCACGCAGGGTGATCTCATCATCGAGGTCCCGGCAGAGAATGTCGACCTGGTCGGCGTTCGCGACGTGATCGGCAAGGAGGGCCTCGACCATGTGTTCGAGGTGCTGCGCGCACCGTTCACCGAAGAGCCGACCAACTGGTCGCGCCGCTACAAGGCGAACCTCGAGAAGCTCGCCTCGGGCGATGTGATCAAGGTGAGCGAGGTCGTTCGCGACCTGTGGCGTCGAGACCAGGACCGCGGCCTGTCCGCAGGAGAGAAGCGGATGCTGGCCAAGGCTCGTCAGATCCTCATCTCCGAGCTCGCGCTCGCGGAGAAGACCGACGAAGACAAGGCGAGCACGATGCTCGACGAGGTCCTCGCGTCCTGAGTTCGTTCGAAGGAGCGGATGCTGCGGCATCCGCTCCTTCGTCGTTCCCGGCACCCGGTAGCGTGGAACGGTGACCACGCTCCCCGTTCCCGACACCGCGATCATCGTCGTGGCCGCAGGCTCCGGAACGCGTCTGGAGGCCCGGGCTCCCAAGGCGCTCGTCGGGATCGACGCGCACTCGATCCTCCGTCATGCGCTCGACGGAGTGTTCGCGGCCTCTCCTGCACAGGTCGTCGTCGTCGCACCCGCCGGATACGAGGGCGATGCCGAGGCGGAACTGGCTGCCGCTGCCGGTGACCGTCGCGAACTCGGTCGGGTCGTCACCGGGGGAGCGACCCGCCAGCGGTCCGTGGCTGCCGGGCTTGCCGCCCTTTGGGGTGGGGTGACCTCGGTGCTGGTGCACGACGCCGCCCGCGCGTTGACGCCGCCGAGTCTGATCGACGCTGTCGCCGCCGCCGTGACGGTCGACAGCGGGATCATCCCTGCACTGCCCGTGGTCGACACCCTCAAGAAGGTCGACGGCGATGCGGTCGTCGATGTCGTCGACCGCTCGGAGCTCGCGGCCGCGCAGACCCCGCAGGGATTCCCTCGGCGACTCCTGGAAATGGCCTACGCGGCGGCTCTCGATTCCGGCGTCGAGTACACCGACGACGCCGCGCTGTTCGCCGCGGCAGGCCACCCGGTGCGCCTGATCGCCGGCTCGCCGCGGGCCTTCAAGATCACCACACCCGCCGACCTCGAGCGTGCGCGCCACCTTCTGTCGGGGGAACCGGACGCGCGGGCGGCCTCGCGCATCGCGCCCACCGCTGCAGCGGCCGCGGCCCGCATCGGCGTCGGCACCGACGTGCACGCGTTCGGAGGCGACGGCAACCTGTGGCTCGCCGGACTCGAATGGCCCGGCGAACAACCACTGTCCGGGCACTCCGACGGCGATGCCGTCGCCCACGCGATGGTCGACGCGCTCCTGGGAGCGGCCGGATTGGGCGACATCGGCGAGCACTTCGGAACCGCGCACCCCGAGTACGCGGGTGCACATGCCGATGTGTTCCTCGCGCGGACCCGCGACCTGCTGCGCGAAGCCGGATTCGCGATCGGCAACGTCTCGGTGCAGTTCCAGGGGAATCGGCCGCGGTTCAGCGCACGCCGGATCGAAGCGGAGGGTGTCCTGTCGCAGGCCCTGGGCGGCGCCCCTGTCTCGGTGACGGCGACGACCACCGACGGGCTGGGGTTCTCCGGGCGCGGTGAGGGCGTCGCCGTGACAGCGGTCGCGCTCGTGGTGCCGCGACCGGAAGGTTCGCGCTCAGCCACGCCCGAGTAGGCTTGAGCGGTGACAGTCCGCCTCTACGACACCCGCGCGCAACAGCTGCGCGACTTCGTGCCTCTCGACCCCGAGAACATCACGATGTACGTGTGCGGACCCACGGTGCAGTCCGGCCCGCATATCGGACACGTCCGCGCCGCCCTGAGCTTCGACCTGCTGCGCCGGTGGCTCGCGTACCGCTACGGTCGCGTCACTTTCGTGCGCAACGTCACCGACATCGATGACAAGGTGATCGCCAACGCCACGGACGCCGAGCCCTGGTGGGCGCTCGCCTACCGTATGGAGCAGGAGTTCACGGGCGCGTACTCGGCGATTGGCATCCTGCCGCCGACGTATGAGCCGCGAGCGACCGCGTCCGTTCCGCAGATGCAGGAGCTCATCGCGCTCCTCATGGAGCGGGGGCATGCGTACTCGGCGACCGACGACTCGGGCGATGTGTACTTCGACGTGCGATCGTGGCCGACGTACGGCTCGCTGACGCGCCAGTCGGTCGACGCGATGGAAGCTGCAGAGGATGCCGACCCGCGAGGCAAGCGCAATCCTCAGGACTTCGCTCTCTGGAAGGGTGCGAAGGTCGACGAGCCGGCCGATGCGACGTGGGCCTCTCCCTGGGGCTCCGGTCGTCCCGGATGGCACATCGAGTGCTCTGCCATGTCGAGGCGCTACCTGGGGCCCGAGTTCGACATCCACGGCGGCGGTCTCGATCTGCGCTTCCCGCACCACGAGAACGAACTCGCACAGTCGACGGCCGCCGGCGACGGCTTCGCACGCTACTGGGTGCACAACGGTCTCGTGACGGTGAACGGCCAGAAGATGTCGAAGTCGCTGGGCAACTTCACCCCGGCCGCCGATGTCCTCGGCGAACGAGACCCGCTGGTGGTCCGCTATGCGTTGGCGGCGGCGCACTATCGATCGAGCCTCGATCTCACCGAGTCTTCGTGGGCGGAGGCCGAAACCGCGCTCGGCCGCATCCGTACGTTCCTCGAGCGCGGTGCGAGGCTCGTGGAGCCGGGGTGGGGGCACGCCGAGGAGGGCCTCCCGGACGCATTCGTCGAGGCGATGGACGATGACCTCGCCCTCCCGCGCGCACTCGCGGAGAT
Source organism: Microbacterium sp. CGR2 (assembly GCF_003626735.1). Lineage (NCBI taxonomy): Bacteria > Bacillati > Actinomycetota > Actinomycetes > Micrococcales > Microbacteriaceae > Microbacterium > Microbacterium sp. CGR2. The sequence continues at coordinate 100,496 of NZ_RBHX01000001.1, read as the reverse complement.
TCACAACAGCATCCGCTCCGGCAACGCTCTCCTCGATGCGGGGAAGCACGTCGAAGCGAAACAGGACGTGATGGACGTCATCCAGATGACCCACATCCTGGGTATCAATCCGCAGGCGTCCGAGTGGGCTGCCGACACGGACACCGCGTCGGCGTCTGCCCTGGACAATCTCGTCCAGACGATGATCACCCAGCGCGCCCAGGCGCGTGCAGACAAGGACTGGGCGGCCGCGGATCGCATCCGCGATGCGATCGCCGCCGCAGGAATCACGCTGGAGGACACTCCGGCCGGAACTCATTGGAGTATTGATGGTTAAGCCAGGGCGCCCCGGCGCGAGCAACAGCAAGAAGAAGGGCCCGACCAAGGGCACCGGCGGCCTCGGGCGCAAAGCGCTCGAGGGTCGCGGTCCGACGCCCAAGGCCGAAGACCGTGCATGGCACCCCGCAGGTAAGCGCAAGGCTGCGGCCGAGCGCTATGCGGCCTCCGGAGGCAAGGGGAAGCCGGGCCAGCGCTCCGGCGGCAGCCCGAACCGTTCGGCGCGGGCGAAGGACAACACGACCGAGGTCGAGATCGTCACCGGCCGCAACTCGGTGCTCGAGGCGCTTCGCGCCAAGATCCCGGCGACCGCGTTTCACGTGGCTCAGCGGGTGGAGATGGACGATCGGGTCAAGGAGATGCTCTCGATCGCCACGCACCGCGGGATCCCCGTGATGGAGGTGACTCGCCAGGAGCTCGACCGGATGGCCGGGTTCGACGGCGTGCACCAGGGCGTCGCCATCAAGGTGCCGCCGTACGAGTACGCGCACCCGCAGGATCTCCTCGAACAGGTGATCGACCGTGGCGAGGTGCCGTTGTTCGTCGCGCTCGACGGCATCACCGATCCGCGCAACCTCGGTGCGATCATCCGCTCCGCTGCGGCTTTCGGCGGCCACGGGATCATCGTGCCGCAGCGCCGGTCGGCCGGAGTCAACTCCGCCGTGTGGAAGACGAGTGCCGGGGCGGTCGCTCGCACGCCCGTCGCGCTCGCCACGAACCTCACCACCCAGCTCAAGGAATTCAAGAAGCAGGGTGTGTTCGTGCTCGGCCTCGACGGCGGCGGCGACGTGCTGCTCCCCGACCTCGAGCTCGCCGACCGCCCGGTCGTTATCGTGGTCGGATCCGAGGGCAAAGGTCTGTCTCGCCTCGTCACCGAGACGTGCGACCAGATCGTGTCCATCCCGATCTCGGCGGCGACCGAGTCGCTGAACGCCGGTATCGCGACGTCCGTCGCTCTGTACCAGGTCGCGACCACCCGCGGCGCGAAGAAGTCCTGAGGAAGGTAAGCACATGGCTCGTATCGTCGTTCTCGGAGGCACCGGTTACGCCGGTCGACACATCGTCGCCGAGGCGGTGAGTCGAGGGCACGCCGTGGTCGCGGTCTCCCGTTCCGAAGCCACCGACCCCGTGGCCGGGGCCGCGCACGTGCAGGGGTCGGTGCTCGACCTCGACTCGATCGCGACGTCCTTCGAGGGTGCCGATGCAGTCGTCTCGGCGCTCGCGCCCCGCGGCGACATGGAGGACAAGGTGTTGGGTGCGCTGCGCGCCATCGCCGACCGCCTCACGGGGACCGAGACGCGCCTGGGTGTCGTCGGGGGAGCGGGCGGAAGTCTCGTGGCTCCCGGCGGCCCGCGTCTGTTCGATCTCGATTTCCCGGAGGAGTACAAGGCCGAGGCGCAGGTCGGCATCGATTCGCTCGCGCTCCTTGAGGCGACGGATGCCGGCCTCGACTGGTTCTTCGTGCACCCGGCCGAGGTGTTCGGGCCCTGGGCCGAGGGCGAGCGGACCGGTCACTACCGTGACGGTGGCGACGTGCTGGTGAAGGACGCCGACGGGAAGTCGTACATCTCCGGTGCGGATTTCGCGGTCGCCGTGGTCGACGAGATCGAGCAGGGCAACCACCACCGCGAGCGGTTCACCGTCGGCTACTGAGCGGCGTCAGACCAGGTCCCGCCAGTCGACGGCATCGTCGGTGAGCGACAGCGAACCGGTGATCACGGGCAGGCTCATGGTCTCGGTGGGAGGTCCCATGATGGTGGCCTCGTCGCGACGGTGGCGAAGGACCTCGTTGATGTAGCTGGTGAGCACCTCTGCGAGGGGTACCGAGCGGCCCTGCGCCTGGGAGAGGTACCAGCGGTGCTCGAGCACCTGGTGGAAGACCTCGGCGGGCTCGAGTTTCGCCCGCAGCTCATACGGGATCGCTCGCACGACCGGCTCGAACACCCGGGTGAGCCACTCGTGCGCGTACATCTCCTCATCAGCCCACTGCTTGGTCGAGCGGGCGCGGAACTCGTCGAGATCGTTGAGCAGTCGTCGCGCCTGATTCTCTTCGACATCGAGACCCGTCAGGCGGATCAGTCGGCGTTGATGATGTCCGGCATCGACGACCTTGGGCTGGATCTCGACCTGGGTGCCGTCGGCCGTGGTCGACATCGACATCTCGTCGATGTCGAAACCGAGGGCGTTGAGGCGCTCCACTCGCTCGGTGATACGCCACGTCTCCGCTGTCGAGAACGACTCCTGCGCTGTCAGCTCGGCCCAGAGCGACCGGTACGACGACACGATCCCGTCGGCGATCGCGACGGCATCCACGCCGTGCTCCAGGCGACCGCCCGCAGCGAGGTCCATGATCTCGCCGGCGATGTTCGTGCGCGCCAGGTCGAGGTCGTAGGCACGCTGGCCGTCGGTCAGCCCCTCCTCGTGCAGCTCGCCGGTCTCGGCATCCACCAGGTAGGCGGCGAACGCGCCCGCGTCACGCCGGAACAGCGTGTTCGACAGTGACACGTCGCCCCAGTAGAAGCCGACGTTGTGCAGGCGCACCAGCAGCAGCGCGAGCGCGTCCACGAGGCGATTCGCCGTGTCGGGGCGCAGCACCCGGGTGAACAGCGCACGATACGGCATCGAGAAACGCAGGTGCGAGGTCACCAGGGCAGCCGGGAGCGGGTCGCCCGCAGCATCCGTTCGTCCCGCGATGACGGCCACCCGATCGACGCACGGAACGTCGAGGCGTGCGAGGTTGCCGAGCATGTCGTACTCGCGCTGGGCCATCTCCGCGGTGGTCTCCTTCACGGCGATGACCCGCCCCGACAGGTCGGCGAAGCGCACGAGGTGACGGGAGAGTCCCTTCGGCAGCGAGACGATGTGCTCGGACGGCCATTTCGCCAGCGTCGTGGACCATGGCAACGACAGCAACCCGGGGTCGACGGTGCTGGCGGTGATCCGCAGTGAATCCGGCATGGCGCTCCGAGGGTGAGGAGGAGTTCGGGGGAAAGCAGAAGCGGCGCGGGCGACCCGAAGGTCGACCCGCGCCGCGTCTGGTCGAATCAGACGCCGGAGACGATCGGCTTGTCGTTCAGACGCTCGCCGGACTCGATGTCGAACGCGTGGACGTGACCAGCGGATGCCGCAAGCGTCACGGTCTCGCCGGCGTTCGGGTGGCTGCGACCGTCGACACGCGCGACCAGGTCGGCACGCTTGCCGTTGATGTCGGTGTGGCCGTAGAGGTACCCGTCAGCACCGAGCTCCTCTACGAGGTCGACCGTGACCGAGAGACCCTTGCCGTCGGCGGGACCGACGACGATGTCCTCCGGGCGGACGCCGACCGTGACCTGCGAACCGTTCGCGCGGCCCACGGTGTCGCGGTCGAGCGGGACGACCTCGCTGCCGAAGCGGATGCCGCCCTCGGCGAGGTCCGCCGAGAACAGGTTCATCGCGGGGGAGCCGATGAAGCCGGCGACGAACACGTTGTTCGGCTTCTCGTACAGGTCGCGCGGGGTTCCGACCTGCTGGAGCAGACCGTCCTTGAGCACCGCGATGCGGTCACCCATCGTGAGGGCCTCGGTCTGGTCGTGCGTGACGTAGACCGTGGTGACTCCGAGGCGACGCTGCAGCGAGGCGATCTGCGTACGCGTCTGGACGCGCAGCTTCGCGTCGAGGTTCGACAGCGGCTCGTCCATGAGGAACACCTGCGGCTGGCGGACGATCGCACGGCCCATGGCGACACGCTGACGCTGACCACCCGAAAGGGCCTTCGGCTTGCGGGTCAGGTAGTCCTCGAGGTCGAGGAGCTTGGCGGCCTCGAGCACGCGGGTGGCGCGCTCTTCCTTGTTGACACCGGCGATCTTGAGGGCGAAGCCCATGTTCTCTGCGACGGTCATGTGCGGGTACAGCGCGTAGTTCTGGAAGACCATCGCGATGTCGCGGTCCTTCGGCGGAACGTCGGTGACGTCACGGTCGCCGATGAGGATGCGACCGGCGTTGACCTCTTCGAGACCGGCGAGCATGCGGAGGGACGTGGACTTACCGCAACCGGAAGGACCGACGAGGACGAGGAACTCGCCGTCTCCGACCTCGAGGCTCAGCTTGTCGACGGCCGGACGGGTTCCGCCGGGGTACAGGCGTGTGGCGTCATCGAAGGTGACAGTAGCCATTGTGTTTCTCCTTCACCGGCAGGTACGTGCCGGACGATCCGTTGTGATGGAAGCGGCGGTGCGAGCCGCCGTGACCCGTCTTTGGGTCGGGATCAGTATGACACGAACGATGACACCTGGGTATTTCTCAGCCTGGCTCGTTAGCATCGAACCTGGCCGCGCGTCCCGCGGCGACTGTCGCCCGAGCGATGGTCGGGGCCAACCCGGACCCCCTCAGACTTTCAAGAGGAACGATGTCGAGCGACGAAACGCCGAACGTCCCCACGCCTCGCAATTCCCGCGAGGTCGTACGGGAGAAGGCCCAGAAGGTGCACGCGCAGCAGTCGAGGGCGCGTCTCATGAGACGGATCATCATCGGCGCGGTCGCGCTCGTCGCGATCGGAGCGATCGGCACGGCCGTGACTCTCGCGGTGTCCGCGCAGGTGTCCAAGCCCGAGATGACCCCGACGGGGATGGAAGCGGATGGTGTCGTCGTCAACGACATCGCCGCAATCGCGTCCGCGGAGGAGGGCCTCGCCACGCCCGCGCCCGAGTCGACCGAAGCCGGCGAGACGGCCGCTCCGACGGCCGAACCCACTCCGGAGCCGACGGCAGCCGAGCGGGTGGAGATCCACGTCTACGTGGACTACCTGTCGCCCGACGCGGGCGAATTCGAGCGGGCCAACGCGTCGCAGCTCGCCCGGTGGATCTCGACGGATGCGGTGGCGGTCAGCTACCACCCCGTAGCGCTTCTCACCGCCAGCTCGAACGGCACCAAGTACTCGTTGCGGGCAGCGGCCGCTGCCGCGTGTGTGGCGACGCACTCTCCTGCACAGTTCTATGCGTTCAACCACGATCTGCTTCAGGATCAGCCAGAGGTGGGAACCGACGGATTCTCGGACGAGGACCTCGCCGATCTCGCCGGTGCCGTCGGCGCAGACAACGCCAAAGATGTGCGCACGTGCATCGAAGGCGGCGACTTCGTGACCTGGGCGAAGGATGCGACGACGCGTGCGCTCGAAGGTCCGCTCGCCGGCTCCGAAGACCTCGTTCTGAAGGCCGCGCCGATGATCATCGCGAACGGCGAAGCTTACGTGGGTGCGCTGGACGATCCCGACGAGTTCGCGAACTTCATGCTGACGGTCGACAACGATGCTTCCCAGGAAGCGACGCCGTCGCCCACCCCGACTCCGACGGAGACACCCGCCCCGTAGGTCGAGGGAGGGTCGGTGCCATCGCTAAGCTGGTGGCATCCGCCGACTTGGCGCAATTGGTAGCGCACCGTACTTGTAATACGGGGGTTGCAGGTTCGAGTCCTGTAGTCGGCACTGTTGTGGTGGTCACGCCTGTTCCACAGGTTCGCAACCGATGCCGTGCCCTGCCGCGCTGACGGTGAGCGCATCGCGGGGTCGGGTGACTATCATCACTCGCGAAAACTGACAAGGGTCTCGTGCGGACGGCGTGCGGCTGAGAGTCTCGAAGAACCACTCATGCAACCAGCACGGTCGCACCTCTTGACACAGGTTTTGTGGCGGACAGAGGACTGATCGGATGGGTAGATTCATCTACGACGGCAACGTGAAGACCGAGATCGAGGATCGTGCGCTCACGCACATCCAACTGGTGGTGACGTCGAAGCTGAGGCGCGGCGAGCCCTTCGGATTCACCTGGAGAGAAGACGCGAGCATCGGCGGCGGGCGAACCACCGTGTGGTTGCACCCTGGCAGCTCGCTCGTCTTCAAGTACGCCGGCAGCCGGCAGCCGTCCATCAACCGGCACTGGATCGACGCCCTCGCGTACACAGCGAACGCACCGACCGGGCTCTATCTCGTGCCCGAGCCGCCCGACCCCATGTCGACTGAGCAAAAGGGACCGCTCCCGCCGGTCTGACCCTCGTTGGCCTCAGCGGACGGCCTGTGCGAGAACGAGATCGCCGGTGGCGTTGAGGCGTTCCATCAGTTCCGCCACATGACCCGGGGTGACCTGCGGGATGGACTCGCTGTCGAACGCGAACTGCAGCGGGATGGCGGGATGAATCCACGCGCTGCAGACCGCGCCGGGATCACCGCCAGGCGGATGCCATGTCATCATGAAGCTCTCTTGACGACGGAGCTTGGTTCCGATGACGACCTTCAGGTGCGCCAATTCGACGTCCTCGATCAGGATCGAAGGCAAGCTGCTGTCATATCGGAGTTTTCCCATGCCTCACCGTCGGTCGCGGGCCGGTGGCGTGTCAACCCCCTAGGCGATTGGACGTCGGTGCGGGCACCGTTTGGGCATGAAGCATGTGACATTCGGTGAGAAGGCGCACTTCCTCGGCGACGATGCAGCGGACACGCTCGTGGAGTACGCGAAGGCGCTCGGGAACGCGGACCACAGTGACACCGTGACCCTGGCAGCCGTGGACGATCATGGCAACAGTGTGGAGGCCACGTTCCTCCTCAACCCCAGCTCAGCGATGTTGGTCGAGACCTCCTCGAGCAACATGGCGGAGCCGGACAACGACGCAGCCATCGAGGACATGCGTGCGCGGATGGCGCGGCTGACCGACCCCCCGGAAATCGTGGCGGAACACGAGTCACCATCGCCCGATGACGCGGGTCACCACTCGACGATGGGATAGTCGCGGGCAGGTGCGTACAGGGAAATACCAGGGTGCCGCCGATCGTTGTCCCGGTCATGACACGCATCGGAAACAGTGATCTCGACGTCTTCCCGCTCGCGCTCGGCGGCAATGTGTTCGGCTGGACCGCCGACCGCGACGGCTCCTTCGCCGTTCTCGACGCCTTCGTGGCAGGAGGAGGCGATTTCGTCGACACGGCTGATTCGTACAGCTCCTGGGCGCCCGGCAATGCGGGCGGCGAGAGCGAGACGATCATCGGTGAATGGCTCGCGTCCCGGAAGCCGGCGGGCGTCGTCATCGCGACGAAGGTGAGTCAGCACCCGGACTTCCCGGGTCTTTCCGCCGCGAACGTCCGCCGGGCCGCTGAAGCGTCGCTCTCGCGCCTGGGTATCGACACGATCGACCTGTACTACGCGCATTTCGACGACGAGAGCGTGCCGCTGGAGGAGACCGTCACCGCGTTCGGTCAGCTCGTGGATGACGGCCTCGTCCGACACGTCGCCGTGTCGAACTATTCGGCCGAGCGGATCCATGAGTGGTTCGATATCGCGAAGCGCACCGGCGCGGCCCTTCCGGTCGCCGTACAACCCCACTACAACCTCGTGCACCGCAACGACGTCGAGCAGACGATCGTCCCGGTGGCGGAGGAGTTCGGGCTGAGCCTCGTTCCCTATTACTCGCTCGCGAGCGGATTCCTGACGGGCAAGTATCGATCGACGGATGCCGCGGGCCGGACGTCGCCGCGGGCGCAGGGCGCGGCGAAATACGCCACGGACGCAGGACTTCGCGTCATCGATGCCCTGGCGGAGATCGGGGACGCGCACCGGGAGTCGGTCGCTTCGACGGCGCTGGCATGGTTGCGGGCCCAGCCCGCCGTCGCCGCGCCGATCGCGAGCGCGCGTACCGTCGAGCAGCTCCCGGATCTTCTCGCGGGTGCCCGCCTCGACCTCTCGGCCGAGGAGATCCAGCGGCTCAACCGTGTCTCGGAGTGGTCGCCCGCTCAGGCGTGACGTGCGTCGCGCGGGCGCGGCGGGTCGTCGTCCGTCGTGCTCCCGACGAGCCCGAGCCGGTGCGCCAGGATCACCGCGTGAATGCGATCGCGAGCCTCGAGCTTGGCCAGGATGCGCCCGACGTGGGTCTTCACCGTGGATTCGCCGACGTAAAGGGTCTGCGCGATCTCCGCGTTGGTCAGCCCGCGCCCGATGGCGAGGAAGACCTCGCGTTCGCGGTCGGTGAGCTCCGCCAGGCGTGAGCTGTCGGCGGGATCCGGATGGGGGCGGGCTTCGCCAGTGCCCAGCCCCGGGGTCACGTGCTCCATCAGCATCCGGGTGATGCGGGGCGCGAGGGCTGCATCTCCTCGGTGCACCGCCCGCACGGCGGAGATCATCTCGTGCCGTTGCGCATCCTTCAACAGGAATCCGCTCGCACCCGCACGGATGGCGCCGAAGGCGTACTCATCCAGATCGAAGGTCGTCAGCACGAGGACTCGGGTCTGCGGGTGATCCCGCACGATCGCCTCCGTGGCGGCGATGCCGTCCATCCCCGGCATCCGGATGTCCATGAGCACCAGGTCGGGTGTGAGGCGGGCGGTCTGGGTGATCGCAGCATTGCCGTCCGCCGCTTCGCCCACCACCTCGATGTCGGACTCCGCCTCCAGGACCATGCGGAAGCCGACGCGGATCAATTCCTGATCGTCGACCAGCAGTATTCGGATCGTGTCGGTCACGGAAGTTCCTCCATCGGTGGATGCGGGGTCGAGGGTGACGCCGCCGTCGCGGGGAGCTCGGCGCGAAGCACCCAGCGTCCGCCGTCATCGGGTTCGGACCGCACGCGCCCGTTGACATGGGCGGCGCGCTCGATCAGACCCTGGATGCCGAAGCCGCCCGTATCGGCTGTACCGGTGACGCCGTCGTTGACGATCTCGATGGTGACGGTGTCGGTCTCGTAGGCCAGGCGCACCGCGATGGTGGTCGCCGCGGGAGCATGGCGCATGGCGTTCGTCACACCCTCCTGGACGATGCGCCCCACGGCATGGGCGACGGCGGGGGAGACCTCCGCGTCGCCGCTGACAGTGAAGCTCACCGGGTAGCCGGCGCGCTGGGCGGCGGACACTGTGTCGCGGGGAGGGGTGGGCTCCATCGGGGCCAGGGGCAGCGGAGAATCGGGGTCGCGGAGAACCCCCAGCATCGATCGCATCTCCGCCAACGCGCCGCGAGCCGTCTCCGCGGCCGACGTCGATGCGGCACGTGCCTGATCGCGATCGGGGGTGGCGACGGCTCCCTCCGAGAGCGCGACGATCACGGTGAGCGAGTGCGAGACGATGTCGTGCATCTCGCGGGCGATACGAGCGCGCTCCGCCGCGGCAGCCAGTTGCGCCTGCTGATCGCGTTCGACCAGCAGCTGCCGGGAGCGGTCGATGATGGCCGTGAGGTAGCGCTTGCGCTCGCCGACATTGACGCCGATGAGAGTGCCGATCAGCCCCAGCACGACGCAGTTGAGGATGCTGTTGACGCCGTCCTGCACCGGGATCACCTCGGTGAGCATGAGCGGCAGCGCGACGGCGCTCACGACGCCCGCTCCGACCCCGAGGGCGATCCAGGCGGTCCGTGAGGAACCGTAGACCGCAAGTGCGTAGCAGGACACGATGACGAGCGGACTGCCGCCGGGAGCCATGCCGAGCAGGAAGAGCAATTCGAGGGAGAAGGCGGCGATGAAGCCCACGAGCGGTGCGCGTCGTCGCCACAGAAGCGTCGCGCAGGCGACGGTCACCGTCACCGGAGCGAGCACGGCGAACACCAGCGCCCACGGCTCGGGGACTTGGGGGTCGATGCGCGCTGCGGCTCCCAGCGAGAGCAGCAGGCAGATCGCCGTGATCAGCACGTCTACGACGACCGGATGGCGAGCCCAGAACCGGCGGAGCACGCCCGGTGCACGCGGAAGCCGCAGCTCCTCGTCCTCGCGGATCGAGTCGCTGCGGCTGCGCGTTCTGCTCACGGGCCGACTCTACGCGTCGCGCGTACGGAGCACGGCCCATGCGGACAGCATGCCGGCGACCACCCAGCAGGCCAGCGTGAGGTAGGCGACCGGCTCATCCAGCCCGGTGCCGGGGATGATGACGCTCTGCGCTGCCGCGACGGGCAGGTAGTTCGCAGCATCCATCAGCCACTTCCAGCTCTCGCCGGCGACGGCGAAGATCGACGAGACCACGGGCAGCACGAAAAGCAGCCCGACGGTCGCGGCGATCGCGCCGGCGCCGGAACGGATGATGAATCCGAAGGCGACGCCGATGAGCGCGAACACGGCCATCGCGAGTGAGGCGACCAGGATCGGGAGGAATGACGCGGCGGGGTCGGACCAGTCGATGCTGACGTCGCGAGTCGACACGACCAGGGAGACGGCCACGGCGGCGAGTCCGAAAATGATCAGCGAGGACACGAACAGGAACACCGCCAGCACGACGGCCTTCGCGGCCAGCACCGAACCGCGGACCGGATCGGCGGTGAGGGTCGAGCGGATCATGCCGGTCGAGTACTCGCCGGTGACGGAGATCGCCCCGAGGATGCCGGCGAGGAGCATCGTGAACTGAATGGGCAGCACGACGGCTTGGATCGGGGCGAACCCTGGAGCCTCCACGGCCTGCGCGATCAGCACGGCGATACCGACGGTGAGCACGGCGGTCAGGCCGATCGACCACCACGTCGAGCGCAGCGTGGCGAGCTTGATCCACTCGCTGTGGACGGCGCGCGGGAATGACAGTCGCTGTCTGCTGTCTCCGCGGTTGACGGTCTGTGCGGGTGCCTGGACGGTCATGAGATCTCCTTGGTCCGGTACTCGACGGCGTCGCCGGTGAGGGCGAGGTAGGCCTCTTCCAGTGAGCCGGTGGTGGGCGTGAGCTCGTGCAGCGGGATGCCGCGTTCGGCGGCGAGATCGCCGATTCGAGAGGCCGGCAGGCCGATCACGTCGAGGAGGTCGGGAGCCGAGCTGACGACCTCCACGTCGGGTCCGCCGACAGCCGCCACGAGGTCCGCCGCCCGGGGTGTGCGTACGCGCACGGTGTTGGTCGTCCAGGCGCGCACCAGTTCGTTCAGAGGAGCGTCAGCCAGAACCTTCCCGCGTCCCATCACGATGACGTGGTCGGCGGTCTGCGCCATTTCGCTCATCAGGTGGCTCGAGAGCAGGACAGTGCGACCCTCGGATGCGGCGTGACGCACGAACTGTCGCACCCAGCGCACACCCTCGGGGTCGAGCCCGTTGACCGGCTCGTCGAGGATGAGCGTGTGCGGGTCGCCGAGCAGCGCAGACGCGATGCCGAGTCGCTGACCCATGCCGAGCGAGAACTTGCCGGCGCGCTTGCGGGCCACGGCGCCGATGCCGGCGAGGTCGATGACCTCGTCGACACGGGAGGCCGGGATGCCGTGCGTCGCCGCCATCGCGCGGAGATGGTTGCGTGCCGTGCGACCCGTGTGGACGGCCTTCGCGTCGAGGAGCACGCCCACCTCGGTCAGTGGCGCTCGAAGCTTTCCGTATTCGCGTCCGCCGACGGCAGTGCGACCGGACGTCGGGCGGTCGAGACCGACGATCATGCGCATGGTGGTGGATTTGCCGGCGCCGTTGGGTCCGAGGAACCCGGTGACGCTTCCTGGCTGGACCGTGAACGACACGTCGTCGACGGCTGTCTTGTCTCCGAACCTCTTCGTGAGGCCTTCTGCTGTGATCATGGTGTCAACGCTACGGAGCGGCGGTTCGGGGCGCGTCCTCCCGCGGTACGGTTCTCGGGCGCGCAGGGTCCTCCCCGCGGTGGACGGCGAGGATCAGTCGCGAGGCCGCGCGCGGACCCGCTCCGCCATCTCGTCCGAGGCGATGATCGCCTCGTCGATGATCTCCCTGGTGGGCGGTGCCGTCAGCCACTCGTGGCTGAGTGACGCCGGGATCAGCAGCGGCATCCGGTCGTGCAGCTCGGCGAGATGGGCGGGCGCGGGCCTCATCACGACCGAGTAGCAGGTGAACCACGCGCCGTCCGAGGTGCGCCCGCGCTGAGTGACGGCCGCCATTCCGAAAAGCGCTCCGTCGTCGACGCGAAACTCGTGCCACTGCCGCGAGGGCTTCTGCATCTCGTACCAACTCGTCGCCGGGACGATCGCTCGCGACTTGGCGCCGCCCGGGCGATCCTGCAGGCGCTCGGAACGCGTGTTGATCGAGGGGAACTTCGCCGGCTCGCCGTTCACGAGGAAACCCCACCACGCCGGCTCGAGAATCGGCGCTTCTTCGGGTTGGACCACCAACGGATTGAGATTGCGGAGATTCTTGCCGGTGGGTCGGAGCGTCTCGCCGGCGTTCCGCTCCGCCCACGAGCGCAGACCCTCGAGGACCGCGTCGTCGGCTTCGGCGAGGAGTTCCGCGTCGGTGAACCGGGGATCGAGGCCGTAGCTCGCGCACATGCCGTCAGCGTAGCCGCGCCCGCGGACATTCGGTCGGAATGGGCGCATCCGTCGCTCGGGTAGGGTCGACAGGTGCCCGCCGCCCGCCGAATCCCCGCCCCTCTGGCACTCGGGGGAGCAGTGGCGATCGGCGTCATGACCGCGGTCCAAGCGCGCATAAACGGCGTGCTGGGGGTCAGGGTGGACGACGGCATCGTCGCCGGGCTCCTCTCGTTCGCCGTAGGACTTCTCGCGCTCGCGATCGCGATCTCGTGCATGCCGGGAGCGCGGCGCGGCGTCGCCCGCCTCGCGAAAGCAATCCGACACCGCAGCATCCCGTTCTGGATGCTGCTCGGCGGCGCCTGCGGCGCCCTCACGGTCTCCACCCAGGGCCTCACCGCCGGCGTCCTCGGGGTGTCTCTCTTCAGCGTCGGGGTCGTCGCCGGGCAGACGCTCAACGGGCTGGTCCTCGACCGCATCGGCTTCGGTCCGGCCGGGGTCGTCGCCGTCACTCCCGGTCGCGTGATCGGTGGTGCGCTGGCGCTCGCCGCGGTCGCCATCTCGCTCTCCGGGAACGTGCTCGCATCCGCCCCGCTGTGGATGCTGCTGCTGCCGTTCGCCGCGGGAGTCGGCATCGCGTGGCAGGCGGCCACGAACGGCAGGCTCGCCCAGCGGGTCGAGTCGCCGATCGCTGCGACCCTGATGAGCTTCATCGCCGGCACGGTCGTGCTCCTGTTCGCGGCCGCGGTGAGCGTCGCTTTCCGAGGGATGCCCGGGGCTCTGCCGACCGAGCCGTGGCTGTATCTCGGAGGGTTCCTCGGAGCCGCCTACATCCTGCTCGGCGCGTTCATCGTCGCCCACACCGGGGTGCTCCTGATGGGGCTGGGTTCGGTGCTCGGGCAGCTCGTGACCTCGGTGGTCATCGACCTGATCTGGCCGACAGCCGCGGGGCCTGCGCTCTGGCAACTCGTCGCGATGGTCGCTGTGGCCGTCGCCTCCGTCGTGGTGGCGGTTCCACGACCGCGCCCTCGTCGCGGTCGTGGGCGTTAGCCCTTCTTCGGCTTCTTCGCCTTCTTCGGCATCCGGGTCACGAGCTTGCGAGCATCGACCGGCTTGCGACGGCCCGGCCGCCGGCCGGCCGGCTTGCCGCCCACGTACAGCCAGCCCAGGAGCTCCTCGTTCTTACCGAGACCATGAGCCTTGGCCACGGCCTTCGAGCGGGTGTAATGCCCCGTCCGCCAGATGACGCCCCAGCCGGCTTCGTCGAGCAACAGACTCAGCACGTGCGCGACACCGGAGGCCACGGCTTCCTGCTCCCAGCGCGGCACCTTCTCGCTCTTGCGGTAGCTGGCGACGACCGCGATGACCAGCGGAGCGCGCAACGGCTTCGTCGACGGGCTGGAGTCGCCCTGCGCTTTTGCGATCGCCGCACCCAGCACCTCTCGATCGGCGCCGCGCAGCTCGATCAAGCGCCACGGTCGCAGCGACGAGTGGTCGGCGACGCGGCCCGCAGCGCCGACGTAGGTGAGCAGCTCTTCGCGGGTCGGCGCCGTCTCGTCGACCTTGGACCACGACTGGCGTGCGCGGACGGCGTCGAGCGCGGTCACGAGGCGTCGGGGGTGAAGTTCATCGCGATCGAGTTCATGCAGTAGCGGTCGCCGGTGGGGGTACCGAAACCGTCGGGGAAGACGTGTCCCAGATGTGAACCGCACTTCGCGCACCGCACTTCGGTGCGTTGCATCCCCAGGCTCGTGTCCTCGATGAGCTCGACCGCGTCGGGACGGATCGATTCGTAGAAGCTCGGCCACCCGCATCCGGAGTCGAACTTGGTGCCGCTCTTGAACAGCTCGGCGTCGCACGCTCCACAGGTGTAGAGCCCGGCACGCTCCTCGTCGAGCAGCTCACCTGTCCACGCCCGCTCGGTCGCGGCCTGGCGCAGCACGGCGTACTGCTCATCGCCGAGCTCCTCGCGCCACTCGTCTTCGGTCTTTTCCACGCTGTACGTCATGTGTCCTCCTGAGTCCTCTCCATTCTCCCTCCTGCGGCACCACGTCGGGTGACTCGGGTCAGAATGGACGGATGACGGATGCTGTCCAGCAGCGCTACGCGCGGTTCGCCCGACTCGAGGCGCCGGGTCGGAGCGCCCTCTACGCGGAGTGGGCGGCAGGCGTGGCGGAGGACCCCGAGGCGCAGCGGATCCTGACCCGCATACCGGAGACCCGCAGACAGCCGCCCCTGGTGTTCGCCGTCACGCGTCTTCTCGGGGTCGGCCAGGACGGCTACCCGGCCTGGCGGCGCTTCCTGCTCGAGCACGCCGACCGGATCGTGGCCGAATGCGGAACCCGTCGACTCCAGACGAACGATCCGCTGCGGCTCGCGGCGCTGCTCCCCGTCCTGTCCGAGATCGACGGTCCGCTCGCGTTGCTGGAGGTGGGGGCATCCGCAGGGCTCTGTCTCTATCCGGATCGCTACTCGTACCGGTTCCACGACGCGGGCGGCGGACTCCGCTTCGCGCTCGATCCCGTCGACGGGCCGTCCGAGGTGGTCCTGGAAAGCCGGGTGCACGGATCGCTGCCAGCGCTGCGGATGCCCGATGTCGTCTGGCGGGCGGGCATCGACCTCGCGCCGCTCGATGCCGCAGATGAGGGCGATCGACGCTGGCTGCGAGGCCTGGTATGGCCGGGCGAGACGGGGCGCGAGGAACGTATCGATGCCGCCCTCGACATCGCCGCCGCTGATCCTCCCCATCTCGTCGCCGGCGACGCCGCAGCCCACCTCCAGGCCCTCGCCGATCAGGCCCCCGACGACGCGACCCTCGTCATCACGACTCCGGGTGTGCTGGTGCACATTCCGCGGGCGGAGCGCACTGCTCTCGTCGACCGCATCACCAGGCTGGCGGGGGCGCGCTGGGTCACGATCGACCCACCGGGTCTGCTCGACATCTGGGAACCCGCGGTCGACGCCGCCGACTGGCCGGGGTTCGTCGTCGCCCTCGACGGGCGGGTGCGCGCCGCAGCGGATCCACTCGGTGGATGGTGGGAGTGGCGCGCGGGTTCCGCCGCTGATGCGTCCTAACCTGGAGCCATGCTCGGAGACCTCACGGAGCGCGATCGCGCGATCCTCGCCCTCGAGGCGGCCTGGCCGCGTCACGGCGGGGCGAAGGAAGAGGTCATCCGGGCGCAGCTCGGGATGAGCGCCGCCCGGTACTACCAGCTCCTCGCGCGACTGATCGATTCCGATACGGCTCTGGAGTACGACCCGATGCTGGTGCGTAGGCTCCGCCGGATCAGGGACTCCCGGGCTCGGAGACGGACGGCGCGGGCGCCGGGCTTCGTCGGCTGACCGCATTTCCGATCCCGACGTGCGCATTCCCGGTCCGCGGCGCGGAACGGATTGACAGGGACGTGCCGCTAGCATCGAGTGGTGTCTCAGCCCTCCCGCGATCGCTTCGACGATGTCCCCCGCTCCTCCGGTCGCGTGGGAGCGCACCGCGCCGAAGCCCCCGGAATGAACGGCTGGGTCGTCCTGCTGTGGTCGTTCGTCGCCGCGCTCGTGCTCATCATCGCGGGGATCTTCGGTTCACTGGCCATCATGGGACGGGTGTCGCTGTTTCCCGACGCCGAGTCCAGTGCGGGGCCGACACCGGCCGCGACGGGCGTGGTCGACACCTCCATTTCGGTGATGATCCTCAATGCCACCCCCGACGAGGGCTTGGACGCCCAGATGCGCGACGACCTCGTCAACGCCGGCTGGGCTGCGGAAGATGTCTACGCCAGCCCCAGTGACAGCGAAGACTTCCCCGAGACCACGGTCTATTACGTCGATGCCGAGGACGAGCTCGCCGCCGTCGGTCTGGCCGACGCGATCGGCGGCGCTCAGGTGCAGCAGAGCGAGTTCTATGCGGCCCTGAATGAGACGGGGGCCAAGCAGTTCACCGTCGTGATCGGGCTCGATCGCTCCGCGTCCGCTCCCGAGACGCCGGCCGAATAGTCTGCTCTCTCCGCGGCTTGCACTCGAAGGTGTCGAGTGCCAGAATGGCGTTAGCACTCTCATACTCTGAGTGCTAAACCCAACGTCTACGTCCAGGAGGGACGAAAAAACTCATGGCAAAGATCATTGCTTTCGATGAGGAGGCCCGCCG
Organism: Microbacterium sp. CGR2; assembly: GCF_003626735.1. Lineage (NCBI taxonomy): Bacteria > Bacillati > Actinomycetota > Actinomycetes > Micrococcales > Microbacteriaceae > Microbacterium > Microbacterium sp. CGR2. The sequence continues at coordinate 83,870 of NZ_RBHX01000001.1, read as the reverse complement.
CGGCCTCGAGCGCGGCCTCAACATTCTCGCCGACGCCGTCAAGGTGACGCTCGGCCCGCGCGGCCGCAACGTCGTGCTCGAGAAGAAGTGGGGCGCCCCCACGATCACGAACGACGGTGTCTCCATCGCCAAGGAGATCGAGCTGGACGACCCGTACGAGAAGATCGGTGCGGAGCTCGTCAAGGAGGTCGCCAAGAAGACCGACGACGTCGCCGGCGACGGAACCACCACCGCCACGGTGCTCGCTCAGGCTCTGGTTCGCGAAGGCCTGCGCAACGTCGCGGCCGGGTCCGACCCGATCTCGCTCAAGCGCGGCATCGAGAAGGCTGTCGCCGCGATCACCGAGGAGCTGCTCTCGAGCGCCAAGGAGATCGAGTCGAAGGAGCAGATCGCCGCCACGGCATCCATCTCCGCCGCTGACCCCGCGATCGGCGAGCTCATCGCCGAGGCGATCGACAAGGTCGGCAAGGAAGGTGTCGTCACCGTCGAGGAGTCGCAGACCTTCGGTACCGAGCTCGAGCTCACCGAGGGCATGCGCTTCGACAAGGGCTACCTGAACCCGTACTTCGTCACCGACCCCGACCGCCAGGAGGCGGTGTTCGAAGACGCGTACATCCTCATCGCGAACCAGAAGATCTCCAACATCAAGGACCTTCTGCCCATCGTCGACAAGGTGATCCAGGACGGCAAGGAGCTCGTCATCATCGCCGAAGACGTCGAGGGCGAGGCTCTCGCGACTCTCGTGCTCAACAAGCTCAAGGGCATCTTCAAGTCGGTCGCCGTCAAGGCTCCCGGCTTCGGCGACCGCCGCAAGGCGCAGCTGCAGGACATCGCGATCCTCACCGGTGGTCAGGTCATCACCGAAGAGGTCGGCCTCAAGCTCGAGAACGCCACGCTCGACCTTCTGGGTCGTGCACGCAAGGTCATCGTCACCAAGGACGAGACCACCATCGTCGAGGGTGCGGGCGAGGCAGACCAGATCGAGGGTCGCGTGACTCAGATCCGTCGCGAGATCGAGAACACCGACAGCGACTACGACCGTGAGAAGCTGCAGGAGCGTCTCGCCAAGCTCGCCGGTGGCGTGGCCGTCATCAAGGCGGGCGCAGCGACCGAGGTCGAGCTCAAGGAGCGCAAGCACCGCATCGAGGACGCCGTTCGCAACGCGAAGGCAGCCGTCGAAGAGGGCATCGTCCCCGGTGGTGGCGTCGCGCTGATCCAGGCCGGCACCAAGGCACTCGCCACGCTCAACCTCACGGGCGACGAGGCGATCGGTGTCAACATCGTGCGTGTCGCGATCGAGGCTCCGCTGAAGCAGATCGCGCTCAACGCCGGTCTCGAGCCCGGTGTCGTCGCGAACAAGGTCGCAGACCTGCCGACCGGTCACGGCCTCAACGCCGCAACCGGCGAGTACGGTGACCTCTTCGCTCAGGGCATCATCGACCCGGCCAAGGTCACGCGTTCCGCGCTGCAGAACGCCGCGTCGATCGCCGGTCTCTTCCTCACGACCGAGGTCGTCGTCGCCGACAAGCCTGAGAAGGCTTCGGCTCCGATGGGCGACCCGTCGGGTGGCATGGACTTCTGATCCACTTCGCCTCAACAGAAACGCCCCGACCTCGGTCGGGGCGTTTCTGTTTTCGCGTCCGTGCCTGTGGCGTGGCTCAGCGGAACAGGCTCGCCGAGTACTGATCGGCGTCGGCGTACTGTGTGGCGGCAGAGCCCAGGGCGGTGCCGATGGAATCGAGCACCTGCTCCACGTGCAGCTGTGCGCCCTGCCATTGCTCGGCACAGCCTTGGAACGCGTTGGACGCCGTGCCCACCCACGAGGACTGCAGCTGTCGGAGCTGCGCCATGAGTGTCGCGGACTCGCTCTGCAGGCGTTCGATCGTGGCGCGGGTGGAGCCGTGCGCGGCGTAAACGGCGTCGGTGTCGACGGTGAAGACAGACATGGAAACTCCTTCTCGTTGGAGTTCCGACGTTAGAGCGGAGGAAGACTCGGAATCCGTCCCGAGAGAGCGATCGTCCGTGTGCGGTGCAGAGTCCTCGAACAGGCCCGTCCGTGCAGAAGAGGACCTACAGCTCCAGTCGATCCAGCGGCTGAGTGTCCTCGAGCAGATGCGCGGGTGTCGCTCGCGAGGGAGCGAGGGGGAGCGTGACCGTGAAGGTCGCCCCGCCGCCTGGCGTCTCGGACACCGCGACCGATCCGTGCAGCGCCTTCATGATGGAGGCGACGATCGCAAGCCCGAGTCCGGACCCTCCGGTCTCGCGCGCGCGAGAGGTGTCGGCGCGCCAGAAGCGCTCGAAGATCTGATCGCGGATCTGCGGAGGGATGCCCTCGCCGTGGTCGACGACGGCGATGCTCGCCGTGCCCAGGACGCGGTCCGAATCCACGACGATCTCGATCGGGCCGTCGTCGGGGGAGAAGCGACGTGCGTTGCCGAGCAGATTGGTGACCACCTGACGGACCTTGTTCTCCTCGGCCAGCACGATCGGCGGGGTGCGCACCGGGATGTCGGGAATCTCGCTGAAGTCGATGGCAGGATGCTCTTCGGGCTGACGCGGGCGGCGGCGGAGTCGGGAGAGCGCGCCACGGGAAAGGCCACGCGATGTCTGGGTCGGCGCTGTGGGCGGGTCCGGCTTGGGCGATGCGCCCTCCGGCACGCTCCGTATCGTGGTCGAGGGCATCATCTTCACCGTGCGATCGATCACCGTCACCGTGCGCCCGGGAGCAGCGGCGCGCAGGTCGAGTGCGGCGTCGCGAGCGATGGGTCGCAGATCCAACGGCGCGATCTCCGGCTCCCGCTCCTCGTCGAGGCGGGCCAGCGCGAGGAGATCCTCCACCAGCACGCCCATCCGAATCGCCTCCTTCTCGATGCGCTCCATCGCACGAGCCGTGTCCTCCTCGCCCTGGATCGCACCCATCCGGTACAGCTCCGCGTACCCGCGAACGCTCACGAGAGGAGTGCGGAGCTCATGGCTCGCGTCGCCGATGAATCGTCGCATGTGCTGGACCGTGCGGTCGCGCTGCGCGAGTGAGCGGTCGACACGGTCGAGCATGGTGTTGATCGCGGCGTTCAGGCGGCCGACCTCCGTGGTCGGTTCCAGGTCGGTGAGGCGCTGACGGAAGTCGCCGGCCGCGATCGACATGGCTGTGGCTTCGACCTGTCCGAGCCGGCGGAACGTCAGAGTGACGAGACCTCGGGTCAGGAGCGCGGCGATGAAGATCGTGATCAGCGCGATCGTGATGTAGATGCCGAAGTACTGTCCGATGATGCTGTCGGCCTCGGCGAGCGGCATCGCGACCAGCTGGATGCGCAGCGGGCTGCCTTCGGGCTGAACGATCGCCACGGCCGCATGGAAGGTGGAACCGTCCTCGCCGCCCAGTTCGAGCACCTCGTCCTCGTGCAGCTTGGCGTCACTCAGCGAGTACTCGGCAGGGAAGAGCGGCGCGCGACCGGACATCCCGGGAGCCGTCGCGCGCAGCACCCCTTCGGCGTCGTAGATCGCGAAGGAGAAGTCGCGCGGCTGCTCCTCACGCGGTGCGTAGAACGTCTCGCCGTTGACGGTCGTCGCGTCGAAATAGCGCTCGACCAGATCGCTGGAGACGAGCGAGGGAAGCTGGGCATCGATATTGGTCACGAGAGCGTTGCGGAGGATCGGCACGGTCCCGATCCCCGCCACGAGCAGCCCGAGTGCCAGCACGGCCACGGTGACGCCCGTGACCTTCGCTCGAAGGCTGATGCGCCGCCACCAGCTGGTGACCGCATCGGGCTTGTGCGCCATGCGGTCCTCCCGAATCCGGCGTCTGCGCCGGCGGACGGCGTCGACGGCGTTGTGGTCGTCAGACCGTCTTGCCGACCTTGAGCATGTAGCCGAAGCCGCGCTTGGTCTGGATCAGCGACTCCTCGGTGTGCGGATCGATCTTGCGACGGAGGTACGAGATGTAGCTCTCCACGATGCCGGCGTCGCCGTTGAAGTCGTACTCCCAGACGTGGTCGAGGATCTGTGCCTTCGAGAGGACGCGGTTCGGGTTCAGCATGAGGTATCGCAGCAGCTTGAACTCGGTCGGGCTGAGCTCGATCGCCTCTTTGCCGACAAGCACGTCGTGGGTGTCCTGATCCATGGCCAGCTCACCGGCACGGATGATCGACTCCTCGTCGGCCTGCATCGTGCGGCGCAGGATGGCCTGCGCCCTGGCGACGATCTCGTCGAGGCTGAAGGGCTTGGTGACGTAGTCGTCGCCGCCCGCGTTCAGACCTTCGATCTTGTCCTCCGTGCCGTCCTTCGCCGTGAGGAAGAGGATCGGCGCGGTGAAACCGGCGCCGCGCAGCCGCTTGGTCACGCTGAAGCCGTTCATGTCCGGAAGCATGACATCGAGGATGATCAGGTCGGGCTCCTCCTCGAGGACCGCCGAGATCGTCGCGGCGCCGTTGGCGACGGTCTTCACCTGGAACCCGGCGAAGCTGAGACCCGTGGAGAGCAGGTCGCGGATGTTGGGCTCGTCGTCGACGACCAGGATGCGCGCATCAGTCATGTCCCCATTATGGTGACTTCACCCATGCGGATGCTGACTATTGTTCGGAACGGCGCGGTGTCGGCCCTCCGAAGGCCCTTCCTTCCGGCGCCCGAACCCTCAGGCAGCGATCGCGTCGGCATCCATGATCGTGTAGCTGTAGCCCTGTTCGGCGAGGAAACGCTGGCGGTTCTGCGCGTAGTCCTGATCGATCGTGTCCCGGGCCACGAGCGTGTAGAAGCTGGCGGTGTGACCGGATTCCTTCGGTCGCAGGAGGCGCCCGAGACGCTGCGCTTCCTCCTGACGCGAGCCGAACGAGCCGGACACCTGGATCGCGACGGATGCTTCGGGCAGGTCGATCGAGAAGTTCGCGACCTTCGACACCACGAGGAGGGAGATGTCGCCTTCCCGGAACGCGCGATACAGCTCTTCCCGCTCGTCGATCGGCGTCGCGCCGGTGATCTGCGGTGCGTCGAGAGCGGTGGAGAGCGTTTCGAGCTGATCCAGATACTGTCCGATCACGAGGATGCGCTCGCCCTCGTGCTTCGCGATGAGTTCGCGCACCGCCTGGACCTTGGCGGGGGCGGAGGCGGCGAGCCGGTAGCGCTCGTCGTCTGTCGCGGCCGCGTACTCGAGCCGATCGCTGGGCGGCAGATCCACGCGCACCTCGTAGCACGCGGCGGGGGAGATGAAGCCCTGCGCCTCGATCTGCTTCCACGGCGCATCGAACCGCTTGGGTCCGATCAGGCTGAACACGTCGCCTTCGCGGCCGTCCTCGCGAACGAGCGTCGCGGTGAGACCGATCCGGCGTCGGGCCTGCAGGTCTGCGGTGAGCTTGAACACCGGCGCGGGGAGAAGGTGCACCTCGTCATAGACGATGAGGCCCCAGTCGAGCGCATCCAGCAGCGCGAGGTGGGCGTACTCGCCCTTTCTCTTGGCCGTGAGGATCTGGTAGGTCGCGATGGTGACCGGCTTGACCTCTTTGGCCTGACCCGAATACTCGCCGATCTCCTCCGCCGTCAGACTCGTGCGCTTGAGCAGCTCGTCGCGCCACTGCCGTGCCGAGACCGTGTTGGTCACGAGGATGAGGGTGGTGGTCTTCGTCGCCGCCATCGCTCCGGCGCCGACGATGGTCTTGCCGGCACCACAGGGGAGCACCACGACTCCGGAACCGTCCTTGGAGAAGGCGTCGACAGCATCCTGCTGATACGGGCGGATGTGCCAGCCGTCCTCTGCGAGGTCGATCTCGTGCGGCGTGCCCGGCGTGTAGCCGGCGAGGTCTTCAGCGGGCCAGCCGATCTTGAGCAGCTCCTGCTTGATCTGGCCACGGGCCCACGCGTCGACGACGAAGGTATCCGGCGACGGGTGGCCGATCAGCAGCGGCTGGATGCGCTTGTTGTGCGCCACCTGGGCCAGCACGGCCGGGTCGGAGGAGCGGAGGATGAGCGTTCCCTCGTCGTCTCGCTCGATGACGAGGCGCCCGTAACGGGTGACGGTCTCGCGCAGGTCGACGGCGACGGACGGCGGCACCGGGAACCGCGACCAGCGGTTCAGGGTCTCCAGCATGTCTTCGGCGGTGTGACCCGCAGCGCGCGCGTTCCACAGTCCGAGTCGGGTGATCCGGTACGTGTGGATGTGCTCGGGGGCGCGTTCCAGCTCGGCGAAGATCGCCAGCTCATGGCGGGCGCTCTCGGCATCAGCGTGGGCGACTTCGAGCAGCACGGTGCGATCGCTCTGGACGATCAGGGGGCCATCAGACATAGCTGACCAGTTTAGCGGTCGGTTCGGGGCACAGGGCCTACGACGCCACGATCGTGGCAGCGCGGATGCTGGAGACAGGGAGGGTGCGCTCGACGTCGGCGGCACGATCGCGGCCGCGGAGTCTTCCCCCGCCGAGCCCTGTCGCCTCGAGCAGGAGTTCTCTGGTGGATCCGTCGGGCATGCCCACGGTCACCTGGAGCACCGCTCGCGCGCGAACCGCCGCTTCGAGCTCGCGGTCGAGCCAGGCGGCGTCGGCATCAGGGCCCTGGTGGGAGCGCAGACGGGCGATCAGTGGTGACATGACCGAGTCGGGGGTCGCCGGTGCCTCCGGTGCGGGGGCGGGGTGGCGCTCGCGCATCGGCGGGGTGCCGTCGGAGCCCACGAGCGTCGCCGGGTAGCGGGCGTCGGTGAGCGCCCAGTACACCGTCTCCCGGCCGACGCGCGTGGTGAGAGAATCCACGTGCTTTGCGAGGGCGAGCGGACGCAGCGACTGATCGACTGCCATCGCTTCGATGAGATGCATATCCGTGCTCTCGATCCGTGTGCGTCCGGTCTCGTCGTCGGTGGACACCCGTACCAGCCCATGCCGCTGTGCGGTCTGCGTGACCAGGTAGCTCAGCGGCTGAGGGATACCCGTGAGGGAGATCTCGCCGAGGAACTCCAGGATCGACTGCTCGGTCTCACCCACGACGAACGCATGCGCGACCGACTCGGCGGTGAAACGGTAGGACGAAGCCTGAGCAGCGGATTCCCGAGCGGCGATGGCGCGGAGGCGCACGTCGAGCGCCGGCTCGAGGGGCCCTGGCGCGATCGCGGTGAGGTCGTTCTGCAGGAAGATACGGTCTACCTCGGCGGGGAGGAGGCTGACGAGCCCCGACGGGTCGGGGGCGGCTCCCCGGCGCAGGTCGGCGACCCAGTCGGGCTCGGTGCCGTCTTCGGCGATCAGTCCGAGCAGTCGCGCAGCCTCGCGAAGCAGACGCGCGCGTTCGGGCCAGGAGGGATCCCAGGGGTGCGCCAGTGGCCAACTCTTCGTCGGAAGCCACCCGGCGTCGGCACCGCGCACGCCTCGCGGCAATGCGTCGCGGAACGATACCGCCAAGGCCGTCCACCGATCGGCGACGGACGACCGTAGCCAGGCCTCCGCCGCGGTGGTGGTGCGAAGCCGGCGATCCACCGCGACGGCGAGTCCCGCGGGTACGGCGATCGTGACGAGCGCGTCGACGATCTCCACGGGCATCCCGGAGTCGGCCAGCTGACGCTTCTCGCCGGCGCTGATGCTGCCGGTGGCGAGTAACGCGAAGGGGCTGTCCCTGGCGACGAGCAGGAGGTCGGCGAGCGTGGCCACCGTGGTGAATGCCCGCTCCGCGGCGTGCGCGGACGCGGTCGCCGTCGCACGGGGCGCGGCGCCGGTGACGATCTCGTCCGGCACCGACTTTCCTTCGACGGCTACCGACACCGGGGCGTACGGAGAGCCGTCTGGGCGGAGCAGCGCGAGCGCGATCAATGCCTCCCGCTCCGGCCCGGCGTCGTCACCGGATGCCGCACGGAGAAGGGCTCGCGCTTCCGGCGCGGTGAGGATGGGGAGGGCCCTGCTCACCGAGGCCGTGTCGAGCAGTGCCTCGGCGGCGTCGAAGAAGTCCTGCCAGCCGATGTCGGGGCGGACGCCACGGGAGGTGAACAGATGACGCAGCTCATCGTCGCTCGCCGCAGCCAGCCAATCCGCCAGCGGTCGTGCGTATGTGCTCATGGGTGATCCCTCAGGAACGCGACGCCGCGCGGCCCTTTCGGACGAAGCTCATCACCAGGAGCGAGATGATCATGAGGAAGGCGACCGGCAGACCCCAGAACGGGATCGCGGCGACCACCGGCCACAGCCCTTGACCGAAAGCCGCCTGGTCCAAGCCGACGGCGGTGCCGATGATGATGGCGAAGAAGCAGATGACGGATGCCGCGGCGATGCCGAGCGCTCCGAACGCCAGGAAGCGGTCCAGCCGGCGGACGGGAACCTCCGGTCCGGAATTCTGCGTGCTCATCCGCCTCAGCCTACTCGTACCGCGACCTCGAGTCGGCCGGTGCTGCGACCGGTAGGCTGGGAGGGTACGCCCACCGGCGTGCACATTGTTCTCCACACGATCCAGCGAGGTTCTCCCATGCCCACCGGCAAGGTCAGGTTCTACGACGAAGACAAGGGTTTCGGCTTCATCGCCAGCGATGACGGCCAGGACGTCTTCCTGCACGCCTCCGCGATGCCCACGGGCACCGCGGTGAAGGCCGGCGCGCGCGTGGAGTTCGGGGTGGCAGACGGCAAGCGCGGTCTGCAGGCGCTGTCGGTGCGGGTGCTGGAAGCGCCGCCGAGCCTGTCGAAGGCCAAGCGCAAGCCTGCCGACGACATGGCGATCATCGTCGAAGACCTCGTGAAGCTTCTCGACGACATCGGCGGGGACCTGCGTCGCGGACGCTACCCGTCGTCCGGTCACGGCCGCAAGATCGCCGCCGTCCTACGCAAGGTCGCCGATGACCTCGAAGCCTGACGCCGATCAGCGTCTCGTCGACGCCCACGACCTCGCGCTCAAGGCACTGCGCGAGATCACTCCTGCGTCGACCGTCGGGCCGCCGTCCGGGTATCTGCTCGAAGACGACGGTTCGGTCTCGCTCCGTTTCGAGAACCGACTCCCCGGGTACCCCGGGTGGTACTGGACCGTCACCGTCGCCCGGGTCGATGACGCCGAGCCGACCGTGTTGGAGATCGAACTCCTTCCCGGCGATGGCGCACTCCTCGCCCCCGAGTGGGTGCCCTGGGCCGAGCGGCTCGCGGACTACCGCGCCCACCAGACGGAACTGGCTGCGCAGGCTGCTGCCGCGTCCGAGGGCGGTGAGGTCGAGAGCGTCGACGATGAGGACCTCGACCTCGACCTCGACCTCGACCTCGACCTCGATGACGATGATGACGAAGACGACGACGAGCACGGCGGCGACATTCTGCACGCCGGCGACGTCGACGGGGTCGACATCGACGAGCTCGATGTCACGGCCGATGATGAAGACGACGACGATGACGAAGACGACGGCGACACCGACGTCCCGGAGGACGCCGACGCCGACGACGAGGAGTGACCCGCGGCGCTCAGGCGCCGAGGGTCTCCAGCACGAAGTCGAGTGAGCGCGTCAGCTGACGGATGTCGTCCGGCTCGATGGAGACGAATGTCGCCACGCGCAACTGGTTGCGTCCGAGTTTGCGGTAGGGCTCGGTGTCGACGATCCCGTTTGCGCGGAGGGTCTTCGCGATCGCTGCGGCGTCGACGCTCTCATCGAAGTCGATCGTGACGACGACAGGCGAACGATGTGCGGCATCCGCCACGAACGGCGTCGCGACCGAAGACGCCTGCGCCCAGTCGTAGAGCACCGTCGACGACTCGCTGGTGCGGGCCGATGCCCACGCGAGAGCGCCGCTGTCGAGAATCCACCGCAGCTGGCTGTCGAGCAGGTGCAGCGTGGTGAGAGCGGGAGTGTTGAGAGTCTGGTTGAGACGAGAGTTGTCGACCGCGTTCTTGAGGCTGAGGAACTCCGGGATGTACCGCCCGGATGCCGCGATCCGCTCGATCCGCTCGATCGCCGCCGGAGAGACGACGGCGAACCAGAGTCCGCCGTCGGATCCCAGGTTCTTCTGCGGCGCGAAGTAGTAGACGTCGGCCTGCGCGACGTCGAAGTCGATACCGCCGGCGGCGCTGGTCGCATCGGTGACCGTGAGGGCGTGGTCGGCGTGGACGCGCTCCACCGGAGCGGCGACGCCGGTCGAGGTCTCGTTGTGCGGCCACGCGTACACGTCGACGCCGTCCACGACCTCGGGCGCGACGAGGGATCCGGGTTCCGCCTTGCGTACATCCGGCGCGGCGAGCCATGGTGCGGCAGCCGCAGCGGCGAACTTGCCGCCGAACTCCCCGAAGACGAGGTTCTGGCTGCGATTCTCGATGAGGCCGAAGGCGGCGGCATCCCAGAACGCCGTCGAGCCGCCGTTGCCGACGAGGACTTCGTAGCCCTCCGGCACCCGGAACAGTGCGGCAAGCTGTTCGCGCACGCTGCCGACCAGGTTCTTCACCGGGGCCTGCCGGTGAGACGTCCCCAGGATGGTCGCCCCCGAGGTGACCAGGGCCTCGAGTTGGGCACCCCGCACCTTCGAGGGGCCGCAGCCGAAACGACCGTCGGTGGGCAGAAGGTCGCGGGGAATCTCGATCGCCATGCGTCGATTCTAGGGGGAGGGGTGATCCGCGCCCGACCCGGGCGGGACGGACGCCCCTCCGGGAATGTAGGCTTGCCTAAGAATCTCGGAAGGCCTGCACATGACCGATCTGATCGACACCACGGAGATGTATCTCCGCACCATCCTCGAACTCGAGGAGGAGAACATCGTTCCCCTGCGGGCGCGCATCTCCGAGCGCCTCGGGCATTCCGGCCCCACGGTGTCGCAGACCGTCGGGCGGATGGAACGCGACGGCCTCGTCGTCGTCTCCGAAGACCGTACCCTCGAGCTCACCGACGCCGGTCGGCGCAAGGCGGTCAACGTCATGCGCAAGCATCGGCTGGCGGAGCGCCTGCTCTCCGACGTGATCGGCCTCGACTGGGCGTTCGTCCATGAGGAGGCCTGCCGCTGGGAGCACGTCATGAGTGAGCAGGTGGAACGTCGCCTGGTCGAACTGCTCGGTCACCCCACCGAATCCCCGTACGGAAACCCGATTCCGGGTCTCGACCAGTTGGGTGACCTGCCCGCTCGGACCTTCGATGAGGGTGTGATCGGCCTCGTCCAGAAGCTGAACGCGGCCGGCGAGCCCATCGACGGCACAGTACGTCGCCTCGCCGAACCGGCGCAGGTCGACCCCGAACTGCTCGAACAGCTTCGCGATGCCGGCGTCATGCCTGGGGCACGCGGAGACTTCCGATTCAGCGAGGGTTACGTGCTCATCCAGATGGACGGCAAGGACGAGGGCCTCGAGCTTCCCGTCGAGCTCGCCTCGCACATATTCCTCGTCGGCGAGCCGGTCTGAGAGCGTGTGCCTCGGCGCTCTCTGAAGATTGTCAGCGTCTCAGGGTGACATGATCGTTATCTTCCGGTAACCTCGGACGAGTCGCCAGCGAAGAAGCCCGCTGGTGATCATCCGCGAAGATCGCCTTCCAGGCCCGTCGTCTTCATGCAGAACGCACGCTATCCGAGTTGCATCCGTGCGCGAAGCAGATTGCGACGTGCCAGCGCAGCCCGAATGCGTGAAGGCCCAGGAGGACCACGTTTTGGCCACAGACATCGAATCGCCCGCGAAATCATCTGGAGACCGAGTACCCGCCCGCCGCACCGCTGCACGGGTGAATGCTCAGAAGGTCGTCAAACCACTCCGCTCCATCACCATCTTCGCGGCCGTCGGTGCCTTGGTCGCCGCTGTCGCGCTGCCCGCGTACGCCGCATCCAAGCCCGCGCAGGCCGACACCACCACCGTTCAGCAGCTCGCTGCCGTCGACGCCCAGTCCCTCGTGGTCGCCTCGCAGGCGACGGCCGCACCGCTCAACCGCGGCACGTTCACGGCCACCACTCCTGAGGAGATCGCGAAGAAGAAGGCGCAGGAGGCTGCAGAAGCCCGAGCAGCTGCCGCAGCGAAAGCCGCGCAGCTCGCCTCTTCCGCGTCTTCCTCGTCGACGGCCTCCTCGAACTTCGACACCGCCGGCTACGCGCTCGTCTCTCCCGGTTCCGGCGCGGTGCGGTATCCGCTCCCGCGCGGCTCGTACAACGAAGGCCGCACCATCGGTGGCGGCCACAACGGCGTCGACATGCTGGCACCGGCCAGGACGCCCATCTACGCCGCTGCGGCCGGCGTCGTTCGCGCCTCGGCGGAGAGCATCGGCGGCTACGGCGTCGCCGTCATGATCGACAGCGTCGTGGGCGGACAGCAGGTGCAGACCACCTACGGTCACATGACGTACGGTTCGCGCCAGGTGCAGGCCGGGCAGACCGTTGCCGCAGGGCAGCTGATCGGATTCGTCGGCAGCACCGGACGTTCCACGGCGAACCACCTGCACTTCGAGGTCTGGATCAACGGCGGGCTCGTCGAGCCGTACTCCTGGCTCCGGGCCAACGCGGGCTGATCACCGGACACACTCCGCTTCGTTCACCTTCCGTTTCGCCTCGTACCCAGTGAGATGGGTTAGCCTGAACCCGTTGTCGTACTGGTGGGAGAGGCAGATGGAGCGAATACCGCGCATCCGAACCATGGATGCCCTCGGTCGTCACGTCCTTCTGCATAGCCCGCAGGGATGCCACGGCGCTGCCGTGTGCGAAAGGCGCTGTCTTTAGACGGCGCCTTTTCTCGTCCCTGCGATCGCTCTGTCACCCGCACGACCTCGTGTGAGTCGAGAGTGCCGGGAAGCCGTCCCGGCGGATCGAGAGGATGACGAATGCGCACACTGGTCCTGAATGCCGGGTATGAGCCGCTGGCGATCGTGTCGTTCAAACGAGCGCTGGTGCTCGTGTTGAACGACAAGGCCACCGTGGTCGAACGTGTGGAAGATGACCCGGTCTGGGGGAGCCACGGCGTGTACGAGCGCCCGGCTGTCATCGTCCTCTCGAGATACGTGCGGGTGCCCTCCAGCCGACGCGTGCCGGTGACCAGGCGTGGAGTGCTGCGTCGCGACAACCACCGATGCGGGTATTGCGGAAAGGCTGCGTCGACGATCGACCACGTGCTGCCGCGTTCGCGCGGCGGAGCCGATTCCTGGGAGAACCTGGTCGCGTGCTGCCTGCGTTGCAACAACGTCAAGAGCGACCGCACCCCGCAGGAGATGCGTTGGGAGCTCCGGTTCGCCCCCCGCCCGCCGCACGGGACCGCATGGACCGTGCGCGGCACGGAACGGAGCGATCCGCGGTGGGAGCCGTATCTCGCCCTCGCGGCCTAGCCTGTGGCCGACGTGGCCCGCTGACGAGACCCTGAGACGTCGAAATGGGCCACCCTCCGGGCGGCCCATTTCGACGTCGTGCCCTCGACAGGATTCGAACCTGCGACCTGCCCTTTAGGAGAGGGCTGCTCTATCCTGCTGAGCTACGAGGGCGTGCGACAAGTCTAAGCGACCGGCCGCGCGCGACCGCGTCAGTCCTTCCCGGTCCGCCAGAGCTTCGACGGCCACCAGATGGTCTTCCCGAGGTCGTAGGTCAGCGCGGGGACCAGCAGCGAGCGCACGACGAAAGTGTCCAGCAGCACGCCGAACGCGACGATGAAAGCGAGTTGCACCAGGAACAGGATGGGGATCACCGACAGCGCGGCGAACGTCGCAGCGAGCACGAGCCCCGCCGACGTGATCACCCCACCGGTGATGGAGAGACCACGGAGGATGCCTTCCCGTGTGCCGTGCATCTTCGATTCCTCCCGCACACGGGTCATCAGGAAGATGTTGTAGTCGATTCCGAGAGCCACGAGGAAGACGAAACCGAACAACGGGACGGCAGGATCTGCACCCGGGAACTGGAAGATCCCGTTGAAGACCAGGGCGGCGACACCCATCGCCGTGCCGAACGAGAGCACCGTCGTCAGGATCAGCAGCACCGGCGCGAGGATCGATCGCAGGAGCAGCATCAGGATGAGCATGATGACGACGAGGATGACCGGGATGATGAGGTTTCGGTCATGGATCGACGCGTCGTTGGTGTCGATGCTCGTCGCCGTCACCCCGCCGACGAGCGCATCCACGTCCTCGAGATCGCCGCGCAACTCGCGCACGGTCGACGCGGCGGCATCGGAGTCGGCAGCATCCGTCAACGTGCCCTGGAGGAGCACGTCGCCATCCACCGTCGTCGGTGCGGGCGCCGGGGTTCCCGGAGGCCCGACCGCGGTGATCCCGTCCGCGGTCACCGGCGCGGTGCCGCTGGGGGAGTCGGCCGCGGTCACCGTGACGCCGTCGACGCCGTCGTTCGTGAGGAGGACGTCGGCGGCATCCTGCATCCGGTCTTCGGCCACCACCACGTAGACCGGACTTCCCGAGCCGCCGGGGAAGTGCTCGCCGAGCGCCACCTGCCCGTCGCGCGCTTCGGAGTTTCCGAGTACGAGATCCGATTGCGGAACTCCGACGGCGTCGAGCTGGGTCACCCCTGCCGCGCCGAACAGCAGCACCAGCGTCGTGATGATCCAGATCGCGCGGGGGCGGCGCTTGATGAAGCCGGCCAGGCGAGCCCAGAGGCCCGTCGTGCGACCGCCCTGTTCCGCTGCGACGACCTCGGGCTCGAACTTCGGGCGCCGCGGCCAGAAGACCGCGCGGCCGAAGATGAGCAGCAGCGAGGGGAGCAGCGTGAGAGCAGCGAGCATCGCGAACACGATGCCGATCGCCGCCACCGGGCCGAGGGTGCTGTTCGACTTCAGATCGCTCAGCAACAGGCACAGGAGCCCCGCGATCACGGTGCCTCCCGAGGCGACGATCGGTTCGAACGACCCCTTCCACGCTGCGGCCAGCGCCGCGCCCTTGTCCTGCGCGACGCGGAGTTCTTCGCGGAACCGGGCCACCAGCAGCAGCGCGTAGTCCGTGGCGGCACCGATGACGAGGATGAAGAGAATGCCCTGCGTCTGGCCGCTCAGGAGGAGAATCTCGAACTTCGCCAACCACCAGACCACCAGAAGGGCGACGCAGAGGGCGAACAGGCTCGTCGACAGCACCACCAATGGCAGCAGGAATGAGCGGTACACGAGCACGAGGATCACCAGCACGGCCAACAGCGCCACACCGAGGAGCAACCCGTCGATACCGGCGAACCCGGCCACCAGGTCGGCACTGAGCCCTGCCGGCCCGGTGATGTACACCGTGATGCCGTCGGGGACGGCCTCACTCAATCGATCATCGAGCGCGGCGATCGTGTCTGCGAGCTCCGCCTCGCTGAGAACGGGGATGAACGCCTGGACGGCGAGCCCGTCCTCGGACGGTATCGCGGGCGAGACGTCTTCACCGATGCCCTCCACCGACGTGGCGTCGGCCACGGCATCCGTGATCGCGTCGAGCTCCGACGCGGTGAGTTCGTCTTCGGAGGTGAACACGGCGATCGCCGGGATCGTGTCGCTGTCTCGGAACTCGCCGAGGAGCTCCTGCACCTGCGTGGCGTCAGCCGATTCCGGGAGGTAGGTCGTCTGATCGTTCGACGAGACCTCGTCCACCTTGCCGAAGAGGGGGCCGCCGAGGGAGGCGCCGACGAGCCACACCAGGATGAGGGCGACGGGTACGAAGACCCGCGCCCAGGAGTGGCGGCGCGTGCGCTCCCGGAGTGGCCGACTCGGGGCGTGATCGGGGTGAGACATCGAGTGCCTTTCGGAGGAGACGGTCGGTCGAGAAGTCAGGAGACCCAGGCGAGGATGAGGATCATGGTCGCGAGGAAACCGGCGAAGTAGTTCAGTGCGATGAACCGACGCCAGGCACGGTTGGTCGACGCGGCGGTGTCGTCGGTGACCTTCCACCACGGCGCCGCGTTGACGATGTACGGGAGCGCGAGAACGGCGGCGAGCGGTCCCGGCCAGGGCGTCAGGAGCATCGCAGCCCCGGCGATGCTCCACAGCGCAAGCGACAGCCGGACGGTCGCCCGGGCGCCGATCACGGTGGCGATCGACGAGATTCCGGCGGCGCGGTCGGGGCCGATGTCCTGCACGGCGCCGAAAGCGTGCGCCGCCATGCCCCATAGGAAGAAAGCCGCCAGGGTCGTGACAGTGCCGGGTGTGACCGAGGCATCGCCCAGGGCGAGTCCGACGATGGCGGGACTGACGAAGTGCGTGCTCGACGTCGCGGAGTCGAGGAAGGGGCGCTCCTTGAAGCGCAGCACCGGTGCGGAGTACGCGATCACCGCGAAGATGCTCACGGCCAGCCAGGCCCAGGTGACCGGGTCGCCGACGACGACGAGATAGATGAGGAACGGTGCGTTCGATGCGGCGGCGGCCCACAGCGTCGCACGGTGGATGCGCGGCACCAGCAGCGCGCCTTCGATTCCGCCCTTCCGCGGGTTGGCCACGTCGGAGGCATAGTCGAAGACGTCGTTGATCCCGTACATCGCGAGGTTGTACGGGACGAGGAAGTACAGCGTGCCGATCACGAGGGTCAGGTCGATCTCGCGCGTGGTGAGCAGGTAGGCGGCGGCGAAAGGGAACGCGGTGTTGATCCAGCTGATCGGTCGCGACGAGAGCACGATCGTCGCGATGTCCCGTCCGATGCGCGGGCCGGATGCGGGGGCGCTCACGCGCGCTCCTCCCGCTTGTCCTCGACGCGTCGGTCCGGTGCGGCCCTTCGAGTTCTGAGCGCGGCCCACAGTGCAGGCAGTAGCAGCGCACCGGCGAGCGGATAGGCGAAGTCCTCGACGGGGGCGAGGCCGATGTGCCACCCGAGCAGGTGATCGGGGGAGTAGTGGAACAAGCCGGTCGCGATCATCACGGTGTCGAACACGGCCGTCAGAGTGAAGAGCACCACGATCGTGAGCGCGACAGCGGCGGGACGGGCGCCGCGCCGTCGGGAGGCGATCGTCAGCCCGATGGCCGCCACGACAGCAAGGAGCAGGAAGCAGAGGGAGAGCTGGAGGTACGTCATGGGAGCCTCTGCCCCGCGGCGCGCGGGCGACGCCGCTTCCGAAGGAGCCGAACCGCACCGGTGTAGATCACCATCGTGCACACCACCAGGAACAGCAGGAAGATCGGCTCCTCGATCGGCAGCTCCGGAGCGAGCAGCACGCCGGTGGCGATGACCCCGTCGCCGCGGAAGAAGATCCCTCCGGCGATACCCGCGATGTCCCAGGCGAGGAAGAACGCGAGTCCGACCGCGGTCACGATCGCGGCCGCCACCGTGTCGCGCCAGAAGAACAGACGGAATCGCCAGTCCAGTAGCAGCATGCAGCCCAACGACAGCAGGAGAGCAGCGAGATAGACGGCGCCCATCAGCGCGCCCCTGACGACGCGGCATCCGGGCGAGGCTCCGACAGCGGGCCCGCGGTGTGATCGCCTCGGATGCGCTTCAGCACGATCTCGGCGCTGATCAAGCACATCGGGACGCCGACCCCGGGAGCGGTGGTCGCCCCGGCGTAGAACAGGCCGCGGACGCGCTGCGACGCATTCTGGGCCCGGAACATGGCACTTTGCGAAAGAATGTGCGCCGGTCCGAGCATCCCGCCCCGCCAGGAATGGTAGTCGTCGCGGAAGTCGGCGGGGCCGGTGGTCTCGCGGACCACGATGCGGTCTCGTAGGTCAGGGATACCCGCCCACGTCGAGATCTGGTCGATGGCCGCGTCGGCGGCACGTTCGACGTGCGCGGACCCTCCGCCGTCGGGACCGCCATGACCCAGGTCGACGTCGGCGGGGACCGGGATCAAGACGAACAGGTTCTCGTGCCCCGGAGGAGCGACGTCCGGATCCGTCGCGCTGGGGCGGCAGACGTAGATCGAGGCGGGCGACGGCACGGCCGGGGAAGCCCCGAAGATCGCATCGAAGTTCGTGTCCCAGTCATCGGTGAAGAACAGGGAGTGATGCGGAAGCTCCGGCAGCTCACCGCGGATGCCGAGCATCACCAGCACGCCGCCGGGCCCGCTCGTACGGCGAGACCACCACGACTCCGGATACGTGCGCAAGGACGCGGGAAGCAGGGCCGTCTCGGTGTGGTGCAGGTCAGCCGCGGAGACGACGATGTCGGCATGCTCGAGGTGTTCGACTCCGCTGACGTCGATCCATTCCACGCCGACGACGTGCGCGCCCTCAGGGCCATCGCTCGTGCGGATCCCGCGGGCCTCCGCGCCCGTGACGATGCGCACGCCGGCATCGCGGGCGAGGCCCTCGATGCGCTGCACGACGCGCCAGAAGCCGCCCTGTGGGTAACTGACCCCCTGGTCGAGGTCGAGTGCGCTCATCAGGTGGTACATCGCCGGGGCAGTCCGCGGATCCGTGCCGAGGAACACCGCGGGATATCCCAGGATCTGGCGGATGACGGGATGCCGGAAGCGCCGTTCCGCGAACGACTGCAGGCGCGTGCCGAGGAGCGAGAACAGACGCGGGAGTGCGCGCAGCACCTCGGGAGCCGTCAGCGACCGAAGCCGCGTGAACGGGTTGTAGAGGAAGTACTTCTCCGCCATGGTGCTCGCCTGATGCGCCGAGTCCAGGTAGGCGTCGAGCGTCCCCGCGGAGCCCGGCTCCAGCGATTCGAAGAGGGACGTGACGGTTTCTCGTCCCGCCGGGACCGTCACGTGGTCGTCGGGCGATTCCGGAGACCGGAAGACGCGATAAGCCGGGTCGAGCCGCAGGAGTTCGAGTTGCGCCTCGGTGGAGGTGCCCATCATCGCGAAGAAGTGGTCGAAGACCTCCGGCATGAGATACCAGGACGGCCCCGAGTCGAAGCGGAACCCCTCGCGCTCGACGGTTCCCGCGCGGCCGCCGACCCGATCGTTCTTCTCGAGGATGACGACCTCGTGCCCGTCGCGCGCGAGCAGACCGGCAACAGCGAGCCCGGCGATTCCGGCGCCGATGACGACGACGCGGCTCACCGGTCCCGCTCCAGTGCGGTGATGGCCGTCGCTTTCGCGGCGAGAACGGCTTTGACGGGGTTGGGCACTCGCACACGCTTCCGGTAGAGCTCGTCGACGGGGGTCTTCGCGACCCGACGTGTGAGAGCGGCGAACAGGGCGAGGGCGCTCCGAACGGCTGCCCGCGCATCCTTCGGCAGCAGCGGAATCGTCGCGCGGGCATCGTCGAGCTGCCGGCGGATCGTCGCGACCCAGGCGTCCCGATCTGCGTCGGTCAGCCGCGAGGAACCGCCCAGATACCCGCGATGGAGCCTGTCGGTGTCGTCGGCCAGATCCCGAAGGAAGTTCACGTTCTGGAACGCCGCGCCGAGCTGGCGGGCCCCGTGGCGCAGCATCGTCCGCTCCTGCTCGGTGAGAATCGCGTCACGCAGGAACACCTGCAGGCACATCAGGCCGACGACCTCCGCAGAGCCGTACACGTACGTCGCGTGCGCGTCCGCGTCGTAGGAGGCGAAGTCCGTGTCGCTGGCGACGTCCGCCGTCATGGAGTCGAAGAAGGGCTGAGTCAGGTCTTCGCCGATTCCGCACTCGCGCGCCGTGCGCGCGAACGCGTGGAGGATGAGATCGCTGCTGTAGCCGCTGCGCATGGAGCGGTGAGTCTCCGCGATGTAGGAGGCGAGGGCCGCCGACTGCGCCGATGCATCGAGTCCGGCTTGCGCCGCGACGCCGTCCACGATCTCGTCGGCGATGCGCACCATCGCGTAGATGTTGCGCACGTGCTGCCGATGCCGCCGCCCGAGCAGGCGGGTGGCGAGTCCGAATGACGTCGAATACGAGCGGATCACGTCGGTCGTGGCGATCTCCGCGGTACGACTGAATCGGTGAAGCGCCCCGTCGTCGGCGTTCGGCGATGGTCGTCGGCTCATGACCTGCGACCTTCGATGCGGGAGGCGAGCTCCAGGATCGTCCTGCCTGCGCGCGGTGAGAGGTTTCCCGCTGACTCGGCTTCCGCCAGGACGGCCGAGACCGCACCGATCTGCTCCTGCACGAGGCTGCGCACGAAGCGCTCCGCGCCGCATTCGCGAAGTCGATCGCGAATATCCGAGGCCTCCGCTGCTGAGAGGTCGATCGCGCCGAAGCGCAGCTCGATGCTCGGCCAGTGTCCGGTCATGCGGGCATAGGCGATGATCGCCGTCTCTTTGCCTTCGCGCAGGTCGGAGAAGGCGTCTTTGCCGTGCGCATCGGGGTCTCCGAAAACGGAGAGGAGATCGTCTTGAAGCTGATAGGCGAGACCGAGGTGACGTCCGATCGCGGTGAGTTGGTCTTCGGCGGCAGAGATGGACCCCGCGAGGACCGCGGCGGCCCGGAGAGGGAGCACGAATGAATAGGTGGCCGTCTTGTAGGCACTCGTCGAGAGGATGGTCCGGAGGTCCGGCGGGATGATCCCGTCGCTCAGGCCGATGTCGGTGTGTTCGCCCGCCACGGTCTCGAAGATCGTCTCCTCGAGCAACGCCAGAAGGCGCGTGCGCGCATCGGGGGAGACGTCGGCCCGTGCGAATCCGAGGACGGCGGATGCCAGCAGCAGATCCCCCATGAGAATCGCACTCGAACGGGCCCAGTGCAGTGCCGGTTCTGCCGGTTCTGTCGCGCGGCGCTCCACGAGCGAGCCGATGAGGTTGGGGCGGCGCCGCCGGATGAGGTCGCCGTCGATGACGTCGTCATGCAGCAGGAATGCGAAGTGCAGCAGTTCGACGTGAGCCGCGACGTCGACCGCGGCTTCCACTTCCGCGGCGGTGAGGCCGGCAGGAGCGAGCGACCTCCGCAGATCGATGACAAGTCGTGGCCGGATCAACTTCCCGCCGAGGGCGTGCTCTGCCGCCGCATGCCAGAGTGCGACGAACTCGGGGCCGTATTGGGCGGCCGCGGCGCTGCGCTCGGAGAAGCGTCGCCGTAGCGCCTCTTCGATCCGGATCGCGAGGTCCTCTTCCGTGGCCGTCGTGGTCATTGTTCAGACCTCACCGAGCTCGCGAAGGCGAGGAAGCTGCTCGATGAGCCAGGGGCTGAAGGCGAATGGCGCGCGCGCGACCGCTTCTGCCAGTTGCGCCCCGTCGATCCAGGCCCATTCGGCCACCTCGTCCGGATCGGCGACGATATCGCCGTCGATGACGGCGATGTGCACCGGACAGATCTCGTTCTCGACGATGCCGCTCGCGTCGACCGCGCGGTACCGGTAGTCGGGAATGACCAGACGGATGCCGGTCACCGCCACACCGAGTTCATCGAGGGCCCGCCGGCTGACGGCGGCCGTCATCTCCTCGTCGGGACGGGGATGACCGCAGAAGCTGTTGGTCCAGACTCCGGGCCAGGTGCGCTTGCTCAGCGCTCGTCGCGTGACCAGCAAGCGGCCGTCAGCGTCGAACAGGTAGCACGAGAACGCCAGGTGCAGCGGAGTGTCAGTGGTGTGGACCTCGCTCTTGGGCAGGGTTCCGACGATGCTGCCGTCGTCGGCGAGGAGCGTCACCTCATCCATGGCATCTCGCACTCTCATTTAGCTAACCAAGTGAGTAATCAACTTAGCATGAAACTCTTCGTGTGTAACATGATCGCATGGACACGGATGCCGACACCAGCCCGGGGGTGAGCGCGCGGGGTTCGCGCACACGCCAAGGGCAGTCGGAGGCATCCGCTGATTCGCCAGACGGTCTGACCCATGCGGCGATCTACGACGTCGAAGCGAGTGACCCGCGCAGCACTCTGATCGACCGCAGTGGAGTGCCGCCAGAGGACCTCAAGCAGATCGCCGCAGTCATGGAAGCGCTCGCCGGCCTCCGTGACGCGGAGCAGCGGCTGTCGCAGGCCTCGCGGCGCTACATGCGCCTCAACGAGACGGACATGCGTGCGCTCCATTACCTGATCGTCTGTGCGAATCGGGGGCTTGTGGCGACGCCGAGCGGGATCGCTCACCATCTCGGAATCTCCACCGCTGCGATCACGAAACTGCTCGATCGTCTCGAGACCGGCGGGCATACTCGCCGAGCGCCGCACCCGACGGATCGCCGAGCGCTGGCCATAACCATCACGCCCGCGACGCGGCACGCGGCGATGGAGACGGTGGGACGACAGCAGGCGAAGCGGTTCTACGCCGCCGCGCGCCTGACGCCGGCGGAACGGGATGTGGTGATCCGGTTCCTCGCCGATATGACGGACGAGATCACCCTGCGGGACGAGCCCTGGCTCCAGCAGACAGCTGACTGAGCACACGATCGAACTCGCCCCGCACGAAGAGTGCCGGAATCAGTGGGCCGCGTTGTACGCCTCGACCACGGAGGCCGGGATGCGCCCGCGCTCCGAGAGCTTGTGGCCGTTGTCGTTGGCCCAGGCGCGGATCGCAGCGACCTCGGGATTGCGCGCCGGGCGCTTTCGAGACGCAGAAGAGCGGTTCGATCCCGAAGACCCCGCCCGGCGACCCGCGGCGATGTAGGGCTCAAATGCCTGACGCAATTCCTCGGCATGCGCGGAATTCACGTCGATCTCATAAGCAGTCCCGTTGAGCGAGAAATGCACAGTCTCGCCTTCGCCCACCTCGAGAACGCTGCCGTCGATATCGTCTACCAGTTGATGCACAATTCTTCTAGCCATGCGGATGACCATACCCTCGGGTGAGTGCCCCGGCAAGACGAATGGCGGACGTCGCACCTATTCATGGCCGGGATCGATCAGCTTGAGACCAACGATGCAGCCGACCAGGCCCATCAAAAGGAGAATGCGTATCCACGACACGTCCGTGTCGCCGGTGATCATCGCCCAGATGACGGTAAGAGAAGCGCCGATCCCCACCCAGACGGCGTATGCGGTTCCGGTGGGAATGTCCCGCATCGCGAAAGCGAGTCCGACCATCGAAATCGCCAGCGCGACGAAGAAGAGCACGCTCGGCCAGAGTTTCGTGAGGCCTTCCGACTTCCCGAGGGCGGTGGCCCACACAGCTTCGAGGACTCCGGAGACGATGAGTACGATCCACGACATGATCGGTCCTTTCGAACCAGTCTTTTCGCTCGCCGGGTACTGGTTTACCTCGTCCGGAGCCGGAGTTCGCCGACCGGTCTCGATGCTATCCGACCCGCCTGGTCATCGACCGGGCAATATCTGGGCACGGGCTGCACACGGATAGCGGTGTCGTCAGGGGAGGAGTCCTGCTCGCCGCGCTCGTGTGACGGCGGAATGGCGGGTGGACGCGTCCAGCTTCGACATCGCGGTGCCGAGGTACGCCTTCACCGTGCCCTCACGCAGGCCGAGCTGGGCCGCGATCTCCGCGTTGGTCGAACCCAGCGCGGCGCATGCCAGGACATCGGTCTCGCGGCGAGACAGATGCACGGTCGGCACGGGGCCGGTCGCGACGGCCGTATGGTCACCGGCGAGGGTGACCAGTCGCCGTTCGACCTCCGCGATCCGCGCGCGGAGATCCGCATCGTTGATCGACGCGGCGATGCTGCGCAGCTCGGCGAAGCTTTCGCGGAGCTCCTCGCGCTGCGGGGGCGCCACTGGATCGGGTCCGGCGGCGGTGAGCAGGCGCCGCTGCACCTCGTCGCGGATACGCAGCTCGTCGGCGACCGACTGGGCGACCTGCATCGCCGGGGCGGTGGTCACGCCGCCGACCTGCTCTTCGTCCCAGGCGCCCGCGTACAGCACGCCACGCGGACGGCCCTGCACCACGATCGGCAGCGCCAGCAAGGTCTGGATGCCCTCGCCGAGCACGAAGACGTCGTAGTCGTGTGTGATCTGACGAGAGGAGCCGTAGTCGCTGGTCATCCGTGGACGGAGTTCCATCATCGCGCGACCGCCGAGGCCGCGTTCCGGCCGGACGCGGAGCCCGTTGAGGGCGCGGGTGCGGTTTCCGACGATGCTGGTGACGCTGACGACACCTTCCTCGATGAGGCCACCGAAGGCGACCGGAAAGCGCGTGCGTCGAGCGAGCTCGCGCACCGCGTTGGCGACGAGTTCGGCTTCGGATTCCAGCGCGACCGGAGAGCTCACGACTACCTACTTTCGGGGGTGACGGCGCCGTTCCCCGTTTCGTAGCGTCGACCCTATCATTCTGCGCGGCTGAGACGTGCGGAAACGGACGTGTGGCAAGGAGGCCCCATGAGCAGCGAGACCCCTCCGGGTTCGAACGGCGCGATCGACTACATCGCGATCGAGGAATCTCCACGATTCCTCACTTTGAAACGCACGCAGCGATCTTTCATCTTCCCCCTCGCGGCGTTCTTCCTCATCTGGTATTTCGCCTATGTCCTTCTCGCCGCATTCGCGACGGATTTCATGGCGCAACGTGTGTGGGGCGATATCACCATCGGCCTTCTCCTGGGCCTGGGGCAGTTCGTCACGACCTTCGCCATCACCATGGCCTACGTGTCTTTCGCCAACAGGAAGCTCGATCCTCTCTCGACGGAGATTCGTGAAGACCTCGAGAAAGCACAGGGGCACGCGTGAACATCATTCGCACCGCAACGGACTCCGTCGCCAGCCAGAGCAATCCGATCCTCAACATCTCGATCTTCCTGGCATTCGTCGCGGTGACGCTCTTCATCGTCATCCGTGCGAGCCGCAACAACAAGACCGCGGCCGACTACTACGCCGCCGGACGCTCGTTCACGGGACCGCAGAACGGCTTCGCCATCGCCGGCGACTACCTGTCGGCGGCGTCCTTTCTCGGGATCTGCGGAGCCATCGCGATCAACGGCTATGACGGGTTCCTGTATTCGATCGGATTCCTGGTCGCCTGGCTCGTCGCGTTGCTGCTGGTCGCGGAGCTCATGCGCAACACCGGCAAGTTCACGATGGCCGATGTGCTCTCGTTCCGTCTCAAGCAGCGTCCGGTGCGGATGGCAGCGGCGATCACGACTCTCGCCGTGTGCTTCTTCTACCTGCTCGCGCAGATGGCCGGCGCCGGCGGACTCGTCTCACTGCTGCTCGGCATCGACGGTCGTCTCGGCCAATCGATCGTGATCGCGGTGGTCGGCATCCTGATGATCGTCTACGTCCTGATCGGCGGCATGAAGGGGACGACGTGGGTTCAGATCGTCAAGGCGTTCCTCCTTATCGGCGGTGCGCTGGGAATGACGATCTGGGTGCTGGCGATCAACGGGTTCAGCTTGAACACGCTGCTGGAAGCTGCGGTCGCCAACTCCGACAAGGGTGACGCGATCCTCGCGCCCGGACTGCAGTACGGAGCGAACCCTTGG
The DNA here is from genome assembly GCF_003626735.1 of Microbacterium sp. CGR2. Classification (NCBI taxonomy): domain Bacteria; kingdom Bacillati; phylum Actinomycetota; class Actinomycetes; order Micrococcales; family Microbacteriaceae; genus Microbacterium; species Microbacterium sp. CGR2. The sequence goes on along the minus strand of NZ_RBHX01000001.1, from coordinate 58,864 downwards.
GACTTCCTGTCACTCGGGATGGCTCTCGTGCTCGGCACCGCGGGTCTCCCGCACGTGCTCATGCGGTTCTACACGGTACCCACCGCCAAGGAGGCTCGGCGTTCGGTCGTATGGGCGATCTGGCTGATCGGCGGGTTCTACCTGCTGACTCTGGTGCTCGGCTACGGCGCAGGTGCCCTGGTGGGCGCCGACGTCATCGCCGCCGCTCCCGGAGGCGTGAACTCGGCGGCACCATTGCTCGCGCTCGAGCTCGGCGGGCCTCTGCTCCTCGGCTTCATCTCGGCCGTGGCGTTCGCGACGATCCTCGCGGTCGTCGCCGGATTGACGATCACCGCCGCCGCGTCGTTCGCGCACGACATCTATGCGAACGTCATCCAGAAGGGGCGGAAGGACGCGGCCGGCAAGCAGGTCGAGGCCGACCCGGACGCCGAGGTGCGGGTCGCCCGACGCACGGTGATCGTGATCGGCATCCTCGCGATCATCGGCGGCATCGGTGCGCAGGGGCAGAACATCGCCTTCCTCGTCGCTCTGGCGTTCGCTGTCGCGGCCTCCGCCAACCTCCCCACGATCCTGTACTCGCTCTTCTGGCGACGGTTCAACACCCGAGGCGCGGTGTGGAGCATGTACGGAGGTCTCGGCGCCGCGATCCTGCTCATTGTGCTGTCGCCCGTGTTCTCCGGCACGCCGACGTCGATGATCCCCGGTATCGACATCGCCATCTGGCCGATGAACAACCCCGGCATCGTGTCGATCCCACTCGGGTTCCTGCTCGGCTGGCTGGGAACCGTCACCAGCAAGGTGAAGGAATCGCCAGAACTCGCGGCCGAGATGGAGGTGCGCTCGCTGACCGGGTTCGGGGCAGAGAAGGCGGTCGATCACTGACGACATGGAGGAACGCGTGGACCCGGCGGCCTACTCGCCGGGTCCACGTCTGCTCTCCCGGACCAATCGCTCACCGACCTTCGAGGTCCAGGAGAAACTGCTTTCGCTCCGGGTGCGCTCCGTAGTGGCCGGCCGAACCGTCTGAGCGCACGACCCGGTGCACGGGAACGATGACGGAGAACGGCGTGAGGCGACAGGCGGTGCCGACCGCGCGGGCTGCGCCCGGATGACCGGCGAGCACGGCGACCTCTCCGTAACTCAGAGTCTGTCCCCAGGGGATGCCGCAGATCGCCTGCAGTGCGGTGCGATGGAAGCCGTCGACGAGGCGCCAGTCCAGGCGGAGGTGCTCGTTGAAGTCGATAGGGGCTCCGTCGAAGTACTCGGCGAGCAGATGAGCGAGCTCATCGGCGGCGCCGGGGTCGGGTTCGGGCACGGCTCGGAGCTGTCGGGATACGCCCTCGAGGAGCCACGGCACCGTGGGGTCCTCGGATTCGCCGAGATCGAAGCCCACGATGCCATCGTCGGAGAACACCGCGAGTGCGTCGCCGAACGGGGTGGGTGCGAAGTCATAGCGGAATGTCATGCCTCCATCCTGACCGGCCACGACGACGATCGACCGGGGTGAACCCGATCTTCGTGGAGAACCAGCGGCGTCCCCTACCCTTTGCAGGAGCAGTGAAGGACGTTCGTCGCAGCCAGAAATCCGGTGAAACCCGCCAGGGATACCCCGGCTTCTCCCGTCTCGCGCCTAGGGTGAGAGTGTGTGGCGACGTGAAGACAGGTCTGCGGATGACGCAGCGACGGAGGGCTCTGTGACCCTCGGCGACCTGAGCGAGTCCGCCACCGGGGTCGGCATCGCGCATGCGGCAGACGCCGAGCGCGCCCGACTCCGCGCGGAGGCCGCCGATCTCGGCGGCGCGTCGCCGCTCGTCAGCTTCCGCGATCGCCCCGAATCAGGCATCGATATCTCGAAGGCGCACCCCGGCAGCCTGCCGCAGTTCATCACCGGCAAGTCGACGCTCCTGTCCAATCTCTTCCGCGACGAGGTCGGTCTGCGAACGGCACGACTGGCTGCAGAACGCATCACCGCCAAGAACACCGAGCTCCGCACCGTCCGAGGGATCGAGGCCGTGCATCTCGCCGTCGGCGTCGCGCGGTGGCGGATCGGAGGCGCCGGTTTCGCTGCACCGGTGCTGCTGCGCCCGCTGGCGATCAGGCGCCACCACTCGGACTTCGAGCTCAAGCTGCAGGGTGTGTTCGAGGTGAATCCGGAGCTCGTCCGCATCGCCCGGGAACACTTCGACATCTCGATCGATCCGACCGCTCTGGCCGCGCTCGCCTACGACGGCGGAGTCTTCAAACCGCAGCCGGTGATCGACAGCCTGCGCGCGATGACGCGGTCGATCGACACGTTCTCGGTGGAACCACGGTTGGTCGTCTCCACGTTCGCCGATGTCGCGGGCGCGATGTCGCGCGATGGCCGCAGCCTCGACAACCAGATGCTCAACGCTCTGGCAGGTCACGTCGCAGACCGCGAGCAGGTCACCGCTCCGCGCGCCGTGCCGCACCACACCTCTCCGGACGACCGGGCACCGGCATCCGACAACCTGCTCCTGGACGCCGATGCGGAGCAGGAGGCGGTGCTCGCGCGCATCGCGGCGGGACACTCACTCACCGTCTCGACGCTTCCCGGAACCGGAGGCACCCAGACCGTCATCAACGCCCTGGGCGAGCTCGTGCGCAGCGGCAAGCGTGTTCTCGTGGTCTCCGCCCGACGGTCCACTCTCGACGGCGTCCGGCACCGACTCGCCGGAATCGGTCTGGACAGCCTGGCCATCTCGCCGGCCAGCGTGCGCCGTGATCTGGTGCGCGCGATCGGACGCAATGAGAAGGCCACGGCGCCCAAGGTCAGCGAGGTCGACGACGCTCTGGTGCGCCTGCGCACCGTTCTCCGCGACTACCGCCAGGCTTTGACCGCTCCCGTCACCGGCATGGACGCATCGGTCCTGGATGCCACCCGTCAGCTGACGCGGCTCGCCTCTCTCCCCGTACCTCCGTCGACGACGGCACGCCTCGGTCCAGAGGCACTGCGGCGCCTGGCGAACGATCGAACCGAAGCTGCTGCGGCGCTGGGTCAGGCCGCGCGCCTGGGCGAGTTCCGCTTCGGGCCGAACGACTCGCCCTGGTATGGCGTCACCTTCGCCAGCACCGAAGCCGCGCGCGCGGCGCACGACCTGGCGGGCCGGCTGCACGCGGACAGCGTGCCAGCCCTCCTCGAGCGGGGCTATGAACTCATCGCGCAGACGCACATGCGCCCGTTCGCGACCATCGACGAACTGGGGGAGTATCTGCAACTCCTTCAGGGGATCCGCGACACTCTCGATCGCTTCAGCCCGACGGTGTTCGAGCGCCCGCTCGGCGACCTCATCCTGGCGCACGGCTCGCGCCGCGACGCGCCCGGCCTGTCCGGCACGAACCGTCGGCGGCTGCGTCGTCTGGCCAAGGAGTACGTCCGTCCCGGCGTGCACGTCCACGAGATGCACGAGTCGCTCCTCCGGATCCAGGCGCAGCGCACCCAGTGGCAGCGATGCGTGGAGGCGGGGGTGGCGCCGGAGGTGCCCCTCGGTCTCGCCGACGTCTCCGTCGCATGGCAGCGCGTGGAAGGGGAACTCGCCGAGCTCGACGCGGCTCTCGGCCGCCGTGAGCCGCTGGCATCGCTGCCCGTAGCCCGACTGGTTCGCACTCTGGCCGGTCTCGCTGCCAAATCGGACGTCTTCGAGAACCTGGTCGAGCGGGCGCAGTTGCGCGACCGGCTCGCCTTGCTCGGCCTGGGCCCGCTGCTCGCGGAGTTGTCCGTGCGACACGTCTCCGAAGCGCGAGTGGGTGACGAGCTCGAGTTCGCCTGGTGGCAGTCTCTGCTCGAGCGTGCTCTCCAAGAGAATCGTGCACTCCTCGGCGCCAACACCGCGGTCGTCGATCGGCTCGAACGTGACTTCCGACTCGTCGACGAGGCCCATGCGGCCATGGCCGGACCACTGCTCGCCTGGCAGCTCGCGAACCAGTGGCGGATCGCGATCGTCGACGAACCGCAGCAGTCTCAGCACCTACGTCGCGCCCTGACCCAACCGGCCACGACCACGGCAGAAGTCGTGAGCGCTGCGCCGAGGCTCGTCGAGGTCCTCGCACCGGTCTGGATATCCTCGCCGTACCTCGTCCCCGAGATCCCGGACTCGGTCGAGTTCGACGCCGTGCTCCTCGTCGATGCCGCGGCGATAAATCTCGCAGAGGCGGCCCCGGCCATCCGTCGCGCGCGTCAGGTCGTGGCCTTCGGTGACCCGGTCACCCAGCGCCCCTCGCCTTTCCACATCGCCGTCGACCCGGAACAGACGTGGGAGGCGGAAGTACCGTTCGACGACGTCTCGGTGTTCGAGCGCCTCTCCGAGCTCCTGCCGGTCATGACTCTCACGCGGAGCTATCGGGCCGGTGGAGAAGATCTCGCCGAACTGATCAACGACGCCTTCTACGGCGGCGACATCGTCTCGCTTCCGTGGGCAGGTTCTTATCTGGGGCGCGGCAGCCTGACCGTCGACTACGTCGAGGGTGGTACCGGTACGCCGGATCCGATCTCCGGTGCCGTGGAGAGCCCCGACGCCGAAGTGGCGCGAGTGGTCACCCTGGTCGTGGAGCACGCCATCCATCGGCCGTCCGAGACGCTCATGGTCGTCACCGCGAGCGCGCGCCACGCGGAGCGCGTCCGCGCGGCCGTGACCTCGGCGTTCGCGGGACGATCGGATGTCGCCGACTTCGTCGGGCGCGATACGGTCGAGCCGTTCGCGGTGCTGACCCTCGAGGAATCCGTCGCGGAGAGTCGCGATCGTGTGATCTTCTCCCTGGGATTCGGCCTCACCAAGCACGGCCGCGTGCTCAGCGATTTCGGTGATCTGTCCACTCCTGACGGCGAGCGGTTGCTCACAGTCGGCATGACGCGGGCACGTCGTTCGATGGTCCTCGTCTCGTCCATCCGTCCGTCCTCGTTCGATGACGGACGTCTGGAGCACGGCGCGGCGACGCTGATGTCGATCCTGGGCGGTCTGGCGGCGCGCAGCAGAGACGGGCGTCTGGAGGATCTCGCCGACCCGCTGACCTTGGCCTTGGCACGGGAGCTGCGCCGACTCGGCGCATCGGTCGACGTCGACTACCGTGGCCTGCTGCCCCTGGTCGCGCAGCATGACGGCAAGGCCGTCGTGATCGAATCCGACCCCGAGTCTCGGGGAGAGTCCCTGCGCGAGACCTTGCGTCTGCGGCCGCATGTCCTCCGCCGGCTCGGCTGGCACTACGTGCGTGTGCACGCGTTCGACCTGTACAGCGATCCGGTCACCGCTGCCGCGCGCATCGCCGGCGTGCTCGGGATCTCGGAGTCGGCGCCTCGTGCCGATAACGACACGCAGCCGATCGACATCATCGACAGGGACAGATGACCGACCGGCCCGGCCCCGACGCGGAGGGTCAGCGGGTCGTTCGCGTTCCGGGCGCCCGCCGAGCGCGTCTCACGCCCGTGCCGGGGACGGATCCCGAACCCGATTCCGCTCCCGATGTCCGCGCCGAACCGGAATCAGGCAGGCGTCGAGGTCCGAAAGGACCCAATGACGACCGCCTGATCCAGGACGTGCCGCCGCACTACTGAATTCGGGGCGACGTTCCCGCGCTCTGGTTCTTGAGCAGGTCGCGGATCTCCACGAGCAGCTCCGCCTCGGTCGCGGCCGCCGGTTCTTCCTCGGGCGATTCCGCCGGCGTGCCCTTGCGTGCTTCGACGTGCGCCTTGAACGTGTTCATCGGCAGCACGAAGACGAAGTACACGACCACCGCTACGGCGAGGAAGCTGATGATCGCTGCGATCAGGTCGCTGAGCGGAAAGGTGACCATGTCGCCGTAGATGTTGCGGATCTGCGGGCCGAACTCACCCATGGCGTCGGCCTTGAAGAACAAGGAGATCAGCGGCGTGATGATGCTGGCGACGACCGCGTTGACGATCGAGGTGAAAGCGGCGCCGATGACGACGGCAACGGCAAGGTCGATGACGTTGCCGCGCAGGATGAATTCTCGGAAACCCTTGAGCATCAGAGTCCTTTACAGTTCAGGACCTCAGGACGAGGTCGCGGTCGACGCAGCGGCCGGTTTGGCGCTTGTCGTCGACTCCGACTTCGATGATGTCGAAGCATCCGACGAGCCACCGGATTTGGCGCGCGAGTCCGTGCGATAGAAGCCGGATCCGTTGAAGGTCACTCCGATCGAGCCGTACTGCTTCCGCAGCGCGCCGCCGCACTCGGGGCACTCGGTGAGGGCGTTGTCGGCAAAACTCTGCACGGCGTCGAAGGAGTGTCCGCACGAAGTGCAGGCATAAGCGTAGGTGGGCATGGAGTCCTTGCAGGTCAGCGCCGCGAGGGCGACAGGGTCAGGGTCTGCGACGGAGTCACGATGCCGTTCACCGGCTGGTCGTGCACCTCGCGCGGCAGAGAGTCGAGTATCTCGGAATCATAGATGACGGCGAAGACGGGCGGGCACTTCTCCATCGAGCCGATGGTCTTGTCGAAGTAGCCGCGTCCCCAACCCATCCGCATGCCCGTTCGGTCGACCGCCGCCGCCGGAACGATCATGAGATCGACGTCGTTGACCGCGATGGGCCCCAGAACCTCGCCGCTCGGCTCCGGCAGGCCGTAGAGCCCTTCCGCCTCGTCGTCGTCATCCGAGGCGACGGCCCAGTCGAGCAGTCCGTCCGCGCGGGTGATGGGGAGGAGTACTCGGATGCCGCGCCGCACAGCCCTGGAGACGAACGCTCGCGTGCCCGGCTCGGTGGTGGTGGAGAGGTAGCACGAGACTGCTCGCGCGTCGAGGGAATCGATCAGTGCGTCCAGTCGTTCGGCGATCGCGTTCGCTGCTGCGTCCCGTTGCGATTCCGAGAGCAGTTGACGACGTTCTCTGAGCTCTGCGCGGAGTGCGCGCTTGGCGTGTTCGACGTCGTTCGACATGAGTCCGAGTCTACGGCGGCGGCAGCCACCGCTAGGCTGTGAGGATGGGTGAGCACAAGATCAAGGCCGTCATTCCCGCGGCAGGACTGGGAACACGATTCCTTCCTGCGACCAAGGCGATGCCGAAGGAGATGCTTCCGGTCGTCGACAAGCCGGCGATCCAGTACGTCGTCGAAGAAGCGGCGGATGCCGGTATCGACGACATCCTCGTCATCATCGGTCGGAACAAGAACGCGATCTCCAACCACTTCGACTCGGTCCCCGAGCTCGAGGTGAAGCTGATGGAGAAGGGCGACGACGGTCGCCTCGCCAGTGTCGTGAAGTCGAGCGATCTCGCCGACATCCACTTCGTCCGCCAGGGTGAGCCCAAGGGGCTCGGGCACGCCGTGCTGCGCGCTCGCACTCATGTGGGGGACAGCTCTTTCGCGGTGCTTCTCGGCGACGACCTCATCGATGAGCGCGACCCGCTGCTGACCGAGATGATCGCCGAGCACCAGCGCTCCGGCGCCGCGGTGGTGGCGCTGATGGAGGTCGATCCCGCCAGCATCCACATGTACGGTGCGGCTGCGGTCGACCCGATCGACGGGTCGGACAACGTTCGCGTGACCGGCCTCGTGGAGAAGCCCGCGCAGGAGGACGCACCGTCCAACCTGGCCATCATCGGGCGCTACGTGCTGCCGGCCTCCGTGTTCGACATCCTCGAGCGCACGGAGCCGGGTAAGGGTGGCGAGATCCAGCTCACCGATGCTCTGCAGGAGATGGCGGCCGACACGGACGGACCCGGCGTGGTCGGAGTCGTCTTCCGCGGGCGTCGTTACGACACCGGCGACCGGGTGGACTACATCAAGGCCATCGTGCAGCTCGCGTCTGACCGCGAGGACCTCGGTCCGGAGCTGCGTCCCTGGCTGAAGGAATTCGCGGAGCGCCTCTAGGCGACTCTGCGGCGTCGGGACGCGATATGGATCTGACGGCGGGACTAAGACACGGACCGATCGAGCTGCGCCTCGTGAAGTCCAAGGATGCCCGCGCTCTGCAGCAGGAGCTCCTCTCGAACAGATCGTGGCTCGAGCCATGGGAAGCAACGGTGCCGTACGGGTCGGTGTCGTTCGACATGCGTCTCAGCATCCGTCGCCTCCTGCAGCAGTACCGCGACGGCAGCGGCTACCCGTTCGTCATGGAGTACGACGGTGAGGTCGCCGGGCAGCTGAACGTGTGGGGCGTCTCGCGCGGCTCACTGTGTTCGGCGACCATCGGCTATTGGGTCAGTGAGCGGTTCGCCGGTCGAGGGATCACGCCGACGGCGGTCGCTCTCGCGACGGACGCCTGCTTCACCGAGTACGGACTGCACCGGATGGAGATCTGCATCCGCCCGGAGAATGCTGCCAGCCTTCGCATCGTGCAGAAGCTGGGGTTCCGCTATGAAGGGCTCCGCCGTCGCTACATCCACATCGATGGGGATTGGCGGGATCACTACGCGTTCGCGCTGACGCGGGAGGATGTCCCGCAGGGGGTGCTGTCGCGGTGGCTCAGCGGACAGGTGCCGCCGGATGCGGCGACCGTCCCGCCGTCGGACCGCATCCCGTCGTGAGTCGGGCTCCCGAACTCATCTGAGCGACTCGCCGCGACACGCGCCCGCACTGCGGCGTCGAGTCGGCTCTGTGGCCGTACCGTTGTCGATATGGACGGGCCGGTGCTGAGCGGGGGAGTGATCGTGCTCGTCGCCGTGCTCCTCTGGATGCTCTATCTGCTGCCGTCGTGGCGAGGGCGGTACCAGTACGACGCCGCGGAACGCAACGCGGTTCGGCTGAATCAGGCGCTTCGCGTGCTCGCCGAGACCAGTGAGACTCCCGGGGAAGTGCGGGTCGAATTGAACGCGCGGACGGCCCTGGCGCAGCAGAAGCTCGCGAAGCGCGTGCAGTCCGAACGCGAGGCCGCGGAGTTGGAGAAGCTCCGCGAAGAACTCGCGGCGACGCGAGCAGATCCGGTGATCCGTCGAGCGAGGGCACGCCGCCGCATCCGAATGGTATCCACCGTGGCTCTGCTGCTGGGAGTCGCGGCTGCCGGACTCGGCGTCTGGCAGCTTCTCGCTTTCGGTTCGCAGGTATTGGTGTGGCTGGGAGCTGTAGTGGTGATGGTGTCCGGCCTGACGCTGCAGCGGATGGCTGCTGTGGCGCAGCGCGCCGCCCGTCGACCGCGGCTGGCGGAGCAGACCACGCCGGAGCGCATCGCCCCCGAACTGCACGACCAAGGTCCGGCGACGTGGACGCCTCGCCCGCTGCCGGAACCGCTCGTGTCCGTGGCCGGGTCCCGCGCACAATCGGCTCGCGCCGAGATCGAGGCGCAGGAGGAACGCCGGAAGGCGGCTCGACTCGAGGGTCTCCGGGCACGCGCCGAGGAGATGGCGCCGCCGGCTCCCGCGAAGCTTCCCGCTGCCGCATCGCCGTATGCGCAGATGGGGTTCGTCGACGATGCGGAGATCGAAGCGCACGTCCGAGAGATGCTGTCGCGTCGTGCAGCGGGGTGACTCGGGGAGGACGCGATCGGCTTCTGCGTCGTGATAACGTAGAAGACGTTCTTGGGCCTATGGCGCAGTTGGTAGCGCGCCTCGTTCGCATCGAGGAGGTCAGGGGTTCGAATCCCCTTAGGTCCACCAGAAGGTCGTTGTTCAAACCAGCGACATTGCCGGTTTGAGTTCCGGATTCCGCCGTCCGTCCTTGTGGGCGGGCGGCGAGGGTCTGGACCTCGGTGTTCAGGAACACGTTGAACGGGATGCCGGGCTCGCCGTGGATGGTGTCGTCGTCTTGGACGATGAGCTTGTCGAAGAAGGCTTGGTTGGCGATCCGTCGTAGTGAGTCGTCGACGCTCATGTAGATGGCGTGCATGTCGCCAGCCAGCGCCAGGCAGTCGTCGAGGTGAGCTTTGGCTTGTTCGTACTCGATGTCTCCGGCGTTGATCTGTGCGTCGAGGAACGCGAGCCGGCGGGCGATGCGGTCCTGCTCGGTGCCGAGCAGGTCGAGCGGTACGGCTCCGGCGTAGTGGGCCTGCATGAGCTTCTGACGTTCGTCGCGGAGGACGTCGCGTTCGATCTTGTACGACTGGCTCTCCTGTTTGGCGACGGCATGGAGCCGGTCGAACTCGCTGGTGACCAGCTCACGCAGCGTGGTCACGATGTGTTCGGGTATCTGGACGTGTCGGTAGTAGTCCTCGACGGCGGCTTCGATGTCGGGCACGAACATGGACTTGCGTTCGCAGGTGGTGCGCTTGGCGTGCCGGCCGGAGCACATGAAGTACGGGTAGACGACCCCACTGCGGCTCTTGGCGTTGGTCAGCGTCAGCCGGGACCCGCACTGCCCGCAGTACAGGGTGCCTTTGAGATAGTGGACGTGGGATTGGGTCTTCTCCCCGGACGTCTGGTGCGCGGTGAGCACAGATTGGACCCGGTACCAGACCTCGGGGGCGACGAGGGGTTCGTGGAGTCCGTCGTAGCTGGCGCCCCGAAAGCGGACGCTGCCCTTGTAGTAGGGGTTGGTGAGCATCTTGTGGATAGTGGACAGCACCGGTGGCTTGGAGGGCCGCTTCGGCGTCGGCGGGGTGGTCAGGCCCCGGTCGATGAGTTCTTCGCGCAGGCTGATGGTGGAGTGGTTTCCGGTGGCGTATGCCTCGAACGCCCATTTGATCAGGGGTGCCCGGTCGGGGTCGACGGCGACGGTGCGGACCTCGCGGCCGAGTTCGTCGCGGGTGGTGACGTTGAGGTAGCCCATCGGGGCTTTGCCGTTCGTGCCACCGCCGAGCGCCTTCTGGTTCATGCCTTTGGCAACCTCACCGGCGAGGTTGCGGGAGTAGAACTCAGCGATGGTGGACATGATGCCGTGCAGCAGCATCCCCGACGGGGTCTCATCGATGTTCTCGGTCGCCGAGACGAGCATGACCCCGGCCTCTTTGAGGGCCAGGTGGATGGTGACGTCGTCGGCGCGGTTGCGGGCGAGGCGGTCGACTTTGTGGACGATGCAGTAGGCGACCTGGTGGGTCTTGACGTACTCAATCATCCGTATCAGCTCGGGCCGGTCGGCCTTGCGGGCTGACTCGCCCGCATCGACGAACTCTTCGGTGATGATCGCGTTCAGGTCGCGGGCCTTGCGCAGGTTCGCTTCGCGCTGAGCGGGAATCGAGAAGCCTTCGTCGCGGCCTCCTTTGGAGGCTTGTTCCTTGGTGGACACGCGCAGGTAGGAGACCGCCAGAGTGGTGGTCTCTCCGATGCGGTCCAGGGCGGTCGTGGCGGGTGGTTGTGTGATGGTCACGGGTCGTGTTCCCTTCCCCGATGGTCGGGGCCAGCACAAGCGGCGGCTACCGCTGGTGCGGTGCGACTCGTAAAGGGGAAACACGACCCGGCAGGCTCCGAAGGAGCGCGCCGGGTAAGCCACGAAGGCCAAACAGGACTGCGCACCACGACCAAGCCCGAAAGCTCAGCCGTTGGCTTCTTGCTGCTCTGATTCTACCTCGCCGCCCCGACGGTGCTCCGAAACCGGCGACACAGCGTCGATATCGGTCGTGGGGTGGGTGCGGGCTTGGTCGGCGCGGTTGCGGGCCATGCCGATGAACAGTTGCGCGAGCTTGCGCAGGTCGGGGCTCTCACGCGGCTCGGCCTCGATCCGGTAGTCCCGCATCCTGGTGGGCAGCCCCTCGTCCCGGCTGGACGGGTACGGAGTGGTCATGTCACTTCTCCGGTGTGTTCATCGAGGGTGCGGAAGAACGCCTCCTCGGCTTCGCGGCGGGATTCGACCTGCTCGAACACGAACTCCACGAAGTCCTCGCCACGGTCGGCGATGATGACGTCCTCCACCGGCGGGGCGGGGTCTTCGCCAGGCCAGACGGTCTGGCGGGTGTGCCGGTCGCGGTCCAGGCGGGTGCCGGACGCGGCGACCCATTCTCGGAGCCTGTTGCGCGCCTCGGCGAAGTCGCGGTGCCACCCGGCCGGCGCGGACCCGTTCTGCTCGGGGTCGTAGGCGCACAGCCAGTGCAGGTGCAGGGCGGAGAGTTCCCACATCAGCTCGGGGTGACGGTGCCAGAACGGCGGCAGCACGCTGGCGGGGAGTCCGTAGGTGCGGCGCAGCCACGCCACCCAGTCGTTGAGCGCGAGCCACTCGGCTTCCAGGTCGTCGGCACTCAGCAGATTCCAGTTCACCGGCTGCGGCGGCTGGGCCACGTCATCTGCCACATCATCGGATGCGTTGTCGGTGTCGGGGCTGTCGTCCGGGTAGTCGGGCTCGTCCTGCTTGGGGGTGTACTCGTCCATCGTCAGTCTCGTCTTTTCAGTCACATGCTCACGGCCGCAGGTGACTGCGTGACCGGGCGGGGCTGGGGAGCGGCGAACGCGGGCGCGGCCCGCTCAGGCGCGGCCTGGCGGGGTGCGCGGTTGACGTCGTAACGGGTGCGGGCCATGTCGTGCCCGAGCCGGCGGGCGACGAACTCCTCACCCTCGACGGCCTGACCGTCGCGCTGGTAGGTGTACTCGCGGACGTACCCCTCGGCGAGGAACTTGTCACCCTTCGCGAGTCGTTCGTGGCCCTGCTCGGCGGCGGCCTTGAACGCGACCAGGTTGTGGAAGGTGGTCTCCAACTGCGTGAACGACCCGTCTTCCTCTTGTCGGTAGTGCTCCTTGCCGACCTTCATGTACAGCCGGGCATCGCCGCTCTCGGTGCGGGATAGCTGCGGGTCACACGCCACGAATCCCGAGAACGACTGCTGAGTCTGGATAGCCATCGAAATCTCCTCCTGACACTCCGCGGTCTCGAAGCGAGGCCGCTGGTGTCAGGCAGGTGCGCACCCCACCCCCTGGGCAGGTGCGCCAGATCAGGAAACAGGACGGCGCAGCAGCGCCTCGATCCCGGTTCGGTCCTCGGTGAGCTGGCCGGCGTCGGGACGGTTCGTCCAGGGACGCAGATCGGTGACGATCGGTGGCGCAGACCGCAGGAGAGCGATGCCGGTGCCGAACGGCAGCGTGCGGATGCGGTCAGGGGGCAGGATCGGGACCCGGCGCACGGAGCGTTGACTCGATCGCGTCCCGTGGTCGCCGAGGGTCACGCTGTCGGTGTATTCGTCGCGTTCCCCGAGGAGTGTGCTCAGGTCTTGGAGGTCGCGGGAGTTGGAGGCGCCGCCGAGGATGATCTTGACGATGGAGGCGTCCCAGATTGCTCCGGCGGCGTTGTCCGACCACTTGTCCCGTGCTTGGGCGAGGGATTGGAGGACGGGGAGGGTCGTGATGCCGGTGCCGCCGCCTTCGGCCATCAGCGTCGGAAGGCTCGGGAGGGGTGCGAGGTTGCCAATCTCATCCAGCGCCAGCAGCAGCGGTGGGTCCAGGCGTGCGCCGGGTGAGCGGGCGGCGATCCGTCGGGCGGTTTCGATGAGGTCTTCGACGAACGCCGCCACGAGCGCGGAGGATGCGCCGGCGCCAGCTCCGGTGGCGAGCAGGTAGAGCGTGCCGCGCTCTTGGATGAAGGTCTCGGGGTCGAAGCCCTCACCCGGACCGGGACTGACGGCGTCCAGGACGCGGGGATCGGCGAGGGCTCCGAGTGCGAGGGCGACGCCCTGCCAAATGGAGTCGCGAGTCTTAGGGTCCGAATCGATCATCGCGCCGAGCGAGTCCGCCCACCCTGTGGCCGCCTGAGCACTGTTGGTAAGGATGGCGACGGCCTCGGCCGCTGTGGTGGGGTCGAGTGTCCACCGGAACAGCTCCGAGGGCGGACGAGCGTCGAGCGCGGCGGCATGCAGGAGAGCCTGGAGGGCAGTGCGGGTCTTGCCTTCCCAGAACCCTCCGGACTCGACCCCACCAGCAGACAGCCCGGTGGCTGCGGCCAGGCCGGTGGCACGGATCATCGCCGTCAGCGGGTCCTCGCAGCCGCGGATGGGTGACCAGCGCATCCCGGCGGGGATGCCCTCGGCGAGACGTTGGGGGTCGAACACCGCCACCGGCCGCCCATCCCGTTGGCGGGCGCGCAATGTGGCGGTGAGGTTGTCCGGCCGTGTGCTGGTGGTGACGACTGCGCCGGGGGCGTCCAGGATCGCGTTGACGACCATATGCAGGCCCTTGCCGGAACGGGGTGGGCCGATGAGCAGGATCGAGTCCTCAACGCTCGCCCACACCTGACGTCCCTTGGAGGTGCCGATCAGATAGCCCACATCCGCCGGTGCTGGGTCGTCCAGCGACGGGCGCAGCGTGCTGGCGCGGCGCAGCAGCGCCTTGCCCGAGGCGGCCTGGGTGACGTCGTGGGCGGTGGCGGTGCCGGCCAGGCGCCGCGGGTCGGTCTCGACCTTCCGCGAGTGCCTGCGCAGCCGCCCCCATGCCCATATCCCGGCGGTGGCGAGTGCGGCGAGCAGGAGGCCGGTGGTGATCCAGTAGACGACCGGACTCAGTCCGTCGGCGTCGAGGGCGGTGGCGGGGTCGGCGGGGTTGAACAGCACCCCGAGGCCCGACGCCGGCCCCGCCGCGGGTTGGGGTGTGCCGGTTACGAACGCCGCCACTGACCCTGAGGCGCGCAGGATCAGCGCTACCCCGAACATTCCGACCAGTCCGATGAGCGCGGCGTTGGTCAGCTCATCACTCATGCCCCCGGACTGCCGCTGTCCGTTCAAGGCACTCGCCGAACTTGCACGGTGCCGGAGACCCGACCAAACAGGACCACCTCGCCGGTACCGTCCCGCAGCACCGCGTCAAGGTGGCCGACATCGAGCAGAGAACGAACGGCCCCGGTGCCGGTGGCGTCGGTGTGGGTGACGATGACCGCGACCGCAACATCCTCACCGGGCACAAACCCCTCGCCGCTGACCTCGACCAACTCCATCGCCTCCCGGGCGTGAGTGCGTCGACCGCGCCGCGTCGCAGGCTCCGCACCCAGATCGGGAGTCGGTGGCGGGGAGGGTCTGCGGGCGCGGATGATGTCGGTGAACACACTGCCGTCAACCTCGCGAACCTCGATCCTCACCGCGACCGTCCGGTCCTTCGTGATGGCATCCATCAACGCGCCGAAGGTGCTGCGCGTCCACCTGGTGTCTGCTGCTGGTGGCGGTAACGGGGTGCCGTCGATGGTCACGTCCAGGGCGCCGGTTTCGGTGACGGTGATCACCACATGCGGCAGCACCACCGGCGACTGGGAGAGTTCCTGCACGGCAGGGCGGCGGCTGGCCATCACAGGCCTCCCGACGCGCGAGTGCTCGTATCGAACAGCGAATATTCAGCAGGATGGAGCTGATGCTGGGTCACGAAGCTCCTGGCCTTGATCCGCCACAACCCCTGTCCCACACCGAGGCTGGGGAGGAGTTTCTGTTCGGTGCCGGTGAGTCCGAGGGCTTGGGCGGTGGGGCCGAGCTGGTCTGATTCCTGCCGGTAGACGATCCGGGTTTCAGCGTTGGCGAGCAGACTGTTGGCGAGGGATCGCATGGCGGAGCCTTGGTCGCCGACGTTGTCCAGGTCGGAGAGCTTGTGGAAGATCAGCATGTTCGCGATCCCGTAATGGCGGGCGAGACGCCAGTGCGCATCCATCCGCTTCAACAGAGCCGGGTGGGACATCAGTCGCCAGGCCTCGTCGTAGATCACCCACCGCTGCCCACCATTCGGGTCCAGCAGGGCCGATTCCATCCACGCGCTGGAGCAAGTCATCAGCACCGAAATCAACGTGCTGTTCTCCGTCACCCGGGACAGGTCGAGGCTGATCATCGGCAGCGACGGATCGAACCGGACGGTCGACGGACCGTCGAACAACCCTTGTAGGTCACCGGCGACCAGACGGCGCAGCGCGTGCCCGACGAGCCTTCCATCCTCGGCCAGCCGTTCGTCAGCATCCTCACTCGGGGCAAGGATGCGATCGACGACCATCGGCAGGATCGGCACGTCGTTCTCCCGCACCGTCTGGGTGAGTGCGAGGTCGATGGCCGTGTGCTCCAACGGCGTCAACCCGCGCACCAGCACCGTCTCAGCAAGCGCCCCGATCAGATCACGGCGACGCGACGCGACCGTGATCGCCCACTGCTCATCAGAAAGTCCCGCGGGCCGGTGACCCTCATCGAGCGGGTTCAGGCGAGTGTTCAGGCCGTGGCCGAGGACGATCGCCCTGCCGCCGACGGCTTCGGCGACGGCGGTGTGCTCGCCCTTGGGGTCGCCGGGGACATAGACGCGACGCCCGAACGGCAGGCTCCGGGTGTAGAGGGACTTCGCCAGCGACGACTTCCCGGACCCGACGATCCCTGCGAGCACCACATTCGGTGCGGTGATGACACCACGGGCATACAAGACCCAGGGGTCGTAGACGAACGAGCCGCCGGAGTATAGGTCTTGGCCGACGAACACCCCATCGGAGCCGAGGCCTCCTTCCGCGACGAACGGATACGCACCCGCCAACGTCGCAGACGTGTCCTGGTGACGCGGGAGCCGGAACCGGCCCGGCGTGCGCAACGCGGCCGGCCCGGGCTCGCCCGCTGCGGGCAGGTAGGTGGTGGCGCGACGTTCGGCGCGCTCGGCCTCTGCTTTGGTCTTGGCTGCTGTCTTCTCGGCGGAACGTTGCTCGCCCTGGAGCTTCGCGGCGGCCTCGCGGCGCTGCTTGCGCAACCGGCGCCGCTCCTCCGCAGGTGCGACGAGGACAGAGGTATGCAGCCGCTCGCGTTCGGTCTCGGGAGTGTTCACAGCGACAGTCCCCGTCCAGACTGCCCGCCGACAGCCGCGCTTGGGGCGAACCAGTCCTTCTCGGCCCTCGGCGCCGCACGTCGCGCCGCAGAACCCTGTTGCATGGATTCACGATGCGGCTGCTCCGCACCGACGGCGGGGGCGTCGATGTCCAACTGGGCCGGATCGGGCAGGGCCGGGTCGGGCAGGGCGTCCAGCTGCCGGTAGAGGCCGACGTGTCCGAGGGTGTGGTTGAAGGTCAGCGTGTACACATCCGCTGTCGCGGCCTTGTCTGTCACAGTGGTGGGTGGTTGGTCGTCGTAGACGTACCCGTTCTCCAACGCGGACTGCTGGGTCTCGGCGCCGTAGTCGTAAGCGGCCAGCTCACTGATCGCGGCGTCGGTGCCGTCACGGTCGATCACATCGAGCACCCGGTCGGCTGCCTCGCCTTGGAGGAACACCACGCTGAACCACCGCCGCCCCGCGACCGCCGTTTCGGGCTCTGAAGGGCCGTGCTCACTCAGTTCGCTGAGCGCGTCGAGGTTCGTGCGAGCGGCATCGGCCACCCAGACCGGGAACAGGCCGGCGTTCTCGGGGGCGCTGCCTGGGTGGTCGAAGGCGTACTGGCGGGCCTCGGCCGCCGCGCCCAGGTATCCGGCCAGGTCCCGGATGGCTCGGTCCGGTTCGACCGGGATTCCGGCGCCGGTGAACAGGTCCCGGCCCGACACCTCCTGGCCCGTGGTGGTGTCGGTGATGCGGTAGGCATAGCGCTGGTGCTCACCTACGGGCGTGTCGGGCCACACCGCAAGGGTCAGCGTCCCCACCTGCACGGTGGTGACGTCGGTATCGTCGAGCCGGGCCACCAGACGTTCGCGGCTGGCCGTGCGGTCGGGTGACGGTTCGGGGTGCCAGGCGATGCGCCCTGAATGGGAGAACGCCGCGTCGAGCCGGTCGGAGGCCTGATCGAGGAGGGTGCCGGCGTGGTGCAGCTCATCGGCCGTGCCCAACGCACTGGCTGTCCCGGCCGTGTGGGAGCCGGCGTCAGAAAACGCCCGACCCTGGTGAGCCAGATGAGCGGCACCGAGCTGGCCGAGCACCTGGCGCAGCGACCGCACCCCGGCAGTCAACTCACCGAACACCGCGTAGGTGTCGGCCGGATCATCGAAGACCCGGGACGCGTGGGCAAGGCCACGCAGGGCCTCGGAGGCTTCCGCGGCATCGGCGAGCGGGTCGTGAAATTTAGGCATCAGAGGTCTCCCGTGAACGCGAGCAAGCCCCGGAATCGGGGTCACCTCTCAGGTGCGCACTCGCGCCCCTCCACCGCCCGCGTGCTCAGACGCGGCGGCAGAGTGGCAACGCGGCCGCGGTGAACGCCGCGGCCTGCTGACCGACCAGCAGCCTGGTTTCGCAGGAGGCTTGAATCGCGGCTTGCTCGATCGCTGCCACACCGGCCTCTAGTTCCTCGACGGTGGGGGCGGAGATGGAGATGAGGCCGGTGTAGCGGAGCACCCCGTGCCCGGCGGTGAGGTCGGCTTCCTGCTGGAGCACGTCTTGGTATTCCGCACTCTGGGCGGCGTCTTCGATCTGCCCGATCTTCGCCCGCTGTGCGGCGTCGCTGACGTGCTCGACCTTCTTCTTCCGGATGTCGCGGGCGGCTTGGTCGGAGCGCATGGGCGTGCAGATCATCGAAAAGCTGCGCTGAATGCCGGTCGACAGGAGCACGGGTGAGAGGAAGCCGGGGTAGACGAGCGAGCGCGGCCATTCGGAGACCCACAGCACCGCATGGTGGGCGGAGTCGGTGCGCAATCTCGTCCAGGACTCGTTGACCGCGACTGGTCCGGCGGTGGCCAGAGATTGTCCGAGTTCGCCGTGACGTTCCAAGGTCGCAGCAATCGCCGGATCATATGCCGAGCGCAGGATGACGGCGATCTCGCCGGGTGTGAGCCACCCGGTCGGGGCGAGGTCAGCCGAGCGCAGTGCAGCGACCAGCGTGTTCATCTCCTGGCGTAGAACGGCGGCGGCCCCGCGGATGCCACCGCCGGCGATCCTGATCTGCCGGGCACTGGTCTTCATATCCAACGACAGCGACAGCGTGGTCGCGTGGCGTTCCCCGGCGGGCCCAGCGCGTTCGATGAGTTCGGCGTAGGTGGTGGCCGCCCAGGTGCCGTCGGCGGTTCCGTGGGAGGCCCACCATTCGGCCAGCCCGGTGCCGGAGTCCGGCAGGGTCCGTTCAAGAACCTGGAGGGTAGCGATGCGCCCGGAGCGGCACACCGTGGCCAGGACACGGCCCCAGGAGGTGACCCGTCGTTCCTGCTCGCCAGGGTCGAGGAGGACGAAGGCGGGGTGGGTGACCTCGCAGACCACGGTCAACGTCTGCTGGCGGGGGTCGTGGACCATGCCGGCGTTGGTTTCGGGGTCGGTGTATTCGCGCAGCCGGGACGTGTCACCGGGCAGGGCGAGGGTGCCGACGGGTCGTGGTGTGACGATCCGGCGGCGGTAGAGGAGCTGTCCGCCGGTCGAACGCCAGAACCACCAGAACGCCACCGGCAGCCATTCCACCGCGGGGCGACTGGAGATCGGTGTCCACGTCAAGGTGGCCGCCAGTACCCAGATGGGTGCGGTGTAGGCGAGCAGGATGCCGCCGCCGGCGTAGAGCGCACCGACGACCGAGAGGATGCCGACTGCGAGGGTGATGAGCTGCGACAGCGAGAGCCCGAGGAGGATGCCGCGGCGGGTGAGGCGGGAGAACTTCACCGGCACCAGCTCCGAGGACATGGTGCGTTCGTTCTGATTCGAGGTCATGGCCGGTCACTCCTTTCCGGTCGGCTTCGGCGGACGCGACTGCGGCGCTGAGGGCGTCTTGGGTGCCGGGGTCGACGGCGGGGGTGCCTGCGCTGCCGGCGGTGGGGTGCTGCCGGTCTGGCCTGCGGCGTCGGCGGCGCTCTCGCCCTCACCCCCCAGCGCCTTGCCGGCCCTCGGCCCGGCAGTCGCGGAGTCTTTGGCGACCTTCGCCGCGACGACCGCGGCCGCGACAGGACCCGCCGCCGCAGCACCCGCGCCGGCTCCACCGCCCGTACCCGCTCCCGCTCCGCCGCTGCTGACGGCGGCCTTGCCCCCACCGGCTGGCGCTGAACCGCCACCGGGTGCGGAGGGCTTCGGCTCGGGAGGCTTCCCGCCACCGCCACCACCGCTGTCGCCGCCGTCGAGGACCTTCTTCGGCTCCGCCCCGCCCTGCGGCTTGCCCGGGGTCGGAACGGGCCGGTTGAGGGCTTGCTTGGCGTCCTGTTCGGAGCCGATCGCGTGGTACATGTCGAAGCCAACGAAGTTCAGGAACTTATAGGTCATATAGGGGGCGAACGCGGCCATCGCCATCAGCACGATCCCCGCGATCGGGTCGGCCACCGAGGACAGGTCCCCGTCGATCGGCGCACTGACTTGGGTGATGGCGACGAGAAACATCACGACGAGGACGAGCTTGGAGACGATCAAGGCGATCACGAACATCGCCCACTTACTGATCCACCCCTTCGTCGCATCCCACGACGCGCCGGAGAACGCCAGAGGTGCGAGGACGATCGCCACCAACAGCAGAGCCTTCCTGACGAGAAGAGAGAGCCAGACGATCGCGGCTGCCGATATCGCAAGTCCGGCGAGGAAGATGGTGATGATCGCTCCGACGCCAGGGGCGGCGATGTTGATCCCGACCAGGCCCGCGACCAGGAGGGTGATCTTGTCGCCCATCGACTCGGTCGTCTCGCCGGCGGCTTGGATGATCCCGACGCAGAGCTGATCGACGATCTCCAACATCAGCGCTGTGAGGGTAATGACCACGAAGCTCCCGAGCACGGACTTGGCGAGTCCGAGGGCAGCACGACTGAGGGCGCTGGGGTCGCGTTTGATGAGCCCGGTGACGAGTTGCAGGCAGAAGAAGATCAGCATCACGAACACGGCGATGCCGAACAGGATGTTGTAGACCGCGACGTACTCAGGTCTGGTGACGTCGACCAGTGTGGTGGTGTCGAACACCGTCCAGACGGCCTCGAACAGCCACCCGGCGGCGGCGCCCATCGCACTGGCGAGCCAGTCGAAGGGGGCCGAGACGAGGGTGGCGGCGGCTTCGCCGGCCACGTCGCAGACGGACGAGATGATGGGGACATCGCATACACCCACCGGGAATCACACTCCTCAGAACTCGAGTTCGGCCGGGTGGGGTCAGACCTGTTGTCCGACGTTCCAGAAGAAGTTGATGAGCGTCACCGAAGCGCCGCAGATCACCGCCGCACCGCAGGACACCAGGACGCCGACCTTTCCCCGACCGGCCAGGTGCGGATTGCTGCTGTTGGCGCCGAAGCCCCACACGATCGCGGAGATGATCAGCGCCAGCACGGACAGGATCAGTCCGACGGTCATGACTGCGCCGACGATGGTCCGCAGTTGGGCGATGCCGGGCAGGCCGTCGCTGTTGGGGTCGATGTTGATGTCCATCGGCATGAGCGCGGGCAGTGCGGTGATGAGATCGAACACGGGTGGGCCTCCTGACGAACGAACTCCGCCCGTGGGGCGGAGAACCTGGATGGGTTCGTCGGTCAGGTGCACGGCACCGCCCCACCCGCTGCGAAGCTGACCGCCCGGGGATGCGGACGGGCGTCGTCTCAGAGCTGTTGGCCGAGGGAGATGAGCCAGTTCAGCCAGGCGACCCCGCCACCGGCCAGGACCGCAGCACCCAGGGCGGTCCAAGCGCCGACGCGGGCTTTAGTGGCGGCACCGTGGTTGCCGTTCGCGGTCGCGATAGCCCAGATGATCGCGCAGACGATCAGCATCAACACCGCGACGATGAGCACGAACGTCAACAGCGCGCCGATGACGGCGCGCAGGTCACCGATACCGCCCACGCCTTCGAAGTCGGGGAACACATCCATGACCGATCAGCTCCCGGATCGCACGGTGACGTGCAGGTGGTCGTCGTGGCGTGTGGTGACATCGGTGCCGCGTTCGTAGGGGCGCCAGCCCTCGGCGTCGCGGGCGAGGGACCAGATTTGGTTCTGCCAGATCAGGTACTCCACCCCCAGGATTTCGGCGTTGGTCTTCATCCAGTTCGTGACCGCCCAACCGGCGTCGAGCGCCGGACCGGTGGCCGCCTGGCCGATGGCGTTGCCGAACGTCAGATCGCACGCCCGCCCCAATGGGTGTTCGGAGACCGTTCCGGGCCGGGGTGAATAGCAGGCCCACGAGGAGTCGGGGAACGTTGCGGTGCCTTGGGTGTGCAGGTGCAGGAGCCGCGCGGTGATCTGTCCCGAGCTGGTGGGGTCATCGACCATCACGTCCGGGTTCCCGCCTGGGAACTCCTCCGGTGTTCCGGCGTCGGTCCCGGGCGCGCAGCCGGGTCCCGCCCCGTTGTCGCCGCCTTCGTGTTCGGTGGCGCCGTGGTCGGCGAGCCAGGCAGCGGGGTCGACGGCTTCGGAGCCGGGGCCGCCGGGGCGCACTTCCAGGTGCAGGTGGGGGCCGGTGGAGTTGCCCGAAGAGCCGACGTCACCGATGTGCTGCCCAGCGGTAACGATCTGGCCCTCGGTGACGTGGATGCCGGTCTCCCACATGTGCGCATACGCGGTGGCGACCCTTTGGCCGGCGACGGTGTGGTCGATGACGACCAGCCCGCCATACCCGCCCGAGAACTCCGCCGTGGTGACCCTCCCGTCGGCGACTGCGTGGATCGGCGTGCCGTCGGGGGCGGCGTAGTCCGTGCCGGTGTGGACGGACTGCTGCCCGGTGATCGGGTGGATGCGGGGCCCGAAGTCCGACGTCTTGACCCAGGAGCCCTCCGGGAGGGGGAACAGGACACGGCTGGTCTCCGGCACCACGCCTGAGTCTCCGCCGCCGGTGAGGGGGCGGGTGAGCGTCGCGAGGATGGTCTCGGCGACCGGCTGAAAGTTGCGATACCGGTCCGGGTAGGCGGACACCTCGACGGCTTGGGCGGCCTCGCCAGGGTCCATCTGTTCCCAACCGGGAATGTCCAGCAGACCCCGCGGGGAGGGATAGTTCGGACCACCGGGTCCGCCGTAGAACGCGCGCGCTTGGTAGGTGGGGTCCATGAGGTCGGCGACGGTTCCCCACCCGGACTGTGGGCGCATCTGGAACAGGCCGAGACTGTCGTGGTCGGAGCCGTCGCCGTCATTGGGATAGCCGCCGGACTCGGGGTAGGTGCCGGTGTTGGACAGCATCCGCAAGCTCGATTCGGTGAGCGCGGCCATCAGCGCGATCGTCACACCCTGGTCGTTGATGCCCTCGGTCTGGGAGCCGATGGTGATGATCGTCGCGGCATGAGTCAACTGCTGACGGTTCAGGGTGATGGTCTCGCCGTTGCGGGTCGTCGCGGTCAATGAGTCCGGGATCGGCTCCACGACCAGAGTGCTGCCGGGCAGGCAGGTCGCCTCGGCGCGGGCGGCCGGGTTCAGCAGCACCCCGACCCCCAGCAGCATCACCGTGGGGCCGAACATGACGGCTGCGGCCAGCAGGACAATCAGCGCCTTCTTCACAGCTCGATCACCTCCGTTGGCCTCATCGCAGGGGGTTGTCGAGCTGGGACAACCGGAGCAAGTGACAGGTGGTCGGCGCACAGACGATGAACACCGTGAACGCCACCGGATGTTCGGAGGTCACTTCGTCGTCGTGCCAGAGGCCTTCGCGGTGGCGGGTGCCCTCGATCGTGTAAGCGGTGGTGCCGTCTGCGAGCTGGCCCGGCTGTGCCTGTTCGATCGCGGTGTCCCACGCCTCGGGAACGGAGATGTCGTCGATGCTCAGGTGCTGGGAGGTGGCGTACTGGCGCAGCTCGATCCACGCCTCCCGCGAGGGGAGGTAGGCGGCGATGTCGGAGGCGAGGCCGGCTTGCTCGGCACCCGACGGGTCACCCACGTCCAAGACCACCGACGTGTAGTCCAGGGGCATGAACCCCGACCCGGTGTCCCACGCGAACAACGTCTCGGCGACGTTGCGAGCGAACGTCTCCGGATCATCTGAGGCCCGCACGACCGGAAGTCGCGGCGTAGCGGTGGGCACCGGATCGGCCGGAGTCGTGACCGCAGGTCCGGGCGCGAAGTCATCCCGGCTGCCGTTACTGGTGCCCGAAGGGCCGGCGATCAGGCCGTACACGCCGACACCGGCCAGCAGGAGAACCACGACCGCAGCAGCAAGCGCGGCGATGAGTCGGCGGCGGGAACGAGGGTCGGAGAAGTCGGAAGTCTTCATACCCGCCAGGTGCACCCCGTACACCCCGGCCGACGTGGCTAGAGGGCCCGCAGGTGACCCCGCGCGGAGCCGAGTCCGTCTCTGCTGGCCTGGTCGTGGGCGGCGCGCAGTTCCTCGGCGAACCGGCTGGTGCCCTCGGCGGTGGTCAGGAAGGACTCGATCTGCTCATCGGTCAGCTCGGCGACGAGCAGACGTGCGTCGTAGTGCGACCACCAATTGGCCAGCTCGCCCCAGGTGAGCACGAACGCCCGCACCGGATACCGCACCGGCTCCCCGCCGTCACCGGTCACGGGAAGAGGCCGTGGCGGACGCCTCTTCGAACGAGCACCTTTCGCGCGAGCCAGCGCCTCAGTTGCGAGCTGATGCAGGTCGGCCTCGCGGTGCTCCTGCGCAGCGCTGGCGGTGGCGCGGATGGCCTCGTAGATCGGATGCACCGGGGCACCTGCGTCGATGCGCTCCAGCTCCTCGCTGACTTGTTTGCGTAGGTCGGCGGGTTGGGCGGGGTCGTCGGCGAGGCGCTGGAGATAGCCGATCTTCTCCAAGGTCGTGTGCGAGGCCCCGCCAGGGACCATCGCGGCGGCCTGCTCACGGCTCTTGCCCGGTGCGCCCGTCGACGGTGGTGCAAATTTTGCACCACCGTCACTTCCGGGCTGGTTCTCTGCGCTGAACCGGGCCGAAGCCTGCCGGCGGGCAGCGTCCTCGGCCATCAGCGTCTTCAGCTCGCGGTAGAGGGCGGCGGCCTCGGTCTGGGTCAACGGCTTGTGAAGGACGTTGTCGTCCTGCTCCGCGAGCAGGTGCCCGAGACGGTCGGAGATGCCGCTTCTCACCCAGACGTTGACGGTGCGCCAGCCGAGCTGCTTGATCGCCGCCAACCTTCTCGCCCCGCAGACCAGCACCCCGTCGGGGGTGATCGTGATGGGTTGCAGCAATCCGTCGCGGTCGATCGAGGCGGCCAGTTCGTCGATGTCACCGAACGCGGTGCGGTGTCGGTGTCCGACGGAGATGGAGGCGACGGTGCGTTCCAGCTCGATGTGGCCGGCCGGCGCGCTCACGACCGATCACCGCTGTGACCGTCTCGGTTCCAGGGGGCGGCGAGGGAGATGGTCAGGATGAGGTCGTCATCGCGTAGCAGTACTGGCAGGGACTCGCCGATCAGCAGCCGCAGGAGCACACCCCTGCCCGCGTTTGTGGCGGCGTAGGCGGGATGCGGGTTGCCCAGGAGCGCTTTCAGCAGCGCGGTCCAGGAGCGGCCGGGGATGTCGAGCAGCGCGCGAGCGTGCTTGTCTCGACGCAAGCTCTCAAAGGTGGCGTGGCGGGTTCCGGTTTTCGTCAACGCAGCGCAGACGTGCTCCAGGCCGGCTCGCGCGGTCGAAGGCGGCCACCCCAGCCGGGTGAACAGCGTGATCGCGTCTTCCACCGCCGAAGACGCCGAGGTGCACGCTCGCGACCCGAGCGAATCCGTGTCCGTCTCTTCGTGGGTGGCCGGGGTGTCGGTGATGTGGAATGCGGGGTGGTAGTCGGTCCGAGGGTTCTCGCGGTCGGAGAACCGTTCGGGGTCGTGGAACGCCGAGACGTGGGGGCGGCGGGCCTGGTGGACCGAGCACAAGAGTCCCTGGGCGCGTTCTTCGAAGATGCAGGTGATCCGCACCGCGTGGGTGATCACCGCCCACGGATCGTGTGCTTCTCGGGCGGCACGGGTGCGCATCACGTCGAATGCTGCGGACGCGGCTTCCCACGGGTCCAACCCGTGCTTCCTGGCCAGAGGCTCGTACTTCTCCGCGGCGTAGGCCATCAGTCCGGCGGCGGCCGGGTCGTGGATCCATCCTCCTGGTCCTGTGGTGTGGAGCCGGTGCAGCAGGGCGCGTAGCCCGTTGCTGGTGGCGAAGTCCTCACCGTCGGCGTTGGGCGCGGTGGTGTGGGTGTTGGTGGTCATGGTTGGGGCACCTCCTGACAGACAGGTGCGCGCCCGTTCCCCAGCAGCCGTCCGCGGCGACGACGATGTGGCGCTGGGGTCCGCATGGTCAGCTCACCCCAGCCCGATCCCCGAACGCGTCACCCACGACGACGTTCGGCTCCCGCGCCCGAACTCCGACACGTTCGGCAGCCGACGTGCCCGCTCACGTGTCGTCATCCGGACGGCGCTGATACCGCGCCCGCTGGCGCGGG
This sequence comes from Microbacterium sp. CGR2, assembly GCF_003626735.1. Taxonomy (NCBI): domain Bacteria; kingdom Bacillati; phylum Actinomycetota; class Actinomycetes; order Micrococcales; family Microbacteriaceae; genus Microbacterium; species Microbacterium sp. CGR2. The sequence goes on along the minus strand of NZ_RBHX01000001.1, from coordinate 32,896 downwards.
TGGCTGTGCCGGGCACACGGCGGGCGCGGCGGGCCAGCGCGGCCTCGAAGTCGACACCCCGCCCCGCGATGCTCGCCGAATGGCGGGCGATCAGGTCGGTGGGCCGCACCCACTCCACACCCCGCGCCCGTCTGACGTCCTGGGTGGTCCTCGTTACCTCGGCTCGGTGGCCGGTCTTCGCTGCCTTGACCGCCTCCGGCGTCCCCGCCTTCTGCGCCAGCTCCGTGGCCTCGCGGTCCGTCTCCGGCTGGGGCGACCGCCGGCGCGGGTCGCGCTGCTGAGCCGTGTACTCGGTGGGGTTCATCAGTCCTTCGCCTCCTCGATCGCCGGGTGGCCGGTGTCGTCGGGAAGGTGCGCGGCCGAGAACCACCGGCCCACCGTCGAGGGATGCACGCCAAGGTCGCGGGCGATGCGCTTGTTCGACCAACCTAGATCGCGCAGGGCACGTGCCCGCTCCCGCCGACCCGTGCTCACGACACCGGGCGGTTGGGGCGGAGTCGCACCGATGACGGCCAAGGAGTCGACCGCCCCGTCAGGAGCCAGCGGCGTCCCTGGGACCAGCGCCGCCGCCGGGGAGATCTCGGGCGGCGACGCCGGATGCTCGACCGATTCGGCGTCGCCCGGAACGGGCAGGGGCCGGGTGAGGATGACGGTCAGATGGGTGATCGCCAGCAGCACCACCGGCGGCACCGCCGCCACAGCGGCGGCCAGCACACCGGGAACGTCGGCATCAGCTGCGACCACGGCATGGATCGCGTTCGCCATCACCGACACCAGAGCGCCGACGATCAACAGTGACCACGGATACCAGGCAGATCGCTGCCCGGCCAGCGCCACGACGGCGACGGTCGCGACCACGATGATGCCGTCCACGATCAGCGGCCACACCCACGCCTGCCCCGCACCGATCCCAGACCTGGCGGCCAAATCCGCCAACGCCGTGAACGACAGCCAGAAGGCGCCGGCAGCGATGAACACCGTCCCCGCCACCGCCGTCACGACCGCCCATCGGCGGCCCGTCTGCCGGCTCACGACCGGGGTACCCATCACAGCCCCGGCACCCACGGCTCAGCCCCCGTCGCAGCGTCCCTGCCGAACCACTCATCGGCGGCCAGCGGAGAGTCGGCACGTCCCTGCACCGAAGAGTCCCGCGTGCTGGGCAGGGGGTGGATGGTGCGGTAGGCAGAGCGCACGGTCGTGGTGACCTCTCGCTGGCTGAGTCCGGCGTGCCTGGCCGCAGCGGTCAGCGCGTCCAGCGCGTCTGTGGCGGGGACGTTGTTCTCGGCCAGGCGGCACGCGGCCCAGAACAAGCCCCGATTGCGTTCCCCTTCACCACGGTTGGCGACCCATGCCGCCAACCGCGACACATCCGCCTCCCGCGTCACCCCGCCCACAGGTCGACGGGGTGCTGGCCTCGGGTCGAGGAAGTCCCGCAACCCATCCGAATCCAACGTGTGCGCCGCGCCGGGGTTGATGTGGCGCACCCGATACCCGTTGCTCGTGCCACCAGCAGTGACCTGGGAGGGCGGAACGACGATGTAGCCGCCGTCGCCCCGAAAATCGATCCCGACTCGAGCGGCCTGCCATGACCGTTGTGCTTGTCCAGGGGCGGCCGGGTAGTAGGCGTGCATCCCGCCCGACGGCGAGGAGACCAGGAACTGCCATCCGTCCACGAGTCCAGCACGATCGGCGTGATCGAACGCCTCGAAGCCATTGACCGGTCCGTGGACATCGACATCCACCACCACCACCCCGGAGGCGGCGCCGGTGGGCACGCCGATGTTCGCTCCCGGACGTTTGTTCCACCATTCCGCGAGCTGTCCGGGGTCGGTGGTGGCGTCGTAGAAACCGTGCGCGGTCAGCGGGCGCTTCCCGCCCGGCATACACGGGAACACCGGCACCCCCGCGGCGGCGAAGACACGGGCAGCCGCGGTCAGCGGCCACGCCTCGTTGATCCGGGTGAGCACACTGGCGAGAGCATCGGGGGAGGCCATCACAACCCCCGCCCCTGCACCGCCGCCGCCGAGGCAGGCCGCGCGCTGGGCTCGGGCAACGGCTCCACCCGCCGCTCCGGCCCCGGTCGCTGGTGCGCTGGCTGGTCGTGCTGCGGCGTGTGCCGGTCCAGACCCGGCGGGGTGCCATCGGCGACCTGGACGGTGTCGAGCTGATCGAGGATCGCCAGGGTGGTCTTGCGGACTCGTTCACCGGTGGCCTTGACCACCTCCACCGGCTCCTTGCCATCGACTCGCGCCGCCCAGGTCGAGACGTACGGGATCGTGTACCCGCTTGTGTCCATTCCGTGGGCGGCGCCGATCATCAGCGCTACGCTCTCGGCTTCGACTTCCCCGATACCGCGATGCTGCCGGGCCTCGGCCTGGTCGGGGCCGTGCATCAGGACGTGGCCGAGTTCGTGGGCCAGCGTCTTGAGCTGCGCGGCCGGATCCATGTTCTCCCGCACCGCGACCGTCCGGTTCGTGTAGTCGGTCATGCCGTTCGCGCCGTGGATCATCCCCTCATGCGGCACCCGCACCACCGTGAAACCCGCCGTCTCCACCTGCGCAGTAAGGCCACCCCAGAGCCCTGCCGGTGCTTCGCCTTCCAGCAGCTTCGGCGCGGGCGGTTCTGGAATCGGATCGCCCGCGGTCTGCGAGGCGTCCCACACGTAGGCCGGGCGAACACCGACCATCTTCGATCGCACGACCTCACCGGCACGCGGCTTCTCACCCTTCCCGAGCCTCCGCCACGAGTCCGCATCGGCAGGGGTCGCGGTGGCGAAGCGGCCGGTGACCGGCGCGAGAATCTGATACCCCGGCTGCCCCTTCTGCACCTGCCTGCCCAGGCCCTGCCACTGCCGATACCCAGCCACATACGACGGGAACGGCTCGGGCACCAGGCCGGCCCCGTAGGCGCCCTGGTGCTGCTCCCAGATCAGTACCGAGTTTGAGAACGACCGCGACCGGAACCGAGCCGCGAATGCCAGCGCTCGCGCCCAATCCGGACCGGACACGAGCTGTTCGACCGCGCCGGTCAGACCCTCGTGAAGCTCATCGAGCTTCACCTCCCGCACCTCGCGGGCCTCTTGCCTCGTCGCCATCTGCTCGCGCCTCCTCCCGGCATAAACCGCGCCCAGGAGAGGGCGGCGGTGCACAAACGAGGTGCGCCAGGAGAACCAGCAGGTGTGTCGAGACGGTCAGCGAACTACGGATCGGTAGCTCGGCCGTCAGGGAGAACTTATGGTGCGCCTGACGTGCATACCGGACTACCGAAAGAACAGAGCGCCGTGGGGTCTGAGGCGCGAATGCTCCCGATATTCCGCTCGCGGGTGGCCAGATCGGGAGCGGCGTTCAACTCGGGCGAAGGGTCAGTTGTCGGTAGCGGGCGGGGGTAAGCCCCACGTATTTGCGGAACTGCTGGGCGGCGTGGCCGCGGCTGCGCCAGCCGACCTGGCGCATTGCGGTCTCGATCGGCACATCCGTCTCCCGCAGCGACTGCGCCAGACGTTCGGCGCGGAGCATGGTCAGGTACGCCAAGGGTGTCTTGCCGTAGGCGTCGGCGAACACTCGGCTGAGTTGCGAGGGCGACAGGTGCACTTGGGTGGCCAGCCCGTCGAGGGTCCAGTGCTCCGCTGGTGCCTGGTGAAGCAGCTCGGCAGCGCGTCGCGCCTCGGCACGCAACGGGGCGAACTGACGATGCCGTGGGAGGGTGGGCCGGATATGCGCATGTTGCAATGCCGAGATGCGGACCGGCGAGACCTGGATGAAGGGGGCGATCACGTGGGCGATGCTGAACCACGCTGCCTGCATCCGGTAGAAGTTCCGGGCGAAGCCACCTTCGAGGCTTCGCTCGACCAGCTCATCCAGCCACGGCATCAGCATCCCCGCCCGGTCCTCACCCAGGCGGAGAATCTGCGCGGGATCGGAGTAGACCGTCTCAGCGAATCCCTGCGCTTCGAGCCGATCCTGGAACAGCCCGGCGTGTTGCCAGAACACTTGGTCGATCACATAGTCCGTGTCCAGATAGATCGTGGTGACGGTGATGTGTCCCTCAGGTTCCGAGCCGCACAGCACGTTCGCGCCAAGAAACACCGCGTCGCCAACGTTGACGGGCTTCTGACCGAACTCGCTGAACAGGATCGCTGACCCGGACCGGACGACGATCACTTTCACGCAGTCATAGGCGACCGGGCCGACCGGCGCGTGGAGGGTTTGGGTATGCGCGAGGACCGGACGATAGAGCGCTGATGCCGTCCGCATCTCCCCCTTGGAGGGGGAAGGTGCGGACGGCATTGGGTACCCTTCGAGGCGAGCTTGGCCGGGTGGTCAGCGGCGCAGGTGTCGGTAGGTCGACACAGCCAGTGGCAGGAAGATCACGATGATCAGAGCGGGCCAGACGACGGCGAGGATCGTGGCGTTGTCGGCGAACCAGCTCTCCCCGCCGACCACGGGAGCGCCGAGGAGTTCGCGGACCGTGGTTGCCGTCGCGGAGATCGGGTTGGCATCGGCGATGACGCCGAGCCAGCGGGGCATGGTGGAGGTGTCGATGAAGACGCTGGAGAAGAACAGGATGGGCCAGACCATGATGTTGATCGGGCCGAGCGATTCGGGGCTGGAGGCTTTGAGTCCGACGTAGATGCCGGTCCACAGCATCGCGATCCGGAGCAGGAGCAGCAGACAGAGCGCGGCGAGTGCTTCGGGGACGGTGGTTTCCGGGCGCCATCCGAAGGCCAGGCCGCCGGCGATGACGACGACGATGGTGACGAGGGAGTCGAGCAGGTCGGCGACGCAACGGCCTCCGACGACGGCGATGCCGCTCATGGGCAGGGAGCGGAATCGGTCGGTGATGCCGCGCAGGGAGTCGTTGCTGACGGCGGCCATCGTTCCTTCCAGGCCGATGAAGACCGTCATGGCGAGGATGCCGGGCATGACGAAGTCGATGTAGCTTCCGCCGAGGTCGTCTCCGAGGGCGCCGCCGATGAGGCCGAGGAACAGGGCCATCAGGATGATCGGCCAGAGCCAGTTGAAGACCCTGGTGCCGATCATGTGCCGCCAGTGCTGGAGGTCTCGGCGGGTGATGGTCCAGGTGTCGGCGAACGCTCGGGCGACGGGCGACGTCGACCCATCCGGCTCGGTGACGGTGGCGGTGGCGGTGCGGGTGGTGAGGGTACTCATCGGGTGGCCTCCTTGGCGGTGTCCGCGGTGTCCGCGGTGTCCGCGGTGTTGTCGTCGGGTTCGGCGGTGTCGAGGGCGGTGTGCCCGGTGACCTGGAGGAAGACCTCGTCCAGGGTCGGAGTACGCAGCGAGAGGTCGCGCACCTTCAGGTCCGCGTCCCGGAGCGCTGCCGTGGCTCCGATCAGGGAGGACGCGCGGTCGGCAAGGGGGACGCGGATCAGACCGTGGTCCATGGTGACGTCGCCGGAGGACCAAGCGGACAGCTCCGCGCGCAGTCGGGCGAGGTCGGTGTCGTGGGCGGGGGTGACTTCGAGCCAGTCGTCTCCGGCCTTGGCTTTGAGTTCTGTGGGGCTGCCCTCGGCGACGACGCGTCCGCGGCCGAGCATGGAGATCTGGTCGGCGAGCTGGTCGGCCTCCTCCAGGTACTGGGTGGTCAGCAGCACGGTGGTGCCACCGCGCACCAGATCGCGGATCGCGGCCCACACGTCTTGACGGACGCCGGGGTCCAGGCCCGTTGTCGGCTCGTCCACGAACAGGATGTCCGGTGCCGTGATCAGGCCCGCGGCGAGGTCTACCCGCCGCCGCATCCCGCCGGAATACGTCTTGACCTGCCGGTCGGCGGCCTCGACCAGCCCGAACCTCTCAAGCAGCTCCTCGGCCCGGCGTCTCGCGGACGGCGGCCGGTAGCGGTTCAGGCGGGCGAACATGACCAGGTTCTGCCGCCCCGACAGCGCCTCGTCGACCGCGGCATACTGACCGACCAGACCGATCTGCGCACGCACCCGAGCCGAGTCGCGCACCGCGTCCAGCCCCGCGACCGTCACCCGGCCGGCGTCGGGGGCCAGAAGCGTGGTCATGATCCGCACCGCGGTCGTCTTGCCCGCGCCGTTCGGCCCCAGCAGCCCATGCACGCTGCCGCGCGCCACGGTGAGGTCGAGCCCGTCCAGCACCGGCTTCCCCTTGGCTCCGCCGTAGCTCTTGCGAACGCCCTCCAAGGCGATCGCTGCTTCTCCAGTTCGCATCGTCAGTCCTTTCTGGACGCCGTTATGTACGGCGTACGTTCCAACCGTACGGTAGCCTGGGCCCTATTCGCATATGGCGAGAGAAAGAGGATCGTGACCGCCGAGAAGTCCGCCCCCGAACTCGTGCGCAGCCTCTACCTGCTCTGGGGACACCACCCACAGCCGGGCAGGTCCGGGATTACCGTGACGCAGATCGTGCAGGCTGGCATCGACCTCGCCGACACCGACGGCTTAGGAGCGACCTCGATGCGGAAGGTCGCCGAGCGGCTCGGCGTGAGCACGATGGCCCTGTACAACCACGTGCCCCGCAAGGACGACCTCACCGCCCTGATGGTCGATACCGCCTATGCGAACTTGTACGACAGCGTTGACACTGCGAAGGATGCCGGTGACTGGCGGGCCGGACTGCGATACGTCGCGGAGCGCAACTGGATGCTCTGCACTCGCCACCCCTGGCTGCTCGACATCCACGAAAGCCGGATGCTCCTCGGCCCGAACGCCACCCGCAAGTACGAAGCCGAGCTGCGCGTCCTGGACGGGATCGGACTCTCCGACCTGGACATGGAAGCCAGCCTGACCACCGTCCTGGGCGTGGTCGAGAGCGCTGCCCGCGCCCAGCGCAGCGACCGCGACCAACAGCGAGACTCCGGTCTGGCCGACCCCGAATGGTGGGCCGTCATCGCGCCCGCGCTCGAACACCTGATGAGCGACGATGACTATCCCGTCTCCGGCCGCGTGGGCAACACGCTCGGGGCAACCTTCGATGCCGCCAGAAACCCCCGGCACGCCCTCGACCTCGGCGTCACATTCGTCCTCGATGGCATCGAGAACCTCATCCACGCCTCGACCGGATCAACCCAGCAGCGCACCCCAAGTTCCTTACGCACCTGATCCTCAGCGGATCGGCAACAGGACGTTCAGCGGAGCTTGTCTGCTTTGTTGGCGATGAACTCGGCGAAGGTCGTCCCCCGGCGGCCGTTGATTTGCTCGAACGTCGGCAACGCGACCTCGGGGTTCTCAGTGAACCTCGCATCGAGGTCGAGCATCCAGTCCGCGCCCTCGCCCCAGCCCGAGTCGTACATGTCCTTGTACGCTTCCTCGCGAGTCTGCTCCTCAAATCGGATGTCCCGTCCGATCACCTCGCCGATAATCCGGACCATCTCGATCTTCGTCAGACTCTCCGGCCCGGTCAACACGTACTTCTTGCCGTGGTGTCCGTCCTGGAGCAGCAGAGTCGCCGCGGTGGCGGCGATGTCGTTCTGGTCGATGGGCGCATAGGTCGCGCTGCCGTAAGCACCCTTGACCGCGCCGGTGGAGCGAATCTGCTCGGCCCAGTCCAAGGAGTTGGCGAAGAACTGACCGACACGCAGGAAGGTCCACTCCAGTCCAGAGTTCTCCACAGCCTTCTCGATCACGTGGTAATGCCACTCGCTTTCATCGCGCTCCGCTTCCCGGTCCGCGTCGATCTGCGACAGCGCGACGATCTTGCGCACGCCCGCGTCCTTCGCCATGCTCACAACATCGCGCACGGTCTCGGGCAGCGGTGCCAGGTACATCCGATCGACGCCTTCGAGCACCGGTGGCAGCGTCTCCAGCTCGCCGAGATAGCCAGTGAACACCTCGACGTCCGCGGGAAGTGCGGCCTTCTTCGGGTTCTTGGTCAGCGCCCGGACGGGGGAGCCAGCTGCTCTGAGATGGTCGACCACCAGCCTGCCGACGTTGCCGGTCGCGCCTGTAACGAGAATAGTCATGTCGTGACGTCCCTCCACTGATTCCGTCTGGGATTCGAGGCTACGGTCACGACGCCCTCCACCGCATATGGCGACTATTGAGCAGACCGGGGAATCTGCTAGCGAACTGAAGGTGCACCATGCCCTGTCATCGCCAAGCCAGTGCATCGACTGACTGCTGTGATGCGCGAGCCAGCATGCTGCTGCTGTCCTCTTCTCGACGGCCTGGCCGCCAGGCGTCGCCCATCGCTCTGAGCGCTTGCTACGTGCCGCGCGCAACGACCCGGTACTGCTGTGCGCCGTGGCGGTCGCGCACGGCGATGCCCAGTGCGCGGAGTTCGTCACGGGCATCCTCGGCGGCGCCGGGGCGCTTGTCGGCCAGGGCTCGTTGCCGGGCGCGCAGGAGATCATGTGCGTGAGCATCCAGCAGGCCGCTGTCATCGACCCAGGTGGCGAACGCGTGGTCGTAGGGGTCCGTCGTTCCCTGCCAGGGGTATCCGAGACGTGGGAATGCGTCGCTCAGCCTGCCCACGAGCACTTTGTCCGTCTTCACCCGCAGCAGCTCGTTCGTGAGGTCATCGGTGACGACGAGGTCGTGACCGTCGGTGAACGCGCCGCCGATGCGGTCACGAGCGACGTGGCGGCTACTCCCTGCCCGGTGCACCGTCACGCCCTCGGGGGTGATCGTGATGGTGCCGTTGTCCTTCTGCCATTCCTTGGCGAACCAGAACCCGACGCCGAGGCCAGCGAGGGTGAGCACGGGTATCGCCCAGACCAGTGGCAGGCCCGCGGCCAGGCGCAGCGGACCGGGGGCGTCGCCGGCCAAGCTGAGCAGCCAGTTCACGATCGGGCCCACGACGAAGGCGGCACCGAACCCGAGTACCGCGCCCGTCAGATGCACCCCGACGACCCATCGTTTGGGGATCGTGACGTTGATGGTGTTCTCAGCCATGACCTTCCTCCTGGCGGTGTTGTGGCGGGGCGAGGTATCCCAGGGCGGTGCGGTGCAGATCGGCGTGCGGGGAGTGCCCCGATCGGGCGTTGAGGTAGGTCGCGTCGACGATCGTCTGCAACCAGGCCGCTGCCTCGGTTGCGTTCAGTGCCGGATCGATGACGCCGCGGGCGATTCCGCGTGAGATCAGTGCGGCCAAGCCCTCGCGGAGCACGTCGGCGGTTCGTCCCACGACCGCGAGCAGCTCGGGGTCGTCGCCGACACGGCGCAGCAGCTCGACCAGCATTCCCGACGCGGACGGGTCGGCCGCATCCTCGGCCAGAGCGTCGAGCACGTCGAGGATCGCCGCCACCGGGTCAGCGGCCTCGGCATGGCGCTCGATCAGCGCCTCGGCCGCAGGCAGGTCGCGTTCGAACACTGCCCGGAACAACGACGCCTTGTCCTCGAAGTAGTAGAAGACGCTGGCCGGGCTGGTGCCGACCGCTCTGGCGATCTGCGCGACGCTCGTCCGGTCATACCCCTGCGTCGCGAACAGGCGGGCTGCCTCGACCGCGATCTGCTCCCGCTTCTGTGCGATCCGCTCCGGATCAACTCGTCTGGACACCCGACTCCAATCATCGTCTGATCAATCAGTCAAAGAATACAGCTCGCATGTGTGCGCTCCAGCTTCTACGGTCATGCCCCGGTCGCGCCGGACAGCGGCTGTGCGCGCACCGGCGCGCTCTCAGAGTCCCGATTTCTACAGGTTGTGGGTCGGTGTTTCGGTGGAGGGCTTGCGTGCGGCCCTGTTTCTGAGTCGGGTGGGGTCGCCTGATGCCATGGCAGCGAGCAGTGCTGGTCCTGATCGTTGGAGGCGGGCGCGTGTCAGAGGTGTCAGCGTCAGGAGCGCGGATGTGCCGACGGCGATGCCGATGCTCAGGTGAGCGATCCAGGAGTGACCGGTGCCGGTGATCTGGGTGAGGACGGCGGGGACGGCTGCGGCGGCGGCGACGGCAGTGAACACCGTCCACTGTCCCCCTGCGGGGTTGCCAGCGTTGTGTGTGGCGGCAACACGGTCGCGGGCGTCGGCTCCGATCGCGGGCATGAGCGCGCTGAACAGCGGGGCGCTCGCGCATGCCATGCCGGTCGCGGCGAGGGTCATCCCGAGCGCAACGGCCCAGAACGGCGACTGGCTGACCAGGCTCAGCAGGATCGTCACGACGATGACGGGGATGGCGAAGAGGAGCATCCAGGCGAGTTGGCGTCCGGCGACGTCGGCGCGGATCGCTTTCGGGGTGGTGAGGAGTTGCCACAGCGCGGTCCCGTCGAGGGCGTAGGTGTTCACTGCGGTCATCCCCGCGATGGCTGCGGCGAGGACGCCGATGAACGGCAGCGCCCAGGACCATCCGGTGGGCGCGACCAGGAGGATCATCAGCACCGGGGTGATCCAGGCGTGCCCGAGCGCGAGGCGGCGGTGCGGGTCGCGGAACCAGGTCTTGACCTCCCGGCTGACGACCGCCCGGACCGGGCCAGTCGACTGTGCGGAATGTGTGCGGCGAAACCTGCCGGCGCTGAGGTTGCTGCGCGTGCGAGCAGGTGGCTGGCGCAGCGTGCGAGCCGTGAGGCCGATCCATATGGCCCACAGCAGCAGCCCGCCGACGATGAGTCCGACGATCGGTACAGCGACCGCTATGAACGATGCGTGCGTGGCGGCCGCGGTCACAGCGGCGATGCCCCAGCCGGTCGGGAGCGCTTGCAGTGTGGTCTCGATCGCGTCGGGGACGGCGCCAGGGGTCGAGGGGGTGATGATCGTGGTGTCTCCGGTGCCGAGGTTCGGCAGGATCACCGCGAACAGCGGCACCCATCCGGCGAAGGAGAGCGCCAACAGCACGGACATCTGAAACGCCGCCACCCATGTGCCCCCTGTGGAGCGGAGCAGACGGGCAGTCACGGCCGCAGCGCATCTGCCCAGCCACAGCAGGAAGAACACCTGGGACGACGCCGCCACCACGGCGACCGCGACCACTCCGGCGCCGTGCGGGATGGCGACCACCACAAAGCTGCTCAGCGCCGCAGTGGTGATCACGCTCCCCACGCTGATGGCCTCGCTCGCAGACATCTCCCACGCAATCCGGGCCGGTGGGCGAGGCAGGGTGCGGAACCACTCCGGGTTCAGGATCGGCGCGGCACCGGGGAGCAGGATCGGGCCGAGCAGCCACGTCAGCCCCAACAGTGAGACCGCGACGGTGAGCCAGCTCTGATCGAGGACACCCGTGCGGGCGAGAACGGCCACGGCGATGACGCCTGCGGCTGCGACAAGACCGGCGACCAGGCCGAAGCCGCGCTCGTCGTGAGGGCCGTGGCGGATGACCCGCCACCGCAGCCCCGCGAAAGCCCCGCTCATCCTCAACGCAACCACCCGATGTCACGACGCGGGGCAGCACCGACCAAGTTCACGAACGTCTCCGCCAGCGTCCCGCCGGTGCGGACCTCCTCGATCGTGCCCTGGGTGAGGACGCGGCCGTCCTTGATGAGCGCGACCCGTTCACAGGTGCGCTCGACGACGTCCATGATGTGGCTCGACAGCAGCACGGTCCCGCCACCGGCGACGTACTGGCCCAGCAGACCCTCGATGGCGTGGGCCGAGACCGGATCGATGGCCTCGAACGGCTCATCGAGCACCAGCACCCGCGGCCGGTGCAGCAACGCCACCGCCAGACCGATCTTCTTCCGCATCCCGGTTGAGTAGTCCACGATCAACGTCGACGGCGCCCGATCCAGCTCCAGAACCTCCAGAAGGTCCGTGGCGCGCTGGCGCCACTCGGCACCGATACCCCGCAACCGGGCCGTGTACTCCAACAGCTCGCCACCGGTGAGCCGCTCGGGCAGTGAGAGCCCTTCCATCATGATGCCCAGCGCGTTCAGCACCTGCTCACGCTGACTCTTCGCGTCGAACCCGGCGACCGTCACCGTCCCGGAATCCGGCGCGAGCAGCCCGGCGATCATCGACAACGTGGTCGACTTGCCCGCCCCGTTCGGGCCGACGATGCCGAACAACATCCCCGCCGGGATGCTCAGATCGATCGCATCCACCGCGACGTGGTCACCGAAGCGCTTGGTCAGACCAGACAAGACAACGGCAGGCGGAGTCGTCGCGGTCATGCTTGCACTCCTTGCAGGAACAGGGCGGTCAGCTCCCGGGCGTAGGCGTCGATATCGAACCCGGGGTCCGCGACGATCTTCACCGCGGCCCCGTCGATGCAACGACGCAGCGTGTAGGCCGTCAGCCGCGCGTCGACCCCGCGGAACTCCCCGGTGGACAGCCCGTACTCGAACAGCAGCGCCGTTCCCGCGATAACCGGCTCCTCAGCATCGGCGTCGAACCGCGGCGCGCCGTCCTTGCCGCGCAGGTTTGGCATCACCTGCCCCAGCGCCGCCATCTCCCGCCGATGCGATCCGATGAACCGCAGATTCTCCTCGATGTAGGCCACGAGCTTGCCGCGGGCCGTGGATGCCTCATCGATCCGCTGCTGCATCGCTGCCGAGCCCTCGCCGAAGATCGTCTCCACCACGGTGTCCAGAACCGCCTCGTACAGATCGTCACGGCCCGCGAAGTGATACGAGATCAACCCCCGGCTGATCCCCGCCTCCGCCGCCACCAAGGCCAGCTTCGTACCGTTCCACCCCTCACGAGCGAGGCACTCGATCGCCGCCTCGATGATCCGCTGCCGACGCACCTCCTGCGTCAACGTCACGGGCCGCTTCACATCCACGGAGACTCCTCGGCATCACAGTCAAGAGTTTGGCTTCAATGCCAACTCTAGTCGGAATCGAGCTGCTGCCAGAACACTTGGTCGATCACGTAGTCGGCATCCGCGTCGATCGTCGTCACTGTGATGTGGCCCTCGGGTGCGCCCCGCACAGGGTGTTCGCGCCGAGCAGGATCACGTCACCGAGCTTGACCGGCTCCTGCCCGGACTCGCTGAACAAGATCGCGCTCCCGTCCCGAACGACGATCAGCCTGATGCAGGCGTAGGCGACAGGATCAGCTCGCCGGTTAGAGGGCGCAGTTCGAGCAATGATGGGGGCGCCCGCCCTGCACGCAGCCGCATTTTCGCGCAGATGCGGCTGCGTGTGGGCAGACATTGCGTTGAGGCATGTCGTGGCTCAGTGGACTCTATGCGCGTCGGTTGTAGGCGATCAGTGACAGCGGGGCGAACACGAGGACGAACGCCGCCATCCACATCAGGGTGAACATCAGTGGCTCACCGACGGGGCCGCCCATCATGAGTCCGCGCACGGTGTCGACCAGGTGCCCGATCGGGTTCCATGAGGCGAAGGTCTGCATCCAGCCGGGCATTGTCTCGACCGGCACGAAGATGTTGCTGGCGAAGGCCAGGGGCAGAATGATGACCGCGCCGAGGCCTTGCACGGCCATCGGGTCCTTGATGGCCAAGGCGAGGAGGATCAGTGCCGACGACACCGCGAGGGCGAACGCGAGGGCGAGAGCGCATCCGGCGAGCACCAACCACACGCTGGTCTCGAAGCGCACGCCGAGTAGCAGCCCGAAGCCGATGAGTGCGGTGAGAGAGACGAGCTGGCGGACGATGTCGCTGCCGACGGCTCCGATGAGCGGGGAGATGCGGGCGATGGGGAGGCTGCGGAAGCGGTCGAAGATGCCCTCGGAGAGGTCGGTGCTGAGGGAGACGCCGACCCCCATGGTGGCGAAGAGGGTCATCATGCCGAGGATGCCGGGAAACACGTACTGGAGGTACTCGCTCGTGTCGCCGGAGATGGCGCCACCGAAGACGTAGCCGAAGAGCACGAGGAAGATCGCGGGGCCGATGATGACGTCTGCGAGTCCGGCGGGGTGCCGGCGAAGCTTGACGATGCCTCGCCAGGAGAGCGTCGCGGACTGAACGAACACCTGCCCCATGCTGACGTGCTTCCTCAGTGGTGTGTGGGTGGCGGGGAGCGTTGCGGTGGTCATGCTGCTGCCTCCTTCTCGTTCTGCTCGTCGGCCTTCTCGTCGGCGGTGGTTGCGCGGTGTCCGGTGAGGGTCAGGAAGACGTCATCCAGGCTGGGCAGGCGAAGCGAGAGCTCGCTGACGCCGATGGCGGCCTCATCGAGGCTGCGCACGATGGCGGGCATGACCTCGCCATCGGTCACGGCCGCACTCAACTGCCCCGTCCGTGCATCGACCACCGGGGCGGCGTCGATGATGCTCTGGATGCGGTTCGTGGCTTCTTCGAGCTGGCTGGGGTCGCTCAGGCGCAGGTCGAGTGTCTGGCTTCCCATGCGCCGTTTGAGGGTGTCGGGGGTGCCGCGTGCGACGACCTTGCCCGCGTCGATGACGACGATGTCGTTCGCCAGGTGGTCGGCTTCTTCGAGGTATTGGGTCGTGAGCAGCACCGTGGAACCCTGCGCGGCGAGCCGGCGGATCATGGCCCAGGTCTCGCCTCTGCGGGCGGGGTCGAGGCCGGTGGTGGGCTCATCGAGGAAGACGACCGCGGCTTCGCCCATGATGCTTGCCGCGAGGTCGAGACGTCGGCGCATGCCGCCGGAGTAGCTCTTTGCGGGCTTGGTGGCGGCGTCGGCGAGACCGGCTTCTTCGATGAGTTCAGAGGCGCGGGCTTTGGCCTGCTTGCTGGACATGCCGAGGAGCCGGCCGATCATGGTGAGGTTCTGGTGGCCGCTGAGGTCCTTGTCCACCGAGGCGTACTGGCCGGTGAGTCCGATCAACTGCCGCACCTGGTAGGCGTCGCGCACGACGTCATAACCGCACACGCGGGCGGTGCCTTCGTCGGCCTTCATCAGGGTCGCGAGAATGCGCACGGTCGTGGTCTTGCCCGACCCGTTCGGGCCGAGCAGCCCGAGCACCGACCCAGGCTCCACGGTGAGGTCGATGCCGTCGAGGGCGGTGGTGTCACCGAATCTCTTGACGAGGCCGCTCACCTCGATTGCCGGACCGTTGTTGTGCTGAGCCATGCGCTTTCTCCGTTCTTCGTCCTGCGCGGCCTGAGCCTGCGCCTTCTTGGCCTGGGCGCTGTCCGCCTCAGAGCCCATGTGCTCCCGTACCGCGTCGAGGAATCCCTTGGGCTCGTCGGTCCAGAGGTAGATGCGGTCGATAACCTGCTCGCCGCCCTTCGGCGGCAGGCCAGGAAGGGTGATGGTCGTCGGTCGTTCCAGGACGATCTCGATGTTGGTCTGGTCGGTGATGTTCATCACCAGGGACCGGCCCCCCTGGTCATCGATCACGCTCGGGGTCTTGGGCTCATAGTTGCGGTTCTTCAGTCCCACCGAGTACACGTCGTCCCACGTGACGTGCGCATCCATGTCGAGACCATCCCGCACTCGGATGCCATCGCTCCCGACCGTGTGGGGTCGCATGAAATGGGCACACAGGAGCCCGGTCATCCAGACCAGTCCCCAGATGCCGATGATGAGCAGCGGGATTCTCACCCAGAGCCACTGATGCATGATCAGGTCGATGACCACGATTTCGACGGCGGAGAGCACGATGAAAATGACGAGAATCGCGAGGCTCTGAGCGTGGTAGCGGAAGCCCTTGGCGTCGCGGGCTTTCCAGGGCTTGCGGGCGATCGCGCGACCGATAGCGGCGTAGACGATCCTTTCCATCCCCGCGCCGCGAGCCAGGAGCGCTCGGATTCGACTCGGTTCGGTCTGCGGGGTCTGCGCGGTGCGAGTAGCGATGCTCATCAGCCGTCCTCCGCGGCCGGCTGCTCTGCACTCACCAACGTGGCGAGGCGGGCGATGATCGCCTCGATGCCTTGTTCGAGCGCATCGAGGTGCTCCGGCGCGACGGCGTCGCGCAGCTCGACCTCCAGATGAGCGTGTTCCTCCTGCATCCGCGCCACCGCCGCCTCGCCGTTCGGGGTGAGCGTCACCAGCACGGCACGGCGGTCGGACGGGTGGGGGACGCGCCGCACGTATCCGTGCTGTTCCAGCGCGTCCACGAGGCCGGAGATGTTGCGAGGTGTCACCGACAGCGCCTCAGAGAGGGTCTGCTGGGTGGATGGCCCGCTTAGTGCCAGCGTCCACAGGACGGCGACCCGCGACTCGGTGAGCGGAGTGCCGGCGAAGGCTCGGGCCATGTCCTGCTGGAACATGCTCGTGATGGCCATGAGCTTGTCTACGATCGAGGTGGGCATATCGTTACCTTACTACATGAAGTAGATAGGTAACCACTCTCACATGATGGAACGGTGCGCGAGATCCCGTCAGATTGCTGTCCGAGGAGTCGCGCCCCTGCCCAGCGTGATCGTGACGCTCGCGTGCAGAGGCAGCACCCCGTTGCCGAGCGCCGTGATCTACTGGTCGGGCGTGAGCCCGTGCGCGGAGTTCGTGCCCACCCCTCACCGAGGCCAATGAGCCATTCCACGAACTCCGGTGCTGTCCGTGGTCCTGCGGCGTCGTTCAAGCTTGGGGTGAGGGGCACCGACAAGGGACGCTGGTAGGCCGATCCACTGCGCATCCAGCCCGAGGTCGGCCAAATCGCCGAGTACGGCGCCGGCTGCCCGGAGAGGTCGAGCTGCGCTGTCTCCCAGACCCCACGGGTCGGGTTCCAGGTCGCGAAGGGTTGCAGTCTCGGAGTTGCGTGCGCATGTCGGCTCCTTCCAGGGCTGCGCGGACGGCGGGTGAGGACAGCAGGCCGAGTACGTTTTCGATGACGACGAGTTGGGGTTGCAGCGCGTCGATCGCTTCGGCCATGTGCGACCACAGTCCAGAGCGGGCGCCGGGTGCGAGGCCAGCCCGCTTGCCAACCGTCGAACGTCCTGGCATGGAAAGCCCCCCGCACAGCACGTCAACCGGCGGCACAACGGGCCAGCCGATCATGGTGATCTCGCCTAGGGTGGGGGCGTCCGGCCAGTGATGGGCGAACACGCGGGCGACCTTCTCGTCGTTCTAGGAGAACCCGATCGTCTCGGCATCGAGGGCGTGTTCGACGGCGAGGTCGAGCCCGCCGGAGCCGCCGAACAGGGAGCCGACCCGTAGCGGGCGGCCGGGGTGATTGGGCGTCGAGCATGAGGACTCCGGCTGACGGGTGATCCCCGGTCAGACTCCTCGCGGGAAGTCCCTCCGGGCTGGGCAGACGCCAGGTGCTCGCCCACCCGCTCCACAGGCGGCGCCTTCTGCCGTGCCCTCCGCGCACCATGTCAACGAGCAGCCCTCTGTCGTGCCGAGCGACGAGACCCGTTTAAGCCAGCCCCTCCGCAGGCGTCGCTCGGCTCTTGCAGGCGTCACACCTCTTGCAGATCGAGGTGTACTTAGTTGTACACTGTCGTACAACTAAGTACGGAAGGGTGAGGGCGATGACTAGTAAGCGGCCGTTGTATGGGAAGGCGGAAGCGCGGCGTATGTTGCCGGAGCTGGTGGGTCGAGCCCGGGACGGTGAGACGATCCTGATCGGGATGCGAGGCGTGCCGGAGGCAAAGCTTGTCAGCTACCTGACCCCGACGCTCAGTGACGCCGAACTCGCGACTTTGACCCGTGGGCTCGGCGAATCTCAGGCTCATCGAATGTTTGAGGAGCGCTCCCTGGCAAGCGAAAGTGGCGAGGAGAGTGTGTTGCGCGCGGTCCCGGACAACCTGGCCGCTGATGTCGTCAAGGCCTTGGTCTCGATCCCCAGTGGGCGAGACTTCGCCGCCGAGTTTGTTACCTCGCTCGCGATCGTGACCAACCGCCTGTACCAGGAGGAGGATCAGGAGGCGCCGTCGCTGGATCAGTTGCTCGTCGGCATTTCGATGTCCGCAGGCGAGCATCCTGCGTTGTATGAGCAACTTGTCGCGACTGTGATGCCCAAGGTTGCAACCATCTTGCGCCACGTTGCGGATGCCGAACGCGCAACCCCTTAGCGTGCGCGACGCGCGACATTCATCGAGCGGAGACTGATGCCGGCGCAGCCTTGCTGAGGAGGATTGTCGTCCGTGTGCTCTACGCGGAGCCGCTGGGCGTTTCCGTGCGGCGATCGATGCCGAGGGTGGCGACGAGGTCTTCGTGGAGTTGGAACCAGACTCGGTGGCATGAGTCCAACTTGGTCTTGTCGACCCAGTCGTGCTCGCCGTTCACGGCCCGGCGCAGAGCCGAGTTGTAGCGATCTGCGTACCCGTCGAATCGCGCGAGAACTTCCGAAAGGCGCGTGACCAAAGGAGCAAGCTCGTTGCCGAGTAGCGTCAGCTCATCGAGCACTTGCCCGTCCCAGGCCCGGTCGCTGTGCTGGTTGGGCGCGAACCGGTCGTCGTCGGAAGGCTTGATCTGCCAGTCGGTCACAGCGCGCACCAGGCGTGTGTTGAGCGGGAGGAAGTCGCGATAGACGGCTGCGACCGTTTGGTGCGGATCGTTGCGCTCACGCTCGGCTGCCAGCTGATGTTCGTTCTCGAACTTGCCCAGGTCGGTCAGCGACCACCCATCGAGGTCCGCGAACGCGAGATGCTGCACCCAGCCCTCGCGCTCCGCCTCGCGCAATGTGCGCAGCGCCTCGTCCACGCCTGTTCCGGCACGCGCGGCAACCGCATCACCGTCGGCGAAGCCGACGAGTCGAACCGCGTGCAAGACCCGCAGCGCTGACGCCGACTGACAGCTCATGTCTGCTTGTCCTGCCGGGCCGCGAGACGGTTCACATACTGTTGGCACGCTTGCGGTGAGCGGAATCCCATGGCAACAGCGATCTGCGCCCAGGTCAGTCCTTCGCTGCGGGCAACGAAGAGCAGTCCGACTTCGGCCCCCTCGATCTCGGCTCGCGCCGATGGAAGCAGGGTGAGGGCGCTCAGCAACTCCTCGGGTGTCAGATCAGACGCTCGCCAGAGCGCGTACTGCGTCAGATCGACTGCGGTGGGCGGGGCCGGTGCGGGCCGCCACGGGCGCGGTTCGAGCTGGTCTGCGCCCATCGCGAAAATGCGTTCTTGCGCGTCGTGTTCCCGTCCGGCCTGCTCGTGGTCGGTGCTGGCGGGTTGGTCGAGGTCGTGCTTGCGTTCCATGCACCCCATCCTGTTACGATCAACATGATGTTGTCAACAAAATGTTGAGGGAGGTGGAATGTTGACGAGGCTTGCTCGCGCAACTCCGGGGAGTTGCGGAGGGAAGGCAGCGACACTCGGCACCCTGCTGCGCGAGGGCTTGCCGGTGCCTGATGGGTTCGTGGTCCCGCATGACGGTGAGCATGCCGCGGGGATGGAGGTCACTGAGTTTCTTCGCGTCGAAGTTGCCCGAGAGCTCGCCCGAATGGGTGATCCTGTTGTCGCCGTGCGTTCCTCGGCCATGAACGAGGACACCGCCGACGCCTCGGCAGCGGGCCAGTACGAGAGCGTCATCGGTGCTCGGGGAACGGCGGAGGTGTGCGACGCGATAGTGGCTTGCTGGTCATCGGCCGACGCGTCGAGAGTGGGCGAGTACTGGAACCGGGCAACAGTCGGCGCCACACCCTCCGCTCCTGGCATGGCGGTTCTCGTGCAACGCGTGATCGAAGCCGAGGTGTCGGGCGTCATGTTCACGCCTCAGCGGTCAGGAGAGCCGACCAGGATCGAAGCATCCTGGGGTCTGGGCCTTGCCGTCGTGGGCGGAACGGTCGCTCCCGATTCCTATGAGGTGGCGGCGGATGGATCGATCAGGTATTCGGTCGGGAGCAAACAGACCCGTATCGACCTCAACGTCGCGCGCGGCGGCGTCATCGCGAGTGCTGTCGCCGCCGAGGAGCAACAGGCGCGGTCGCTGGACGATGGAACGGTGGCGATTCTGACCGGGCTGGGGAGCCGCATGGCGCAGATCCAAGGCGGCCCGCAAGACATCGAGTGGGCGGTCGCCGACGGCGCCGTGTGGGTGCTGCAAGCGCGACCCGTCACAGCGTCACTTCCTGCCGTCCGGGCTCACGGATCACCGCTCCCATTCAGAACCTTGACGGGAACGCCGGGATCACACGGAACTGTCATCGGGGTGGCCCGGATCGTTCGTGGCCCCTCCGACTTCGCTGCCGTGCAGCCCGGCGAGATCGTGGTGTGTCCGTACACCGATCCTGCCTGGACGCCACTGTTCACGATCGCTGCCGGTGTCGTCACGGAAATTGGCGGAGCCCTCTCACACGCCGCGATCGTCGCCCGGGAGTACGGCATCCCCGCCGTCCTCGGCGTACCTGACGCCCTGAACCTCATCGAGAACGGTCGTCGGATTGCGCTCGATGGAACAGCGGGAACCATCACTCCACTCTGAACGCAAAGGAAGACGTACTCATGGCAACTCGGTATCTCTACATCACTCGACATGGCGACGCGGACGCCTTCGGCAATCTCACCGACACCGGCCGCGAACAAGCCCGGCTCCTCGGAAAACGCCTCGCCCACCTTCCCATCGGTGCGGTCTGGCATTCCCCGCTGCCGCGAGCCGCCGACACAGCCCGAGAGCTTGACTTGTTCCTCGGTGGGAGCAACTCCGTCGCCGAGGCCCCCGAACTCATCGACCACATTCCCTACGTACCCGAACCGGAGGAAACACCCCCGTCGTGGACGCCGTTCTTCGACGGCTACGCCCCGCAGGAGGCAGCCGCAGGCTACGAGATCGCGCAAAGCCTCACCGCTCGGTTCGCTCACGCACCGAAACACGATGACGATGTTCACGAACTGCTCATCACTCACGCCTACCCGATCGCGTGGCTTATCCGAGACGCCCTTGACGCGCCACCCGTGCGCTGGCTCGGACTCAGCAGCGCAAACACCGCCCTCACCGTCATCGAGTACCGCCCCGGTTCCCACCCGAGCATCAGCATGTTCAACGATATGAGCCACCTTCGCCCCGAACTCCGCTGGACAGGATTCCCCCAGACGCTCCAGCCCTGAACCAACCAGGCACCTTCGGGGCAGGGCATCGGATGCGGGCAGGCGCCGCTGCGATCATGGCCACCAGCATCATCCCCGCTCAGGGGCACAGCCAGATTCCGGACCCGTTCGCTCCTGTCATTGCCCTTACCCAGGCAGTGCACATGCCGCAGGTGCCGGTCGCGCATGACTGTGTGAAGCTGATCTTCGTTCGCAGTGGATCGGCGATGTTGCTCGGCGAGTTCGGCGTTGGAGCCCGTCAAGCTCGGCGACGCCGTGGCTTTGGGCGCGAACACGCTGTGCGGCAGTCAACCCGAGGGCTCGATCACCGTCACGACGCTCTGTCTCGACCGGGACTGTGTGATCGATCAAGTGTTCTGGCAGCATTCTGCCTTCTTGGCCGACCGGTGGGAGGCTCAGGACCTCGCCGATGAGTTGTACTCCGAATCTGCTCAAATCCTGCGTCTCGGGGAGGACCGGGCCGAGAGCATGGGGCCGTGGCTCGACGAGCTGGTTGCCCTGAGCCTGGACGGACCATCGCCAGCGAATTTCTACCGGCTTCAAGCACTGTTGTTCGCTGTGCTCGACGTCATCATGCCGTTCGTGAGAACCACGCCCGTGCGACACTCGCCGACTCAACGTACGGTCACTCGGCCCGGCCTATCCTCACCGCTTCGATGTGCACCCTTGCGAACCGAGGCCCGGCAGGCAGCTGGCCTGTTTCACGCCAAACCCGAGCACCGATGGACACTCCACGAGATCGCCGCAGCGGTGCATCTCTCGCCATCGCAGGTCGGCCGAGTGTTCGTCGACGCCTACGGCAAGACCCCGATGACGTATCTCGCGACCGTGCGGGCCGAACATCTGGCACGGCTGCTCCGAGAGACCAACCTGCCGATCGAGTCGGCGATGCGTCAGGTCGGCTGGCGCAGCCGCGGTCACGCCGCCCGAGTGTTTCGTCAGGTGGTTGGCGTTACTCCAACCCGGTATCGCCAGCTCCTCCGAAAGCACCGCCAGACTCCGACTTGATGCTGCTTGCTCGATGCCGGGTGCACCTTCCCGGTATGACGGTCTCGATGCGGGTGATGAGTGCCGGCGACGGCTACAAGTACCTCCTGCGCTCAGTGGCCGCCGCTGACGGTGATCGCTCACTATCGACACCGCTCACGCGCTACTACGCCGAGGCGGGAACGCCGCCCGGACGGTGGCTCGGTTCTGGCCTCGCCGGGCTTGGTGGTGGTCGGTTGGCTGTCGGTGACCGGGTGTCCGAGGCGCAGCTTCAGCTTCTGGTCGGCATGGGCCGCAACCCGGTGACCGGTGAGCCGTTGGGTAAGGCGTTCCCTGAGTACGCTCCGGTGGCCGAGCGGATCAAAGCGCGCGTCGAGCAGCTACCGGACGAGATGGGGCCGGCTGGCCGGGGTGGTGCGGTCGCGCAGATCGAGGCCGAGGAGACCACGCGAGGAAGCCGACGGGCCGTTGCCGGGTTCGACTACACGTTCAGTGTGCCGAAGTCGGTTTCGGTGCTCTGGGGCATCGCCGACGCCGGGACACAGGCGCTGATCGCCCAAGTCCACCACGACGCGGTCGTCGAGGTGCTGGACTTCATGGAGCGCGAGGTCGCCGCCACCCGGACCGGCACCACGGCCGGTGATGGGGCGGTCGCGCAAGTCGATGTGACCGGGCTGGTCGCCACCGGGTTCGACCATTACGACTCCCGTGCCGGTGACCCGCAGCTTCACACCCACGTCGTCGTGTCCAACAAGGTGCAGACCGCGTTCGATGGGAAGTGGCGGTCCTTGGACGGGCGACCGATGCACGCCGCAGTGGTCGCCCTGTCCGAGCACTACAACGCGGTACTGGCCGACCGACTCACCCGCACCTTCGGCCTGGCGTGGGAGACCAGGACGCGGGGCCGGGATCGGAACCCGTCATGGGAGATCACCGATGTCCCAGAAGAGCTGATCGCGGCGTTCTCCACCCGGTCCCACGACATCGAGGCCGAAACCGACCGGCTCATAGCCGACCACGTGGACAAGCACGGGCACAGACCATCGAAGACGACGATCGTGAAGCTCCGCGCGCAAGCCACACTGTCCACCCGGCCGGACAAGGAGGTCCGGTCGCTGGAGAGCCTCGCCGACCAGTGGCGCACCCGCGCCACCACAGTCCTCGGTCATGACGCGACGACCTGGGCTGGCAGCGTGACCGCCAACGACTCCGGGCTGGTGTTGCGGGCCGATGACGTGCCCCTGGAACTGATCGCTGAACTTGGCCAGACCGTGGTCGGCCTCGTGGGAGAGAAGCGATCCACGTGGCGCCGGTGGAACCTGCATGCGGAGGCCTCCCGGCAGACGATGGGATGGCGGTTCGCCACCGCCCGGGATCGGGAAGCGATCGTCGGGATGGTCACCGATTCGGCCGAACAAGCGTCGCTGCGCCTCACCCCGCCCGATCTCGCCACCAGCCCTGCGACGTTCCGCCGGGTGGATAGTACGAGCGTGTTCCGGCCCAAGCACTCGACCGTATTCTCCTCCGAACTGTTGCTTGAGGCCGAGGACCGGCTACTCGACCGCTCCCGCACCATGATCGCCCCCACGGTCCCAGTGGACACGATGGAGAAGACCACCTCCCGCCCTGACGCCGAGGGACGAATGCTCGGAGAGGACCAGGCCGACGCCCTGATGAAGATCGCCGTCTCCGGCCGGATGCTCGACGTGCTGGTCGGCCCGGCCGGTGCGGGAAAGACCACCGCCATGTCTGCCTTGCGGCAGGCGTGGGAGACCGAACACGGCACCGGTTCCGTGGTCGGGCTCGCACCCTCGGCGGTAGCCGCGCAAGTGCTCGCCGACGACCTCGGCATCGCGACGGAGAACACGGCGAAGTGGTGGACCAACCACCTCACCCATGGCACCACCTTCGAGGCGGGTCAGCTCGTCATCATTGACGAAGCCTCCCTGGCTGGAACCCTGTCCCTGGACCGGATAACCCACCTGGCCGAACGGGCCGGGGCGAAAGTGCTGCTGGTCGGCGACTTCGCCCAGCTCCAGTCAGTGGACGCCGGCGGCGCCTTCGGACTCCTCGTGAACGACCGAGACGACACGCCAGAGCTGGTCGACGTACACAGATTCATCAACCCGTGGGAGAAGACCGCCTCCCTTGCCCTGCGTCACGGACGTACCGAGGTGATCGACACGTACCTCAACCACGACCGCATTCGCGAGGGTGACGCCGAAGCGATGACCGACACCGCCTACACAGCCTGGCGCGCTGATCGCGACCAGGGGCTAGTGTCGGTGCTGATCGCCGAGACCCGCGACCAGGTAACCACCCTCAACACTCGTGCCCGAGCGGACCTGATCCTCGACGGCACCCTCACGCCCGGCCGCGATGTCGAACTGAACGACGGCACCACGGCCGGAGTCGGGGACACGATCATCACCCGCCGCAACGACCGCCGGCTACGCACCGGCAAGGACTGGGTGCGCAACGGCGACACCTGGACCATCACCGGCGTCCGCGACGACGGCTCGGTCACCATCCGCAAGACCAGACGCCGGTTCGGGGGCTCCATCGTCCTTCCGGCGGCCTATGTCGCCGAGCACGCCGATCTTGGCTACGCCGTCACCGCCCACCGTGCCCAGGGCGTCACCACCGACACCGCACACGTCCTGGCGGAGCCGACCGCCACGAGAGAAAACTTCTACGTTGCCATGACCCGCGGCAAGCACGCCAACTACGCCTATGTGATCCTCGACCGGGCCGACGAGCACGCCCATCCGCATCCGGCCGACAACCCCGACACCACTGCCCGGTCCGTGCTCTACGGAGTCCTACAACATGCGGGTGCCGAGCTGTCCGCGCACGAGACCATCACCGCCGAACACGAACACTGGGGCTCGATCGCTCAGCTCGCTGCCGAGTACGAGACCATCGCCGCCGCAGCCCAACACGACCGCTGGGTGAACCTGGTTCGCGCGTCCGGCCTGAGCCCTGAGCAAGCGGACACGGCCATCGAGTCCGAAGCCTTCGGGGCGCTCACCGCCGAACTCCGACGCGCCGAAGCGAACCACCACGCCCTCGACACGATGCTCCCGCGATTGGTCGCCGCACGCGGGTTCGCCGACGCCGACGACATCGCCTCTGTCCTGCACCACCGCGTCGCCCGAGCCACCGCACGACCCGCCGGGTCCGGTCGCACGAGGAAAGCGCCGAGGCTGATCGCCGGTCTCGTCCCCGCTGCGCGAGGATCGATGAGCACCGATATGCGGCAAGCGCTGGACGAGCGCCGGGAGCTGATCGAGCAGCGCGCCAACGCCGTCCTGGACATCGCCTTGGACGCGAAAGCCCCGTGGATGAAGCCCCTCGGAACACCACCCCGCGACCCACACAAGACAGCAGCGTGGCGGCAGCACGCAGGCACCGTCGCCGCTTACCGCGACAGGTACAACATCACCGACGACACACCCCTCGGCCCGGCGCCGGAGACCACGGTGCAGAAGATCGACGCTGCCCGCGCACGGACTGCGCTCGAACGAGCGCAGGCGATCACGCAGACTTCTACGTCTGCTGCCGCCCCACGACCGGCAGCCGGGAGGGAGCACGTCGGGCCGACCTTGTGAGCGTGCCGCCACCCAGCCTCTCGGCGACCTCTTTCCCCTGTCGGAGATCGGGCGTAGACTTCGACGTGAAGCGGATTTCTCCTCTGTAACGCGCCGCTTGCGGCAGACCTTCGGGTCACTCTCCAACGCACCGCCTCACCGGACATACCTGTGCGATGGAGAGGAACAAGAGCCATGATCCGTCTGATCTGGGCCGCGAGCGTCCACACCCGCTACTATCTGCGGCGCTACCTGCCCACCAACATCCTGCTGGATGCGATCCGCACCCGCCGCCGCGGGTTGAAGTGGGGCGTCCCGGCGATGCTGCTCGCGATCCCATATTTGTTGATCGCGAACGTGTGCGTCCAGCTCATCGCCGACGGCGGTCCCGGCTGGTTGCACCTGGTCGTGCTGTGGGGCATCTGGAACATGCTCAAGATGCTTTGGGTCGGGCCGATCAGCCTCGTCCTGCTCCTCCGGGCATGCCTTCGGGACCGGCGCATGACGTCGTTTGCCGAGAGCGGTGGCGCCCTCAAGGCCGAGGATGTCCAGCAGACGGTCTCGGTGTAGCTCGACCGCCTGGGGTTCGCGCCGGTAGAGCGAGCCTCTGCGATCGCGCGTCCGGCGCATGGCAGTCTTGAGCCACGGTCGAACCCAGACCCCAAGGACAGGAAGAGCCCATGCGACGCTTGCGTATTGGACGGCGTAACGTCGTGGTCTCTGAAGTATTGCCGTCTTACTGGCGCTTCGCCGCCGAGCGGCAGCATGTCTATCACGCCCGTCTTCGCGGAGAGTCGGCGCCGTGGACCGATGATCCTGTCATCTCACGCTTTCGATTTACGAATGCCTATCGCGCAGCCGATCGCGTGTCGCAGGACCTAATTCGTATCGCCTACGCTGGATCGCAAGAACCACGGGATCTCGTGCTCAGGGTCCTGTTGTTCCGATTCTTCAACAAGCCTTCCACATGGAGCGTACTTGAGGATCGCTTCGGAGAAATTACAGCGGACTCGTTCGACGTCGATGCGTTCAGCGAGGTTCTAGACGGACTACTCTCCCGCGGAGAGCGGGTATATTCCGCGGCATACATCGTTCCGCCTCCTCCATTCGGTGCGGCGAGAAAGCACCGCAATCACTTGCTTCTGGCCGAGCACATGATGCGATCCAGGGTTACTGAACAGCTCACTGGGGCGGCGTTGCTACGCGACGTTTTTGAGACGATCTCTTCATTCCCTTCATTGGGCCCCTTCCTGTCGTATCAACTCGCGATCGACCTGAACTACACGACCCTTCTCGACTTCGGCGAGAACGACTTTGTGGTACCTGGCCCAGGGGCGCGTAGTGGTATTGCGAAGTGCTTCCCAGATCTCGATGGATTGCCTGCCGAAGAGCTGATCCGATGGATGGTGGACACTCAGGAGGAGCAGTTTGAGCAGAACGGTATCGAGTTCGAGAATCTATTCGGCCGGTCGCTGACACTCATTGACTGCCAGAATCTCTTTTGCGAAACAGACAAGTATGCCCGCGTGATGCACCCGCACGTGCGCGGAGTAGGAGGCCGTAGTCGAATCAAGCAGCAGTTCGCTCCACTTGGCTCACCGGGCACACCCTTCTTTCCCCCGAAGTGGGGAATCAACGACCCGGCGGCGTCGGTGACTGCCGGTGCCGTGGCCGTGGTCTAGTACACACAGGACTTTCTCTAGTGGCTCAGTCGCTCAGGACGCCCTAGGTACTCCGCTGCTGCGATCATCAGCCTGCTGTCGCCGATGCCACACAAGCGTCGTTCGAGGTCGGTATCGTCCGCGCCGCGTTTGAAAGCCCAGAACACATCGATCATGCGCGCATAGCCGGTTAGCAGAGGATCGGTGAGGACATAGTTGAGGGCGTCAAGACTATCGCCGGACCGTACGGCCGTCTCTACGCGCATCCACTCTTCCAACTCAGCAGGGAAGTCGTCCCAGGACGTGCTGAACGTCAGAGGTGCAGTGTCGTCCTGGCCGTGGGCTTCCCCTGTGTCGCTCACATGTTGCAACATTTGAGTGGCCGGTTCGAAGTGCCGTTGATACAAGTGGATGGATGAGCTGAAGAACACCAGGCGACCAGGTTCCTGATCAAGCCAATGGGCCATCATTTCGAGCAAGAGTGTCCATTCGAAGGCATTGATACCCGAGAATCCCCACCAGATATCAGTGCTTCGCGCCGCAATGTGAAGGTCAAGTCGCCCGTCGCGGATGAGGAAGTGGAGCCAGTTGTTGCAAGGAATATCATTGCTACTGACGAAGTCGCGATCGGGATCGAAGATGCTCACGACAGCTCGCCGCGATGATGGGTCTGCTCGCAGGATCGCCACGACTTCGGCCAACTGGTCGATGCCGTTCCAGTCGCGAAGCCGGGGACCATACCCTGCGCGCCAGGTAGTCCCGTCGTCGGAGAACTCGTGTGCGCGTTTCAAGTAGGCGCCGAGGTACCCGAGATCATTCCGTCCAGAGATTACCCACATGCTTTCGGCGATGGACGCGAAGACGTTGTTGTGACGATGCGGCACCACCACATATCGGGCACGGATGTCTTTGATCTCGATGAGTCGTGCTCGTAGCTCACGCGTTGACTGGCCGCGAACCTCGATGTGTTCTCCGAACTCCATGATCGAGCGCAGTTCCTCGACGAAGGCGGCCTGCACGTCCCGGTAGGTCGACATCGAGCATCACTGATCCTGGCCGCTGGCCAGACCGCGCTCCGACAGTGTCTCCAGCACCAGCGCGTGGACAGCATCCTCGGAGGCGCTGTGCACGACAACAGCGACGTCAGGATGCTGTTCGATGAGAGCGCGATAGCCGGCTTCGACGCCTTTGTTGTTACTGCTGTCAAGCTGGTGAGGTTCGAGAAACACGAACACAACAGATGGGACGATCGGGGACCATATCGTGTCGATGAGGTCACGGAAGCTTGCCTCGGAAAGCCCTGACTGCTCGACCGACCCGCCGTACCAGCCGTACGCGATCGTGGACCACCACCAGCGATCCAGCACCAGCGCGCTCGACGCGACCGACTCGGTCAGCCGCCTGATCGACTCCGCGTGACATGCAAGGTGTGCGAGTTGCTGGGCGAGCCCCGACGAGGGCTTCTCGTCTACCTCCTCAGCTTCCAGGGCTGCGTACACACGCTTAGTGAAGCGGCCGAAGCCCCGTGGCATGTGGGCGAAAGCCGCTGACTCTGGGCTGAGGGCCGCTCGGAGACGGCTCAACTGAGTCGACTTGCCGGTTCGATCGAGTCCTTCGAACACCACCACGGCTCCTGGCTGGATCGAGAGTGTCCCTTCGGACATGGGACAGCTCCTTTGCCCGTACAGCGTGGCTTCGTAGAGGTGTCAGAGGTCACCTCTATCATCAAGATATGGGAAGACCTGCGGTCACATCGGCAGGCGCCACGGCGCGTCGCCTCAGCGATCCATGGCGCCCACTCGACGACAGAGGGTCGGGCTACCTCTCGGTTTACTTCTCCGAGCCTCTAGCTCGCTGGCCTGTCCGTGAGATCACTCGCCCAGGCGATAACAAGAGCGATCCGAACATCGAGACAGGCAGTTACGGCCTCTTCTCTACCTGCGAGCCAACGATGCGCAACCGCATCGTGCAGGACGGCGCTGCGACGATCTTCTTCCTGACTACGCGTAAGAAGCACCAGGGTCGCGTGCTGTCCGGGTACTACAAGATCGGCTGGTATACCGAAGGGACGCAGGGCGCGGTCAATCATGACTACGCGCTAGCCGCGAGCGAGATTCGGTTCATCAATCCCATCCTTACGAGGGAACTTCCAGAACCTCTCGCAACAATTTGCTCGGCGCCGTTTCGAACGATGAAGCCGATTGAATTTGAAAGTGTTGCCGCACTGACAAGAATCTGCGACGGTCAACCCGACCAGACCGGCAACTATCTCGACGAGGTTGGGCGGATCGAACGCTTCGCCCGCGCTCGATCCGGCTTTGCCTATCCGTCGTGGGGTCGTGAAACCGGCTTCAATTGGGACGACGCAGCCGACTACTACCAAACCGATGCGGAACTGTCGAAGGTCCCCAATAGCTCCAAGACTCGAAGATGGCGCTGCCGTGAACCCGAATGCGGGTACGTGATCAAGAGCGGCGCATTGCTTAAGCGGTGCCCGCTCTGCAAGAAGACCGCCACGCTCGTGCCAGTGGAGGAAAAGGCATGACACGACGCGTCTTCATCAGTTATCAGCACGCCGATCAAATGAAGGCGCGCGGCCTCAACCTGATGACCTACAACAAGAATGTCAACATCGACTTCACAGGTCGACACCTCCTCGACCCAGTCAAGAGTCGCGACCCGGACTACATAAGCCGGAAGATCAAGGAAAGGATCAGCGGCAGCTCCGCGACAGTAGTGCTCATCGGAAAGAACACCGCTGATAGTGATTGGGTTGAGAAAGAAATCCAATGGAGCAAAGACCAAGGAAAGGGCATCATCGGAATCCGGATCGACCCGGACGCGCCGGTGCCGGATGGCTTGACGGAGTACGGAGCTGAAATACTGAATTGGTACGAGCCAGCTGATGTCAATCAGTTCGACGACGCCATCGAACGGGCGATCTCTGCGACTAGTCGAGGCCGATCGATGCCTACCAACACGATGAGCACGTGCACACGATGAGTGACCATGGCAACTCTTCTGGCCCTACAAACATCAAGCTCCCCGGAATCCACGATGCGGCGAGTGAAGCATCGGGACGCGGACAGACTACCTACGTGCGGCTCAGCGCCCTGCGGCTAATCTCGCTTCTCATAGCCACGCTCGCCGCAGCAATTGGCATCGCCATTGGAAGTTTTGACTTCTCTGGCCTCGTACTTCTCGTCGCGTTCATTGCCGCGGCATTGGCCGAACTCGCCCTGATCCGATTCCAGCCCGAGCGCGACTGGTACTCCGGACGCGCAGTCGCGGAGTCCACGAAGACGCTCGCGTGGCGTTTCGCCGTCCAGGGAGAACCATTCGGGCCAGGTGTCACGGAGGGAGAAGCTGAGGTACTGCTTCGTACGCGAGTCACCGAAGTTCTTCAACGTGGCAAAGACCGAATCAACGTGGGTCCTGGCGATGCCGTCCTCACGGACAGCATGTTGGAACTCCGGCGAGCAGCATTCCCCACACGCAGAGACTCGTACCTCGCACATAGGACGGAGGAGCAGCGCAACTGGTACTCGTCAAACGCGCGAAAGAACGAGACTCGCGCCACAGCCTGGCGGTACGCCCTCCTCCTCGGAGAGTTGCTTGCCATCGTGGCGGCGGCTATTTCCCTCGGTCGTGACGAGCCCTTCGACTTTGCCGGTATCGTCGCCGCCTTCGTCGCTGGCGGAGCCGCCTGGCTAGCAATCAAGCAGCACTCGCAACTGACCTCCGCATACCGAGTAGCGGCTGGCGAACTTGCTGTTCAAGCAGATGTTCTTCGCGGAGTGAGCGCCGAGGAGTGGCCGCAGGCGGTGGCCGACGCAGAGGAAGCCATCAGTCGCGAGCACACCATGTGGCTGGCTACCCGCGGTGAGGAGCCACTGCCACCAAACCGCAATGGCGGAATTTGATGGAAGCTCAAGAAAATCGCTGTCGGCATGGACTGACAAGCGAACAGACTTGCAGAAGAAACGGACGGTGACATCACATGGCCCGTAGCGACCAATTGCGTTCCGACATAGCTCGTCTGGAAACGGCGGTAGCCGGCCACAAGAAGGAGCTGTCGAAGTACCAGAAGAAGACTGACGACGCTTCAGCTAAGGCGCGCAGCGAGCACGCGCGCGCAGAGAAGACCAACAGCGACGCTACGCGGCGCTCGGCACGCAGCGCGGCCGAACGCAAGGAAAAGGAGGCCTCGGATGCGTTGAAGAAGGTGGGCGACATCGGCACAAAGATTGCGAACGCGAGCAAGACGATCGCAAGCAAGCGAACCTCTCTGCGCGGCGCGGAACAGGGCGAGCAACGTGCTCAGGATCGTGCAGACGATCGTCGTCGCCAAAGGGAGAAGACTCACGCTCGGGAGATGGGCAGGCTCACTCGGCCCCATGCGCAGATCCGCTATGTCGAGGTACAGCCGCCCAAGCCTGAACCACTGCGAGTGCTCTACCTCACAGCAAAT
The DNA here is from genome assembly GCF_003626735.1 of Microbacterium sp. CGR2. NCBI lineage: Bacteria > Bacillati > Actinomycetota > Actinomycetes > Micrococcales > Microbacteriaceae > Microbacterium > Microbacterium sp. CGR2. The sequence continues at coordinate 1,490 of NZ_RBHX01000001.1, read as the reverse complement.
CCTCAGGCCGTGGAAACTGTCATCGAGCATCCGGACGGATCTACTGAATCGAACGGCGTCTGGCTGCGCGTAGACCAGGAGGTGCGTCAGGTGAAGCAGGCGTTGAGAGCGTCAAAGCTCCGAGACTTGGTGACGATCGAGCATCTGCCCGCGGCGACCGGATCAGACTTGATCGACGGCCTCAACGATCACAGGCCACATGTCGTTCACTTCTCAGGCCACGCCTCCTTCTTGGGCGTACTCCTGGAGAACGAGGAAGGCTCAGTAGATGGTGCCGAAGTAGAGTTCGGCCTTCTCGCCCAAGCGCTTGGCGCCACTGACCAGCCTCCCCAACTCGTCGTACTCAATGCCTGCGAGAGTCTCGAAGGGGCCGATGATCTCTTGCAGACGGTCCCGACGGTCATCGGGATGTCAGAGTCGATCACGGATATTGCTGCCGTGATGTTCGCCGCGAGGTTCTACGCCGCAATCGCCTCCGCGCAGTCAGTTGCTTCGGCAGTCGAGCAGGCGAAGGTCGCTATGCAGATGGCGTCGCTCGGGGACTCTCACCTGCCTGAGATTCGAAGTCGGGATGACGCAAACCCTGCTGAGCTGATCTTGGTGACACGACCACCTGGTAGCTGACGGCAAAGACGGTTCGGCGGATCAGATTTGACGACGACTCCCGGTGCGCACCGCGCCACCGCACGCGAGCACTGCGGATCGCACGGCCTCGTTGCTGATGCCGAGTTGGTCCGCGACCTGAGCGAGAGCCAGACCGTCCGTGTAGAGCCGGGCAGCGTCCTGTCGGATCAGGTCGGCCAGCTGGGGCTGGCGTGCCACCATTCCAGCCTGCCGAGCTATCTCGCGTACCGTGCCGCGGTGCACCTTGAACCGCGTAGCCAGCTCTCGCACCGGCACGCCGGCAGCGTATCCGGCGAGCAGCTCAGCCCGATTGGAGACGCTCAAACGGGTTTGAGGCTGACGAGAATTTTCCCGTACCGGGCCGCGCTGATCGGTGATCCGAGTAGCCCGCTTACGCGGTCGACGAGCCCGCGATCCGCGCAGGACACGGGAAATCAGCGAGCCGAGCGGCTTCCGGGGGTTTGAGAAGCTACTACGGAGGTCCACAAGACAAGAAAGCCCCTGGCGAAAGCCGGGGGCTTTCTTCGTACACGGAGGGGAGTGCTCGAGCCCGAGCGGAGGGCATGAGCGAAACCGGGCCCCGACCTCCGGCCAGCCCCGTGTTTCCGGGGGCACGGTGGACGACACGCCCGGCGGTCAGCCAGGATTTGCCGGACTCCCGAGATCCGCGTAACTTATTACTTGTTCGCCCCAAAGGGTTGAGCGAAAGCCTCCGGGCCGGCTCCCCTCAAGCATCGAACACCTCCCGAATCGAGAACCACTCAGTGAGTGATCTGGATGAAGGAACTGACTCGTTCCCTCGAGTCAGTCGCCGGAAGGCGATTTGACAACAGGGAAAAGATCAGTAAGATAGAGAAGTTGCCCTT